>DCUA01000188.1 GCA_002329675.1 Firmicutes bacterium UBA1426 | reverse complement strand
CATGAACATTGGTGTGACTTCCGCTTTCCTTGGATCCCAATCGTCAACAGTAGGGGTCATGCTGGTTCCGAAACAGGATCGGGATCGCTCCATATGGGAAATCATCGAAGATGTCCGGCAGGAATTCAGCACTTTGCCGGGAGCGGAAATCTCTATTATTGAAACGTCATCTATTACTTCCATGATGGGCGGGAGCGATATCGCCATTACAGTCAAAGGCAGCGAGCTCGGCATACTGAGGTCGATCGGCGATGATCTGGCAGATATACTATTATCTGTCCCAGGCGTGACCGAGACTAGTACCAGCATCCAGGAAGGCAGTCCTGAAGTACGCGTTAAACTGAGCAGGAGCACAGCAGCTTTTTACGGAGTAACGGCCTATCAGCTGGCTAATGCGCTGGATAGTTCCCTTTCAGGGACTTCCACAACAAATTTGAAAATCGATGGCAAGGAAATTGAAGTCAATCTCTCTTTGTCAGATGCATACGGCGCATCCATCGATAACATGCAGCAAATCCTGGTTCCTACTGCTTCCGGTGCTTCCGTTCCTGTGGGTCAGATTGCAGAACTGGAAATCGGAAATTCGCCTTCCCGTATAGATCGGTCCAATCAGGAGAGATACATCACAGTAAATGTATCCGTAGGCGATAATGATCTGGCAAAAGTCTCAGATGGCGTATTTGCACTGCTGAATGAATATCCTTTCCCAGATGGATATTCCTATGAAGAAGGTGGACTGTACGAGCAGATGGTAGATGCTTTCGGCGATCTGTTCCTGGCTTTGCTTGTAGCGATACTGCTTGTCTACATGGTTCTGGCCTCTCAGTTCGAATCCCTGACTCAGCCCTTTATTATCATGATCGCAATTCCCTTTGCTGTGTCAGGAACCTTCCTAGCTCTGTTCCTGACAGGAAAAACCCTGTCTATAACATCGTTCCTCGGACTGATAATGCTGGTGGGTATCGTAGTAAACAACTCCATTCTGCTCATTGAATTTATCAAGCTGCGGAAGGATGTCCTGCCTCTTCAGGAAGCTTTGGTTGAAGCAGGTATATACCGGCTTCGCCCTATATTGATGACTACTATAACAACCGTAGTAGGAATGATACCTTTGTCACTGGGCTTCGGCGATGGCGGAGAAATCATGTCTCCCCTGGGAGTATCCATCATCGGGGGTCTGTTGGGTTCAACTGTGGTGACATTGATATTGGTCCCGGTGCTCTATGCCATGATGGATGATGCAAAGCAGCACAGGCTGCTGCGAAAGGCGGCAAGAGCAAAGGAAATTGAGATCCTTGAAGAGCAGTGGAGAAAGGAGAAGACCTTAAGTGAAAAAAGTCAATAGTGCTGCAAATGCACCGTCTGTCGGAAAGCGGGATCTGATCCTGGATACCGCCTTGAAGCTCTTTGTTGAGAACGGATACATTGACACGAAAATAATAGATATTGCAAATGCAGCGGGAATCGGAAAAGGCACCATCTACGAATATTTCAGCAGCAAAGAGGCTCTGTTCACCGAGCTCCTTCAGCATCACGTTGTAAGTCGTTATGCCTGCATGAAAGAGGAAATCACTCACAATAATACTTCCTGCAGGGAACAGCTGCGGCGCTATATCCATTTCGACATGAAAATGGCTCAGCAATTCAGCAACGGGAAGAACTTTATCGACCAGCTCTATCAGGAATTCCCACTGGATCAATATCCTGATTTAAGGGCGAGTCTGAACCGTCTTCTGCATTATCGTCTCTCTACCCTCATTTTCATTATCACTGAAGGAGTTTCACGGAAGGAATTTGCACCTGTGGATCCCACAGCAGCAGCATTCACGATCATGGGCGCGATTGGGGCTTATATCAGTTATCGCTGTGGTCTTTTTTCCGAATACAATCATTCTGAGAAAGACAGGACTGGGGAAGAAAGTTATTCTGACAACGAAAACACGCTACTTGAGATGCTGTTGCACGGTTTAGCCGGAGAATATTAATAATCTTTTTCAGTGGGTCATTAAAAAAATATCAGATTAAATTAAACTGGTTACATTTTTTGATTTTTATCCGACTTTTTTGGATGCGATTTCTTCAAACCATTGATTTTGCTGGTTTTTTTCTTACAACATGGAATATTCTAAAAAATTAAATAATACTATCTTTTTCCTTATCTTTATACTATAATAAAGGCGTAATGTTTTCTTAATTTTTTATATGGAGGTGCAAAATGTCACAGTACACTCAAAAAGAGACAGGTGGTTTGTACGAACTTACCGATGCGGCTCGCGCAGAACTGGTATCTTCGAAGTACTACAACGAAGACCTGGAACCATCTTCTGTATCTCAGAGAACCTGGACTACATACAACATCACCGCCCTCTGGGTCGGTATGTGTATCTGTATTCCATCCCTCTCACTGGCCTCAGCTGCCATCGCTCTTGGACTATCGCCCTGGCTTGCTATTTTCAACGTAGTCCTTGGCAATATTATCGTTCTTATCCCAATTCAGCTCAACTCTCACGCAGGAACCAAATACGGTATTCCATTCCCCGTATTTGCCAGAATGACTTTTGGAGCAACAGGCGCTCACGTTCCGTCAGTCATGAGAGGCCTCGTCGCCTGCGGCTGGGTATCTGTACAGTCCTGGGTCGGCGGTGGTGCCTTTGCTGCTATGCTTGGAACGGCATTTTACTTTTTCAGAGACACCAGCATAACAGTTGCCCTTCCTGGTAACGACGCTGTTGTCGTTGGGCAATTGATCGGATTCTTCATCTTCATGCTTTTCGTTGCATGGGTTGCTTACAACGGCTTTGAGAACATCAAATGGGTCCAGAATATCGGCTCCCCGATACTGGTTGTCGTCATGGCACTTCTGCTTGCATGGTCCATCGCTCTGGTAGTCAATGCAGGCTATGGAGTCGGCGAGGTCATGCAGCAAGGTATAGACTGGGCTGCAATTGACGCAAACGGAGGCTTCTTCTACGTCTTCGCTGCCTGCCTTACCGGAAACATCGCTTTCTGGGCTACCATGGCATTGAACATTCCGGACTTCTCAAGATATGCGAAATCCCAGAAGGTTCAATTTAGAGGTCAGCTTTACGGTGTACCTATTCCCATGTTCGCCATGGCTTTCATCGGTGCTTACTTTGCACAGGCAACAAAGCTCGTTATGGGTGAGGCTTTGTTCGATCCTACCAATGTATTCTACTATGTTGACAACAAGCTCGTTATTATCATCGCTGCTATCGGTGTTGTCCTGGCAACTCTTACAACTACTGTTGCCGCCAATGTGGTCGCACCGGCCAACGGATTCAGTAACCTGAGTCCTCAGAGGATCTCCTACAGAAAGGGCGTTATCGCCGCCTGCATCATCGCTACATTCGTCTTCCAGCCCTGGTGGATCTTCGGTTCCGGTGCTGCTTATATCTTTACCTGGATGAATAACTATGGCATGATCTTAGCTCCCATAGCCGCTATCTTCGTTGCTGACTACTATATCTGTAAGCAACGCAGGTTAGATGTTGCTGCACTATATGCCGGTGACAAGGGCAGATACTGGTACAACAACGGTATCAACTGGGCAGCCATCATAGCATGGGTCGCTGCATTCATACTACCGCTTCTCGGAAATACAGTATGGCTGTATAGTGGCGGAGTTCCCTCTCTCATGGATTACATTTCAGCCAATGGCTATATTTTCTCATTCGTAGTCGGCATGGTAGTCTATGTACTCCTGATGAAGTCGCCTTCATTTGCAAGAGACTCCTTCGTAACTGAAGAAGAATCGGAAGCTATGACCGAAAGATAATCTAAATTTACAACTATTCATAAACCGATCAGTTTTGGTCACTAATAAGTAGAAGCTTTTGGCAACCAAAAGCTTCTACTTGTATCTGCATCACATATTCAATATAACCGTACAAGATAATGATTGGAGGGAATGAACAGATGGATTTAATCATTAAAAACGGTACTATCGTTACTGCCGAGGCTACCTTTAAGGGTGATATTGCGGTGAAAGACGGCAAGATCAAAGCCATTGGAGCCAAGTTGGATCCGAAAGGACACAAGGAAGCTACCGTTGTGGATGCAAAGGGCCTTTTAGTCCTTCCCGGTGCTATTGATGGACACACACACCTGGAAATGCCTTTCGGCGGAACAATTTCCGCCGACAGCTACGAAGCAGGAACAAGGGCTGCTGCATGCGGAGGAACCACAACAGTCTTTGACTTTGTCCTTCAGGATTTCGGAGAGAACCTGGTGGATGCTGTCAAAAGAAGAGATGCACTCTGTGCGCCACAGGCCTGTGTAGACTACGCCTTCCATACTGGCGTAAAGGATTTATCCGGAGATTTGATTGAAAGCATGGAGCAGTCCGTTAAATTTGGCGTCTCCAGCTTCAAAGTCTTCATGGTCTATGACTTCGGGGTTACCGACGGTCTGTTCTACCAGGTATTAAGAAAAGCTAAAGAAGTAGGTGCCCTCATCGGCGTACATGCAGAAAACAAAGAAATCATTGACACTCTCATCGCCGAGTTCAAAGCAGAAGGCAAGACCTCTGCCTGGTATCATTATGCCAGCCGTCCGGAGTTTGTTGAAGGAGAAGCCGATTTTAGAGCCATTCAATGGGCAAAGAGCCTGAATGCTCCTTTATATATTGTACATCTGGCAAATGCCCAGGGTATGGAAGAAGTCACAAAGGCCAGGGATGAAGGCTATCCTATCTTTGCTGAGACCTGCCCCCAATATCTCTATTTTACCAACGAAGTTTATAAGAGAGAAGATGGCCGCAACTTCGTATGCTCTCCCCCAATGAAGGGCAAAGCCAGCCAGGATGCTCTCTGGGAAGGCATCAAGAGAGGCGATATCACTACAATAGCTACCGACCACTGCCCGTTCCAGTCTTATGAAAAAGATTGGGGCAAAGACGATTTCACAAAGATCCCCAATGGCTGTGCAGGTATAGAAAACATGTTCCCCTATATGCTCTCTGAAGCAAATAAAGGCAGGATCACCTTCAATAAGGCGGTCGAGCTCTGCTGCACCAACCCGGCTAAGCTCTTCGGCTGTGCTCCTCAAAAAGGAATGCTGGTTCCCGGCGCTGATGCTGACATCGTGCTCTATGATCCCAAAAAGGAATTCACGGTCAGCGTAAACAATATGCACTCCGACTATGACCACACCATTTGGGAAGGCGTTAAGCTTAAGGGCTATCCAGTTGCTACTTACAGCAGAGGCAAGCTGGTTTATAAAGATGGCGAATTCGTCGGTAAAAAAGGCGATGGCAAATTCGTCAAATGCAAGCCCGTACGTCATAAGACCCCGAATCTCTAATCGGTTTCGAAAACGCGGTGGTATACAAAAAGGAAGCGGGAGAACATTTCTCTCGCTTTCTTTTAATTTTTTCTTTACATTTTTATTTTAGCGATTTATAATAATAAAAAATAAATAAATTGTCTTCGGTCAAAGCAGTATTAGCGAAAGCTATTCTTGCGGAGTAAGTCATCTACGTCCTTTTGGATATGATGTCCTTATGTGAGATGAGACTATCAGGGTGGATAGCCATTGTTTTATGGTTGTCCATTTTTGTGTCTTATTCTCATTTTAAGATATCAAAAGGAAGGAGGTGACGAACCATGAAGAAGGCTATTTTACCAATAATAGGAGCAATTGCACTTCCTGTGATTTTAATGCAATTAAATCCATCTATGGAAATAGGAGGTATTATTCTGGCGGTGGGTATCGGCCTGGCTATCGGCTTTGGAATCAGTAAAGCCGTATTCCGCGAGAAGAATACCGAAGAAAGCACTCAAAAGTAATGTTATCGACAATTAGGACGGATGACTTTACAACGAGGTACATAACCTCATAAATCATAATTATACTTATGCCCCCCGCTGGTATCAGCAGGGGGCATATTCACTGAAATCGATGATGTGCATACTCTAAGATCAACTCAACTATTAAATTGAAATCCACGTGGCTCACATTGAACGACAAATCATAGTTACGAATATCCAACATATCCTTACCTGTTACTTTATGAATGTAACGTTCCGTAGCCTGATCCGTAGTGTGCAGTAATCCTTCAGCATCCTGATCGTTTAGCGAATAGAAACGCTTGTAGTTATCAAGCCTGTACTGCCAATCCCCGCCCAGGAAGATCCTGATCAATCGGGGGTATTCCCGGAACCGATAGAAGCCGCCTCTGCCCACAACGACAGCTGTTTTTTTGCCTACCAGCTTCAGCAGTATCGCTTCTTCCTTTTCATGGACCTCCGCATCGCTCACTACGCTTCTCATTTCGGGAATGTAGGATTCCAGATTTGTCAATATCGGCGTTTGCCCTAACAACTCCCAAAACTTACTTTTTGTTTTGGAATCATTGCTGTTTTCCAGCACTGCATCAAGACCCTGAGCGGCTTTTTCCACTGCCTTTTTATCCACATAGACCGCAGGTATCCGCCGCGCAAGGCGCTGACCGATTTCAACACCTCCGCAACCCGGCTGTGTGCTGATGGTCATAATTATCTGACCGGACATACTCCTCCCTCACATCCTTCATTGCCTATATCATACTCCACTTCCTCCTTCTCATACTTAGAGATCAAGGAAGGGATAAACGGTTTCATTTCACCTACCCTTTTATTATACTCCTCTTCGGAAATTTCTTCAAATGGGAGCAGTTCGTAGAAGCTGTCCTCATAGGACAGGAAAGACAGCGCCACTGTATCATCCCAGTTGTCCCATACCCATTGTTCTACGTCCTCCCATTCATGGTCCCTCACATGGACTGTGATGGAGCAGTTGTGATCCACGTAATTGCTCATGAACATCTTATAGATTTCCAGCTGCTCGATCGCCGTAACGTCACCTTTAAGCTTACCCGCCGGTGCCTTTACGGGAAACTCGACTACCTTGGTTACGCAGCTGTCCCAGTCCTGACCCACCTCGGGGAAGACCGGATAGCCCAATTCTTCACATACCTTAACCAGCGGATCGTCGCTGCTGATCCGTATCCGTCTTACAAAATAAGGTGCATGGGAGAAGTGCACTCCACTGGATACGACCGGCAGCAAGCTTATGGTTCCTTCCGGCTTGATCGTTGTAACAAGTATGGGCTCACCCTGACCTAATTCTCTGGCGTATTCCGCTGCTGCCGTCTTTGCAGTGCTGCGTAATTCCTGCAGAAGCTCTTCCTGTTGCTCACGTGATAGAGACAGAGCATTCACCAAATCCTGCCAACCGGTAAGAGAACAGCCCAGGAGCTTATCCCGCTGTTGTACGGCATTCCATTCAGGAATCTCCAGCTCGGTGCAGGTCATGCGGTAGGCGGCCCTTGCGGAAAGCTTCTGCGCCTCCATAAGACCTTCCCGATCAAGAACCCCATCCTTTACAAAGGCCATGACGTTGATTGTGGTCAGATTGCACATGCCCTTTGAATCTAAGAGAATCTCTGCACAGGGGTTGACGCCGTTGAAATCAGGCCGTCGCTTGGCTCCTGCCTCCTCATTGACCCATCCCGGCTCTCCTGAATAACGCATCTGTTCGATATGCCAGTGAAGCTGCTCGCGAGTAGGCTTCTTCCTGTAGTAAATGGAATTGTTGCTCATCTGCCTATGGGCAATCTCTGAATCGATGACCCATTTTTCATCCACTTTTTTATAGAGCTCGCTCTTTGCCTGAATACATGCCTTGTCATCCTGATCGATGAGAACGATTTCTGCTGTTCTCCGAACACCACCAACTACTACATTCTCACCGATGATATTGGCTATATCAAGGCAATCTATGGGCTGGAGCTTAACCTTGTTTACTGTAGTGCGGCTGGCGGCCTTTTCAATCACTTTACTGATCTTTATAAACATGTTCTTCATACTGGAATGCCCGCTGGCCGTTCCGCCAAAGGTCCTTAATTTCTCACCCTTGCTCCGGACCTGGTCGTAGTTCAGTATAATCGTTTTGATCTTGCGGTATTCCGTGCTGTAATGGACTTTCAGGAAGTAGTCCAGAGCCTGTACCCAGCCTTCTTTGCTGTCGCCGATGGTTATTTTTATCGTATCGTTGTGGCTAAACTCCAGGGCGGTACTGTCCTGCCTCAATGATTTTAAAAGAGGCGTGTAGGATTCGTGTATGATCTCTATATCCGTTCGCACCATAGGAAGTTTGGCAATGTCCGACTTCAGGATCCGCACGCCGACACCGGAGCCCACCATAAGCAGGTAGAAGATGTCCCGGAAAGCAGCAAAGCTGTCAATGACCTGAAAGGAGCAGTTAAAATTGGACATGGGATAGTATTTTGACACATCGGTGCTTCCTACCCATAGAGTTCTGCCTGAGAGGAATTGCTTGAGTTCAAAGACATTTTTATATAATTTTTCTGCTTCTTCCTTCGAAGTCGGGACAAGGCTGCAGTTATATTCTACCGCACGTCTCACCGTCTCCCACCAATACTCCCTGCGGTGCTCATCCGGCAGCCATCTGGAATAAGTACGATAGAACACAAAACTCCCGAGCTGATTCATGGGTGAAGGTTTATGCTTATAGACGCTGACAAAGTCCTCGGAAATAATCCGCCCGTCTCTGCGCTTTCTGGCATCTCTCGTCTTATCCCGCTCATAACGGTAGATGATGTATTTTTTTGCTGCATCCTTTCTCTCACTGGCCATGAGGAAATCTTCTACAAGGTCCTGGATATCTTCAACATTGACTTTCCTGGTAGATCTTTCAACCTGCTTCTCAATGGCATCTGCGATGTCTCCGGCGAGCTTATCGTCGATTCCTTCTTTGGTTTCAAGCATTGCGTTTAATATTGCGTTTTTAATCTTGCTGCTATTAAAGCTGACGACGGATCCGTCCCGCTTCACGACTGTTTTCATATTCATCATCCTCCACATTATGTAGATATTATTATTGCGTGTACCCCATTATATAGTACATATGGACGGTTATCAAGAACAATCGATAAAAATCACAAACTCATTTATAATAGTTCATTTTTCTGATTTATATCCCATCTGTGAACAATTTTAGCAGATGCGGGATGCGAAGCACTTCAGTGAGTGATTATATTTCAATTTCTGATCAATTAAAAGGAGAGCTCTTTGCCAGTTTCTTGTATTGTTGCAATGATATACTACTGATTGCTTGAGGGACCTTGGAAATGCGAAGGGATCAGAATTCTGAGCAAAATATGGAGTT
>DCUA01000152.1 GCA_002329675.1 Firmicutes bacterium UBA1426 | reverse complement strand
GACACCGATATATGCCGCGGTGAATGGTACGCCGTCCCCGTTCACGGGATAGATGCCCCTGTCGTGGTCGGCATAATATCCGCCGAGGCCTTCCTTCTCAAGGATCTGCGGAGGCACTCCCTTTGTAAGCTGGTATACGATGGTGCCGACTATCTCCAGATGGGCGAGTTCTTCGGTGCCGATATCATTCAGTGTTGCCTTTGCGACNNTCTTCGGTGCCGATATCATTCAGCGTCGCCTTTGCCACTTCCGTCGGCATGCTGTAACGCTGGCTCAGGTATCTGAGCGATGCCGCAAGCTCGCCGTCAGGCCCGCCGTATTGCGTAATGATAAATTTGGCGAGCCTGGGATTGCAGTTCTTTATTTTAACCGGGTATTGCAGTTTTTTCTCATAAACCCACATTTACACAACCTCCTTTTGAGCAAACGGAATACCGCGTGTGCCTGTCATGCTTCCCAGGGCCACGGGCTTTCGATCCAGGGCCACGGGAACGAATTGCTGGCGCCGGCGGTCAGCGGACCATACATGCGCTCATAATTGTCGCGCAGCATTCTTTGCTGCTGGACCGTATTCATAAAGATCATGAGCGCCTGCTGGTCATACGGATGAGTATTGAGATAAAGATTAAGTTCTATCTCCATGAATTCAAGAGCCTGGATTTCCCTCAGCATTTTTTCGCGGGCATCTTTCATTCCAAACACCTCCAATCAAATCTGAAAAATGGAACGGGCTTCATCCGTCATACGAATATGCCGGATCGGCTCCATATGGTCTGTCGAGTTCCGGGAATATCGTACCCTGCTTGAGTCCCGGCAGCGGCGGATAAAGGCAGCAGAGGCACTGAAAGGGAACATAGGCGTGTGCGAGCCTTGCGCCGGTGATCGGCTGAGGGTCGTAATACTGCAGTTTGCACATATCGAAATCTTTGCAGGAAATTTCGTAAGCGCCGGCTGCTTCCGCTTTGGCCTTGCCGTTTGCGGAAACGTTCGGCAGTATATTCNNTGCCAAACATCAAACTCCCTCCTGTATTCTTTTTGTTATATAATATTCATGTTTACATAAAAATGTTCGAATTGCAGACGAAATCCACAGAAATACAAAACAGTCATGGGATACATAAAAAGGGATGCGCCGCAATACAAATATACGGTGCATCCCTTTACCGGTAGTACCTGTTTTTCGCAACTCTCCGGCATTATCCTGCCGGTACAAATATCTGTCCAAGATAAACGCCGTCCCTGGTAAAGAAGTAGATCAACCTGGGCCAATTATTGTGTTCGGTGAACCAAAACCCCCGGCTGGCAGGGGCGTTTGGGTCATCCACGCTCATATAAAGTACTCCTTCTGTAAAATAGTAGTTGCTGTAAGTAACATTGCCATCGGGATCTTCCTGGCGCAGTGAATTGTCCGAGAAGAAAAACACACGCGTCATGGTCTTTTCAGCTTCTTCGACCGGAATTATCTCAATCGCCGGATTTAATACCAGAACCGAACAGTACCATCCATCGCTGACATAGCTGCCGTTCATTTTCACAAATCGGATGTAAGCATCGCGCGGACCGTCATTCCAGGGGTTGAACCGCTCTTCGCCAAGTTCGAATACATTCTGCTCCCAGTTACGGGCAACCGTATCCACTACCCTGTGGTAATCGGCATTGAGCCTGGCACCATCGATCTCGACCCGGGTGTGAAAGGTGACTTCATCCAAACTCTCTTTCTCGGGGACAGTGCATATGGCAAGGATATTATAGCTGTTGTCTACCAGGTACAGTGTTTTGCCGTATGGCAGGCGCACAATATCGCTGTTGGTCCATCCGTATCTTTCGTAATGCTTTTCATATGATAACGCATCTATAAACACAAGCTCAGCGGGATTATACCTGTCGGACAACAGAACACCAAACGGATCCACAAAAATATCTTCTGTCCTTGACGGGTACAGCACCTTTACCATCTCCGGGAAAAATCGCAGCAGGGTCTGCCGGGATACTATATAGCCATTATCTATGCCATATTCTGTCGTCACCGACAGGGCTGTCTTGTCGTCGTTCCAGTAAGGTGCGTTTTCNNTTCATCATCAGTGTATGGATCATTTACAATAACGCCGTCGGCGACCAGGCGCTGGTAGAGGGTCTGATCGCTGTCACGCAGCGGCAGGGATAGTGCAGTTTTGGAAATGATCGCGATATCGCTTCTTATAAAGCTTCTGTCGCCTGAAAAGCTGCTGTCGATCAGTCCAAGTTCCATAGCGAAGGACACCGAACCGGAATATCTGAAATCCGGCGAATCCCCGCTGTCGGTATAACCCAGGCTGCGCAGCACGAAAGTAACGTACATGGATACTGTCGCTTTCTCGCTCGATCCAAACCGGGTCGGCGAAACTCCGTTAGTGAACCCTTTGTTATAGGCGTAGGCAATATAAGGCTCGCTCCATTTCTGTGTATCAGTGAAGGGATGGGAATAGGTCGAGTTCAGCGCTTCCTCCTCAAGTCCCAGCAAGCGGATAAGCATAGCTATGGCCTCTGCCCTGGTCGGACTGCGGTCAAGCTCAAAAACAGGTGTTCCGTCACTGTTGAACCCGGTACCCCGGAACAGGCCCAGTTCATAAAGATACTCGGCGGCTTCCTGTCCTGCGTTTTCAGATGCCGATACAGGCAATGGCCTCAAGAATGTCAATGAGAGAAGAATTGCTGACAAAAAAAGAAAACCCACCCACTTTATCATATCCAGTTCCTCCTTATTCTGAACAGCATTACAGGATTATGTTACCTTATTCTTCAAACAGCGTCAAGATAAGGTATATTTCGGCCGCTTGACGGACAGACAGACGAAGTTTCGGTAATAATGGCAACCGGGTCGATAAATAAATCAATACAAAATATATCATTTACTTTATGGAAATTATATCCTGACTTTGGCAGCAAAATGAGTGAAAAGAGCCCTCAACCTCACTGAAATAGCGGGTTTTGGGCTTTTTGTTTTTGTCAAAAAGTTGTAGTGTAATAGCTCATTTTTTAACATCACCAAGAATTTTTTTAATTTCAGAGAGCCGCATTCTTTTGCGGGTGAAATCAATGCCTATAGCAGAGCCAATCGCATCAGATATCTCGGAACGATAGTCGAACAAATAGATGTTGTCTTGCTCAAGAGAGCAAGATATTTTGTTCAGGCACTCGATTATCTTTTCTGACGAGTATAACCGACCAGTCTTCTTCTGCAGCAATCTCATAATCACAAGAGAAATAAAGCAGGAAAGCAAATGGGCGTTGATGCGGTCGTCTCTTTGCAAGTAGATGGGGCGTGCCTCCAAATCTCCTTTGGCAATACGGAATGTCTCTTCAATTTCCCAAAGGCCGCGATAGGTATTGATAATTTCCTTGTCGCTCATGTTAAGTTCGCTTGTAACGATAGCGTAATACCCGTCATACTTTTCTTCTTCGGCAAGTTTTTCATAGTCAAAGGTCGGAGTAGTACCACCAGGGCGTAGTTCTCCGGTTTTTTTATCTACATTCAAGTCTTTTATGTATTTAGCAGCGCCATAGGATGTGGCCTGTTCATATTTGACAGGATTTTTAACAAACTCCATCGCCTTCAGAACAGCTTTCTGTCTCTCTGCCTTTTCACGTTCTGCATACTTTTTGCTATAGAAAACAACCTGCTTTTCATAAACTGTCTTCTTCTCCTTCTTCCCACTTTCCATTGTTACGATGATATCACGCGCGGTAACTCTTGACTTAATTTTGAAAATAGTTTCTCCATTTTCGTCTTTTTCAGACATATATCCATCATCGTCAAGGACATACCTCTTAAAATCGTCTGTCCCGCCCCGGATCGAAAAACTGAATACATAGCCGTTTCGCGGTTTTTCGGGTTTGTTCCCAACGAGGTAATAGATGTTGTCTCCTGTGATGATTCCCTTATCAGCAACAACGATAATCCTGCCTGTGCTGTAATTCCTTCTCACTTCGCCAATAACAGAGCGAAAGGTTTCCTTGTCCAGGCTGTTCCCGGGAAAGGTCTCATATGCAATGGGTATCCCATCGGAATCCATTGCCAATCCCATCTGCACGATCGGGTTCGGACGGTGCTCCTTGCAATGCCCTTTTTTCCTCAAGTCGTCTTCCTTATCGATCTCGAAGTAAAAGTTCGTAACGTCATAGTAGATGGTCTTCATATCCCGACCATATTTTTCTGTGATCTGCTCGTGAATGTGCCGCTGGGCTTCCTTTGCTATTTTGGAGAAGTGGGATAGCGAGCGGTAGATATCCTCGATGGAGAAATTGAAACGTTCGAAGTAGCGACCCTTTTCCTCGAAGGCTTTTTTCTTGGATCCGGGGGAAAGTATCCTTGACACCGTAAGAAGGCTCATTATGGAGTTCGTGTTGAACTGGAAGCCTTCGTGTCTAGCCTTATTGTTGAAAAAACGGTTCAGTTCGATTTCATAGTATAGTTTCATGATGGCTGCATAGCCTAAGTTTTTGCGGTTGTCGGTATCTTGGGCAAGCTGTTCATCTATGTTGAAGGACAATGTCACTTTTTTTTCGGAGTTTTCTTTTTCGGTCATTTTACGGGCGATATCCTTAAAATGCTTGATAGGGTCGTCATATTCTTTTTTCAGTTCGTCAAGGTAGCCTAATGACTTGATAGCGCGGTCGGTTGATGTTTTCTTGATAGGATCCCAGTATTTCTGTGCAATAGAGAGGTATATTCGTCCGGTCTTTTTGTTTTTCATTTGTTTAAGATACAATATGAGCACCTCCTGGCTGAAATTATTTGCGCCTTTATTGTATTATATCATATTATTCTAGATTATGCCAGCAAAATATGCAAAAAAATCAAAAAAATTATACAAAAAAGCCCTTGTGTAACAAGGGCTTCAAGGATCAACTTCATTATTATACTGTCAAACTGGGGAAAATAAAACCATT
>DCUA01000069.1:1562-11496 GCA_002329675.1 Firmicutes bacterium UBA1426 | reverse complement strand
CCTTACGGTGATGTAGAATACCTGGAGAAGATGCTGGATATCCTGGATTTCGTAGGAGAATTGCCGGCAGCCATTGTTTATGAGCCTATCCAGGGCGAAGGCGGAGTTATCGTTCCGCCGGATGACTTCATCCCGGCCATCCGCAGGTTGTGCGACAAATACGACATCATGATGGTAGCGGATGAAGTACAGGCCGGTATGGGCAGAACAGGGTACTTGTTCGCTACAGACTATTATGATGTTGCGCCGGATATCCTCTGTCTGGGCAAATCGATATCCGGATCTGTAGTTCCCCTTTCTGCTTGCGTCTGCACAGAAAGAGCATTCCGGGGCATGTTCCCGGATCCCCTCCTTCACTCCACCACCACCGGAGGAAATCCTCTGGCTACCGCAGCAGGTATTGCCGCATTCAATGTGATACTAAAGGAAGATCTTTGCGGAAAGGCAAGGAATGCAGAAAAGATGTTCAAAGACGCCATGGCTGTTCTCATGAAGAAATATCCGGAGCTGCTTGTTGATTTCCGCGGAAGAGGCCTGTTCCTTGCCATGGAATTCTGTGACGGAGACATTGGTTACGAAGTCGTGTTTGAAGCATTTAACCGCAGACTTCTATTGTCAGGAAGCCTGATCAACGCCAGAACGATCCGCATAGAGCCGCCTCTCAACATAACGGAAGAACACATCAAAGAGGCCATTTCCATTTTGGATGAGAGCATGGGTATTGTATACAAAAAACACTGGGGCAAATAAATTCGATCGCCTCTACTAAATCAAAACAGGTTTCTGACGATCCCTCATCAGAAACCTGTTTTCATGAAGGGATAATATTTTGGCATAATTCTTGCTCATACTCTGTAATAGTACCATGCCGTATAAGTCATACGGTATGAAATGTTCTCTTGCGGTAAGCACTTCAGGGAAAGGAAGGGAAATAAGTTATGGATGTACAAAACTACATAGCGGACATGATCAAAAAGGCACGAGTCGCCCAAAAAGAATTCGAAACTTATAGTCAGGAAGATGTGGACAGGGTAGTTCGGGCCATTGGTAAGGCTATTTATGACGAGGGTGATCCTTTGGCCAAGATGGCCGTAGAGGAGACCAAAATGGGCTCCTACGAAGACAAGATCATGAAGAACAAAGGAAAGGCTACGGCAGTATGGAATCACCTGAAGAACAAAAAAAGCATTGGTATCATCCGTTATCTGGATGATCAGGGCCTGGTCGAGGTGGCTCATCCCAAAGGTGTTATCGGAGCCATTACTCCTGTTACTAATCCGGTTATGACCCCCATGCATAATGCTATGATCGCTCTGAAAGGTGCCAACGCCATTATCGTGGCTCCCCACCCGGCGGGTAAGCATGTAGGGCTAAAGACCTGTGATATTATGAGAGCCGCTCTGAAGGAAGTGGGAGCGCCGGTGGATCTGATCCAGTGCATAGAGCCTGACATGATCAGTGTAGAAAGTTCCGCTCTCCTGATGGGAATGGCGGATGTCTGCGTGGCTACCGGAGGTCCGGGTATGGTGAAAGCTGCTTATAGTGCAGGAAAACCGGCCTATGGAGTAGGTGCCGGCAACATGCAGTGCATCGTTGACGAGGATGCGGATATCGTGGACGCAGTGCCCAAGATCATCCGTGGCAGGTGCTATGACAACGGTGTTCTCTGTACCTGTGAACAGAATGTGATATGCCCTGAAGGGAAGCTGGATGCCATTATGGAAGAGTTCGGCAGACAGGGAGGCTTCTACATTGAAGATCCGGAAACGGTCAATAAACTCAGAAACTTTGTATTTCCTGACGGGGAAATGAACAAGAAAGTAGTGGGCCTGACTGCCTGTGATATTGCCGATCAGGCGGGGTTTGAAGTTCCTGAGGGTACGAAGGTACTGCTGGCCAAAGCAAAAGGCCCCGGTACAGATGATCCTTTCTCCAGAGAAAAGCTATTCCCGGTCCTGGCTGTTTATCCATACAAGACCTGGAAGGAGGCGGTGGATATTGCTATAGCCAATCTGGAATACGAAGGAAAAGGTCATAGCTGTACCCTCCACTCCTTTACCAAGGAAAACATTGAATATGCGGGAATAAAGCTGCCGGTTTCCAGGGTTCTGATCAACGGGATCGGATCATCCGGCGTAGGCGGTGCCTATACCAACGGACTGGCACCTACTGCTACGCTGGGCTGCGGTTCCTGGGGCAATAACAGCATCAGTGAAAACCTGGACTACATCCATCTGATAAACGTAAGTCGAATCGCTTACACCGATCCTACCCGAAAAATACCAACTCCGGAAGAAGTATGGGGAGAATAGAGAAAGAGAAGTCGTTGAACTGTCCGGGAATCCGTACATAATTGCCGGACAGTTGTACGACTCCTCCGGACACCCGGGAAACGGTGAAACAAATATATAAAAAGATTTAGGAAGGAGAGAAAAATGGTAGAGGTATTAAGCCCAATGGCGGGAAGAGTTCAGGAGATAAATATAAAAGTTGGCCAGATGATCACAGAGGATGATGAACTATTCATCGTGGAGGCACTGAAGATGGAAAACGTAGTCTACGGTGATCCCGGAGTGGTTAAGGAAATCCTGGTCGAAGCAGGACAGGAAGTGGAAGAAGATCAGGTACTGGCAATCATTGAATAATCTGCAAACAGATAAATAGGAGGAGAATAAATGAATTTTGATTTGACAGATGATCACATCATGATGAAAAAAATGGTTCGTGACTTTGCCGAAGCCGAGGCAGGGCCCGGTGCGGAGGAAAGAGACGAGAACGAAGAATTTCCAATGGAGCTGTGGAAGAAGTGCGGCCAACTGGGTCTGGCAGGGATCACCTTCCCGGAGAAATACGGCGGTGTGGGAGCAGACTATTTGTCATATTCGATCATAATTGAAGAGCTGTCCCGTGTGGATGCTTCTTTAGGCGTTACCGTTTCTGCCCATTCCAGCCTTTGCGCCAATCCTATTTACCTCTTTGGAACGGAAGAGCAAAAGCAGAAGTATTTAGTTCCACTGGCTACAGGAGAAAAGCTCGGCGCGTTCGGACTGACGGAGTCCAATGCCGGGTCTGATGCGAAAGGTACGCAGACCACAGCAGTTCGCGAAGGTGACGAATATGTGATAAACGGCTCGAAAATATTCATTACTAATGGATACTATGCGGATACATATGTGATAACCGCTCAGATGGATAAGAGCAAGGGCAACAAGGGGATCGCAGCCTTCATTATCGAGAAGGGCATGCCGGGATTCAGTTTCGGCAAGAAGGAAAAGAAGATGGGCATCAGGTCCTCTGCTACCTATGAACTGGTATTTGAGAATCTCAGGATCCCCGCAGAGAATTTGCTGGGCGAGGAAGGACAGGGTTTTAAGATCGCTATGACCACCCTGGACTATGGGCGGATCGGAATTGCTTCCCAGGCTTTGGGTATTGCACAGGGAGCCTATGAGAACGCCTTGAATTATTCCAAGGAAAGAGTTCAGTTCGGTAAGACTCTCGCTGAAATGGAAGTGATCCAATTCAAGCTGGCTGACATGGCGACTGAAATCGAAGCAGCAAGACTGCTGGTATACCAGGCCTGTCATATGGCGACTATGAAACGTCCTGTTTCCAAGTACTCAGCTATGGCAAAGGTTTATGCTTCCGAAGTAGCCAATCGGGTAACGACGCAGGCAGTCCAGATTTTCGGCGGATACGGATATACCCGGGATTATCCGGTTGAGAGGATGATGAGGGATGCCAAGATCACAGAAATCTATGAAGGTACCAGCGAGATCCAGAGAATCGTTATCGCAGCCAATATCCTCAAGGAACAATAAAGAAATTCTAAGCAAGGAGGTATCGTATGAATATTGTAGTTTGCCTGAAACAAACCTTTGATACAGAGACTAAAATAAGCCTGAACAGTGACGGCAAAATCAATGAGGTGGGTGTTACCCGGGCTATCAATCCTTATGACGAATTCGCGGTTGAAGAAGGGCTCAGGCTCAAGGAGAAGTTCGGGGGCGAAGTGGTAATTGTCAGTGTGGGAACGGAGAAGGTTCAGGAGTCGATCCGGACCGCCTTGGCTATGGGTGCGGATAAGGGTGTCCTGGTTCAGGATCCGGCCCTTGAGAAGGCGGACGAATGGGTGGTGGCGGAAGTATTGGCAAAAGCCATCAGCCAATTGCCCTATGATATTATCCTTGCCGGCCGAATTGCAGTTGATGACCAATCTGCGCAGGTTGCCGTCCGGGTGGCGGAAGCCATGAATCTTCCCTCTGTTTCTTCCATCCTGGAGCTTCAAGCCGAGGAAAGCAAAGCCACCGCAACTCGTGAAATCGATGGGGGAACAGAGATAATCGAAGTTCCGCTTCCTGCAGTTTTCACCGCACAAAAAGGTCTGAACGAGCCACGCTACCCCAATATGATGGGGATCATGAAAGCAAAAAGCAAAGAGCTTAAAGTGATGTCGCTGGCTGACCTGGGTTTTACGGAGGCTCCGGCACCGAAAACCAGCGAGCCGGTGTTCAGCTTGCCCGGTTCACGCAAAGCGGGAATCAAAATTCAGGGAGAACCGGCAGATTCGGTACGTGAACTGGTAAGGCTTTTAACCGAAGAAGCAAAAGTGGTTTAGGGAGGAGGAGAAAGCATGGCTAAAGGAATCTGGGTTTTTATAGAACATCATAACGGATTGATTCGAAAAGTTTCATTGGAGCTATTATATCAGGCTAAGATCATCGCAGAGACATCCGGTGATCCTGTGATAGCGGTGGTATTGGGTAAAGATATCTCCTCTGTGGCAGATACTGCCGGTACCTATGGTGCAGATAAAGTCATCATGGTGGATGATGAGAAGCTGGAAAACTACACTACCGGTGCATATACTTCGGTAATGAACAAACTGGCCAGGGAAGAAGAACCTCAGGCTATTCTTCTGGGAAATACCGCCGTGGGAAAGGATCTGGCCCCCAGACTGGCTCATCGCCTGGGAGGGGGTATGGCTTCCGATTGTACGGGCATGGAAAGAGATGAAAAGGATTATCTCAGATTTACAAGACCCATTTATGGCGGCAAGGCATTCTCTGAATTGACAATTACATCGAAACCTATCGTAGCAACGATCAGACCGAACACCTTCCCATCCGGTGCTCCGGATCCAACCCATCAGGCAGAGATGGTGAAGGCAGATGCGGTGATCGACGGGGATGACCTGAGAGCCATCGTAAAAGAGGTCGTGTTAGCGGCTTCTTTAAGACCGGAGCTGATCGAAGCAGAGATCATTATTTCCGGCGGACGTGGCATGAAGGGGCCGGAAAATTTCGCCCTCCTGGAGGAATGCGCTGATACGATCGGAGCAGCTGTCGGTGCATCTCGTGCAGCGGTGGATGCCGGTTGGAGAGAGCAGAAGTTTCAGGTGGGACAGACAGGAAAAACCGTATCCCCAACCTTGTACATTGCATGTGGGATCTCCGGTGCCATCCAGCACGTGGCCGGCATGGGATCCTCCAAAGTTATCGTAGCTATTAACAAGGATCCGGATGCAAATATCTTTACTCTGGCAGACTATGGAATCGTTGGCGACTTATTCGAGATAGTCCCTCTTCTGACGGAGGAGTTTAAAAAGCTCAAGTCGTGATACCAGGGAGAATTCAGCATGACGATTTATTTCGCAAAAGGAGGGATGGAAGAATGTTCCCAATGACACCATTTAATATATTTTTGATGATTGCCATATTTATCGTGGTTATCGCTGTATTTGTAGTTTTCATCAGAAGGGAATTGAGATAGACATTCCCCGGTTCCGAACAGAAAGGAAATCAGAACATGGACGATTTTTCCATATCATTCGCCATACAAGCGTATTTTTTCACCTTTGTCATCTCACTTGGGATGGCGGTATTGATCAAGTTAATGCTTTGGGTCATTCGACGCCTTACTCCGAAAACGCCTCAACCGGCATCTGATACAGCGGGAGAATGAAAGTGAGGTAGAACTATGGATTTAGCACTAATTTTTCAAGGGATCGGAACGATGTTCTACCAGGAATCCAATATTGTCATTGCCAGAATTATGTTGATCATAATAGGTATAGTCCTGGTTTGGCTGGGGAAAAGAAACACTCTGGAACCTCTTATCATGATTCCCATGGGATTCGGTATGGCGGCGGTGAACGCCGGTGTTCTCTTTATGACTTCTACCACAACAGGGACGCTTTTTGTAGATCCACTGGTAGCAGATACGAACGGGATAATGGATGGCCTGCAAGTGTATTTCCTGCAGCCCATTTATACACTCACTTTCAGCAACAGTCTCATTGCCTGCCTGGTATTTATGGGCATCGGGGTTTTGGCTGATGTTGGAAGCCTGCTTCGGTATCCATTTACAAGCATGTTTATCGCCCTGTTTGCGGAGCTGGGTACCATAGCAGCTCTCCCCATTGGAAGGGCTATGGGATTGAGCTATGGGGAGTCAGCAGCCATTGCAGTTGTGGGAGGAGCAGACGGACCTATGGTGCTGTTTTCGTCCATGATGCTGGCCCCGGAGATGTTCGTCCCCATTACAGTCATAGCCTATTTGTACCTGAGTCTCACCTACGCGGGCTATCCCTTCCTGATCAGGGCAACAGTTCCCAGGGAGATCCGCGGAAACGTGGTGAAGCTCACAAAGAAGACAGGAATCACTTCCGGTGAAAAATTAGCCTTTGATGTTATCGCCTGTGTGGTTCTTTGCCTCTTGCTCCCTGTCGCAGCACCCTTATTCATGTCCTTCTTCCTTGGAAATGCCATAAAGGAGTCGGGTATCATTAAGTACACAAAAATGCTGGAGGATGTGGTACTTTACTGGTCCACCTTCTTCCTGGGGTTACTGCTGGGTGTTCTATGCGATGCATCCACCATCCTGAACCCCAAGGTGCTGCCGGTCCTGATCCTCGGGATGATCGCCCTGGGCTTATCAGGTATCGGCGGGATTATCGGAGGTTTCCTTGTATACTTTATAAACAATAAGAACTTCAACCCGACCATTGGCATCGCAGGCGTCTCCTGTGTGCCCACCACTGCAAAGATTGCGCAGCACGAAGTAGTCAAGGTGAACAAGAGGGCCAGCATTATCCAGATTGCCATGGGTGCCAACCTCAGCGGTGTCATCACATCAGCCATTATCACCGGGATCTACGTCTCTATGAGAGGATATTTTATGTAGGAAATAGAATGTATACCGTTTACTAATCAAATCGCTTCAGAAGAGCATTAAGGAGGATGAGAGAATGACAGAAGTATTGAGCCCCATGGCGGGAAGAGTTCAGGAAATCAACGTAAAGGTTGGCCAAATGATCACTGAGGATGATGAACTGTTCATCGTAGAAGCACTGAAGATGGAAAACGTTGTGTATGGAGATCCGGGCGTGGTTAAGGAAATCCTGGTCACAGTGGGTCAGGAAGTGGAAGAAGATCAGGTCCTGGCAATTATTGAATAGGAGGAGGAAGAGAAATGGATTTTGGATTTACCGAAGAACAAAGAATGGTGCAGGAAATGGCACGGAGCTTTGCCGAAAAAGAGATTGCCCCTTTTATAGACGAAGATGAAAAGAACCACCATTACAGGCGGGAGATTCTGAGCAAGATGGGCGAACTCGGTCTTCTGGGATGGAGCATTCCGGAAGAATACGGCGGAAACGGTATGGGTTGGATGGAAGGCGTGATCGCTCTCTATGAAATAGCCAAAGTACATACCTCCTGGAGACTTAGCATCAGCGGCAACTGCTGGGGCCCTGCTATGACCATCAATGAATATGGAACAGAAGAGCAGAAGGCAAAATACATTCCGGATCTGATCAGCGGAAAAGCCGTAGGAAGTTTCGCTATGACAGAGGCCAACTCCGGTTCAGACGTAGGCGCTATGAAGACCTTTGCAGAAGACAAGGGAGATCACTGGCTGATCAACGGGACAAAGATGTGGATCTCCGGCGGCCATGTGAGCGATATCGGACTTCTTTACGCGGTAACAACAGAAGGAGGAGGCCCAAGAGGATTGTCCTGCTTCATTATCGATTACAATAATACCCCGGGCATAACCCGTATTCCTATTCATGAAAAGGTAGGAATGTGGCCGGCACCCACATCGGAACTCGTCTTTGAAAATGCGGTGGTTCCAAAGGAGAATCTTCTCGGGCCTTTGAACAAGGGATTTCAGATCTGCATGTGGCAATTGAATAACACCCGAATGGGATGCGCTACCGGAGCAGCAGCTTTGTCTGCGGCTTGCCTTGAAGGGTCTGTTAACTACGCCAACGAGAGAATGCAGTTTGGTCAGCCCATCGGAAAATTCCAGATGATCCAGCAGCAGATCGCGGAGATGAAGCTGGAAGACGATGCAGCAAAATACCTGGTATACCGGGCGGCCTGGCTGAAGGACAAAGGACTTCCCAGTCAGCAGGAAACTTCAATGGCTAAGCTGTATGCCTGTAATGCAGCGGTCCATGCGGCCAATGTAGCCATGAAGATCTATGGGTCATATGGTTACTCAACAGAATATCCCTGCGGCAGGTGGCTGAGAGACGCGAAGCAATTTGAGACTTTAGAAGGGACATCCAACATCCATACCACTATTATTGCCGGCATCGAATTGGGCTATCAGCCAAACAGATAAGCCAGTGTTTCTCATTCATTCCAATGGAAAGGAGATAGAAAATGATCCAGCGAAAATATCCATTGCATCCTTACTTTCAGGAAATGCCACCCATCGGCTCTGAGCTTCCCCGTGTTCTAAAAAAGAATATTGAGGAGCTGAAGGAACAGGAAGCAATCGTGGCCAGAGAGGTTCAGCGCGTCAAAGAAGCGGGAAAGCCAACGGAGAAAATGAATGAAAAGGGAGAGTGGACCGCCTGGCAGAGAATCGAATACCTGGTTGAACCAGGCTCCTGGTGCCCTCTGCATACCATCTACGATCCCAACTTCAACGAAGAAGGAAATACCGGTGTTATCGACGGGCTTGGTAAAATCAACGGCAGATGGGCTATCATCATCGCCTCCAATAACAAGGTGATGGCAGGAGCATGGCTTTCCGGTCAGGCGGACAATGTCCTTCGTGTCACGGATATCGCCAAGCGCCTGCACTTGCCCCTGGTATGGGTATTAAATTGCAGCGGAGCCAAGCTGATGGAGCAGGAAAAATGTTTTCCTAATCGCAGAGGAAGCGGAACTCCCTTCTTCCGCCATGCCGAACTTCAGAAATTAGGGATTCCCATTATCGTAGGCATATACGGAACCAACCCCGCCGGAGGCGGCTATCACGCCATTAGCCCTACCATTCTGATCGGCCATGAAAAATGCAACATGGCTGTAGGAGGAGCAGGAATAGTCAGCGGGATGGCTCCGAAGGGCTACATAGACGAAGAGGTTGCACAAGCCTTAATTGAGAACACAAAGAAGTTCAAAGCCACACCTCCGGGAAGAGTTGAGATCCATCATAACGGTACCGGCTTCATCCGGGATGTTTGCGAAACAGAAGAGGAGGTACTGGACGATATCAAGAGCTACATGGCTACATTGCCCGCTTACGATCCTCAATTCTTCCGTGTGGCCGAGCCCGCTGAACCCAGGTATCCGGCAGAGGATCTGTACAGTCTGGTACCCTTAAATCCAAAGCGGATCTATCCTATGGAGGAAGTCCTGGCCCGCCTCTTTGATAACAGCGAGCACATGGAATTCAAACCGGACTTTGGACCGGAGATCTACTGCGGACTTGCTAAAGTTGACGGATTCCTGTGCGGATTCATTGCTAACCGCCAGGGCGGTCTTGGGAAAGACTATCCCAAGTATGCAGATTACGACGGTATCGGTGGTAAGCTCTATAGAGAAGGCTTGATAAAAATGAGCGAGTTTGTCACCTTCTGCGGCCGTGACCGGGTTCCCATCATCTGGGTCCAGGATGCCACTGGGATCGATGTGGG
>DCUA01000069.1:0-1445 GCA_002329675.1 Firmicutes bacterium UBA1426 | reverse complement strand
ACAGCCGCTGCAGCCACTTACGCCCGCAGACTGGTGAAGGATAAGGAAGAGGGTAAACCCCTGGATGAGACCATCGAAAAGATGAATGAGATCATCCGGATGTACGATGAAAAATCCCGCCCGGTTTATTCCGCCAAGAGCGGTTTCGTGGACGAGATCGTGGAATTCCCCAATCTTAGAAATTACTGCAAGGCTTTTGTGGGATCCTATTATCAGAATCCCAAAACCATCTGTGCCGTCCACCAGATGATACTACCCCGTATCATTAAGGGGTAGCTGAAGGTTTTTTCAAAAAGCAAGCGGGAAGGTCGACGACCGGTCGGCCTTTTCGCTTTACTTTGCAACCCGGACATTTTATACTATATATAATGTAGGAAATTTAACGAATCAGGGTTTTGAAAGGGAAAGTCTATGCCACAAACTCATTTACTGAACTCCGCTAAGCACCTGACGGTGGAGTTTATGATGAATAAGAACTTCAAATCCTTACATGAGAATGATTCATTGCGCACCGTGATCGAATACTATCAGGAATACAAGATCACCACGCTTCCGGTTGTAAACGATCGGGAAGACCTGGTAGGGGTATTTCCCAGGAAAAGGCTGTTCCGTGCCCTTCTGGAGGGAGCTGATCTGGATGAGCCTCTGAAGAAATACATGGTGGATCAGCCGGTCTTTGTGACTACAGATCGTACATATGACGAATATTCCCTGGTGGTCAGGGTGACCAAAAGCAAGGTGGACAATGTAGTAGTCCTGGATCAGCAGGGCAGGGTGGTCGGCATGATCGGCACCGCTGAGTATCTGCGGGCCAGTCTGGCTTTGATCAACCAGCAGGTCCAGTACTATAAAGACGAACTTGAGAAGCGCTCCGGAGGGGCCAGCCGATTTGATCAGATGATCTCGAATAACCCTGTTTTTCAGGAGATCAAGAAGGAGGCCCGTTTTATTGCCCGTAGCACCTCAACTGTGTTGTTGACCGGAGAGAGCGGAGTGGGAAAGGACATGTTTGCGAGAGGATTGCATGAAGCCAGTCCGCGGTGTAAAGGACCGTTTATCAAGGTCAACTGTGTATCCATCCCTGAATCCCTCTTCGAATCAGAGCTATTCGGATACGCACCCGGCTCCTTTACCGGTGCCCTGAAGAACGGAAAATCAGGATATTTTGAGCGTGCCAACCACGGTACCATATTCCTGGACGAGATTGGAGACATGCCTCTCTCTGTTCAGGTTAAACTGCTTCAGGTCCTCCAGGAAAAAGAATTTACCAGAGTGGGGGGAACGGAAAAGCAGAAGGTGGATGTACGGATCATAGCTGCTACCAATCGGGATCTCACAGAAGCCATCGCAAATAAGACTTTTCGTGAAGATCTGTACTACCGGCTCAACGTGATCGAGTTTCATCTGCCACCACTTCGGGAACGTCCGGAGGATATCATTCCCTT
>DCUA01000022.1:5814-37709 GCA_002329675.1 Firmicutes bacterium UBA1426 | reverse complement strand
TGGCGAAGAAATTGTCCCGGTGTACTTGCTTCCTTGGTTGTCTTTATATAGCCCCTCTTTACCAGTGCCAGCGCGAAATTAGGTTTACCTGCATAATCCTGTCCCTCTCTCTGCCGGAGATCTTCTTCTTCTATCATGTAGCCCAATCTGTTGAACTCTGTGATCAGTTTTTGATTGCGCTCCTTACGCTGCTTTCGTATTTTCTCCACAGCTTTTAAGAGCGGTTTATTCTGAATATCGATTTCATAGCCCAGAATATGCATATTGATAATATCACCGGTGTAATAAGGAGGAGCCTTATACAGCTCCTGGCCCTGCATGTTGGCGGAGAATTCAATACCCGGAATCACTGTAACTCCAAGACTCTCCCCTGCTTCCATCGCTTCAGAGACCCCATCAACACCGTCATGGTCAGTGACAGCAAGGACCTTTATTCCTCTGTCAGCCGCCCGCTGAACCAATTCTGCGGGTGAAAGGGTCCCATCTGAATAAAAGGTGTGTAAGTGCATATCGATCATATCAGTATCCTCCTGGGTAGACCCGACAATCTGCTCTTCGGGTGACGATGGTATTTTTTTTCTGGCATAAAGAATGCAAATAGCCTGGATAGCCGTAAACAATGGGATGATCACCAATATTGCTCTGATCCCGAATTCCACGGAAATGTAGCTTCCCATTATGGGAGACACCATTGCTCCGACGCTGCTTACCGTTCCCATGATACCGAATAATATACCCCGCACATGGGCGGGCGTACGCTCTGAAGCGGCAGAGGTGAGGATCGGTTCTACTCCCCCCGCAAGGAAATAAAATAGCGAGAAAAATACCGCAAACAGGAAAAGGGATCGGAAAGGAAGGGTCAGCACTATCACCGGAATAGAGACCAAAGTGAGATATGTAGCAAGCTTGACCTTATTTCCCCGATCTCCCAATCTGGCGACGGTCAGGGCCGCTGCTGCCGTGGCAAAACTGGTGGCTCCGTTAATAAAGCCGGTGTAGCTGGCTGCACCCGTTATAGTTCCCAGTGTTTCCTGTACATACAGCGCGAGGAAGGGAGTAAATACCGTTCGGGCGATCCTCTGCACCAACAAGCAGATAAGGATCGCCGTGATAAACGGCGTAAAAATAGTGGATCTTCGTGCTTTTGCTTCCTCCGCAGAACGAACCCGGTACCCGAATGTATTGGGATCCTCCTTAACGAGGAACAAAACCATCAAAAACCCCACGATCATTAGTATTCCACCGAGTAAAAAGCATAGGCGATAACCTACCACTTCAGCCAGAAGGCCACCCACCAAGGGTCCGATGGACCATCCTAAAAAATTGGATGATGTCATAAGCCCCAGCGAATAGGATAAGCGGTTTTCAGGCGTGTTGGCAGAAACGAAGCTCATGCTGGCTGTGATAGTACCTGTGAAAATACCCTGACAGATCCGAAGCACCATAAACTGCCAGATGCTTTGCACCAAACCCATGGAAGCCAGAATCAGAGCAGCAAAAAACATGGCCCGCAGAATCATGATCTTGCGGCCGTACCGATCGGAAACCATACCCCAAACAGGCGCCGCTATTGCCATTGCCGCTGCGGTCAAAGTTGCTGACAATCCTACATAATAGCTGAGTTGTGCAGCATGGGTCACTCCTAACTCCTGGAAATAAAAGGGGATAAAAGGCATGCTAAAACCAAAGCTCATCAGAGAACATATCTGGCTGATCCATAAGGTGTATAAATTAATTTTCCAACGCTCCAATGAAAAACCCGCTTTCCGGCTGCTATATATTTAATATCATGGCTTTCTTCAAAGCTTCTGCAGTCTGCTCACCCGAAAGAAGCTGCACCAGGGTCATGGCAAAGGCCATGGCAGTTCCCGGCCCCTTTGATGTTATTATATTCCCGTCTATTTCTACCGGCCTTTTCCCTAATCTGGCCCCTGTCAAATGGGACTCCATGCCGGGGAAGATCACAGCTGTCTTATCCTGCAACAATCCCGCCTGTCCAAAGACCATAGGTGCTGCGCAGATTGCAGCCAGCCAGCGATCCTTTTCAGCAAACTCTCTCAATTTCTTTCCCAGACCCTCGTGAGCCCCTAAATTGGTAGTGCCGGGCATTCCACCCGGGAGCACGATCATATCACAGCTGTCATAATCTGCTTCCTCGAACAACAGATCAGCTTTTACTGAGATATCGTGGGCACCTGTCACCAGATGCTCCTTCATGATGGATACGGTTTCGGCCGTGATCCCGGCTCTCCGCAAAACATCTACCACAGTGATGGCTTCGATCTCTTCAAAACCCGTCGCAAGATGCACATATACTTTCATTTCCTACCTCCCGCCCGAAATTTATAACGCTTTTGCTTAATATTATAAGCCCCATCCTGCAAACAAGCAAGACGGGGCCTTTTCGTCAGAAGAGCTATTCTTACCGTTCTTCACGGAAATAGGCAATGCCGAGATCCGCCGGGGGCTGGTTTTCCTTCTTATTCTTTCTGGAGCTGAGGATGATGATAACAATGGTCGCTGCATAGGGCAGCATATCCACCCAATATTGGGAAATGTGGATCCCCATGCTCTGAAGCCGAAAACCTAAAATGGATAAACCTCCGAAGAGGAAGGCTCCTATAAATGCCTTTATTGGGTTCCAGGAAGCAAAGATGACCAGCGCTACCGCTATCCAGCCTCTTCCCGCAACTACATTCTCCACCCATACGGACATCATGACCAGGGACATATAGGCCCCTCCGAGTGCGCACAAAGCCCCTCCGATACAGGTGTGGACGTATTTGTACACCATTACGTTGATGCCCGAGGCATCCGCTGATGCTGCGCTCTCGCCCACTGCTTTCAGGTTCAGTCCACGCTTAGTGCGATAGAAATAAAGGGACACTAACACCACCAGAAAATAGCCAAAGTAAACAAACACATCCTGGCGGAAGAAAACGGGTCCTATAAAGGGGATATCTCCCAGCAGAGGAACATGGATCTTAACGAAGAAGTCCTTGATCGTCTGAGGAACCACAAGGCCCACATAGGATTTGCCCATAAAGCTGGCGAATCCGGTACCGAATATGGTCAGGGTCAAACCCGTCACTACCTGATTGGCACGGAGGGTGATCGTCAGGAAAGCAAAGATGAGACTTCCTGCAGCGCCGGCCAGAATGGCACCTAACAATCCCATCCAGGGATTTCCGGTTTCATAGCCGGCCACAAAGCCCATGATCGCTCCCATGAGCATGAGACCTTCCACGCCCAGATTGAGAAGACCGGATTTTTCGGTAATGATCTCACCGGTGGTCGCAAAGAGCAATGGCATGCCGGCTATAACTGTTGCTGCTAAAAATCCTTCCATTATGCCACCTCCTTTTGGGGTATGTTCTTTCTTACAATGCCGATTTTATATTGGATGAAAAATTCACTGCCCAGTACAAAGAACAGTATGATGCCCTGAAGCATATCTGCAACGGCCGCAGGGATCTGCATGGATATCTGAATATAGGATCCGCCTTGCAGCAGTATGGCAAACGCAAAGCAGACGAAAAGCACAGCGATGGCATTCAATCTGGCCAGCCAGGCAGTGATGATGGCGGTGAACCCGTAACCGCCGGATAAACTGGCCGCAAGGGTCTTCTCTACCGCAGAAGCCTGGATCATTCCAGTCAGGCCGCAGAGGCCGCCCGAAATCAGCATGGCGACTATGATGACTGAGGAAATATTCATGCCCGCATATCTGGCCGTTTCCTTACTCTCTCCCACTACCCTGATCTCAAATCCTTTTTTCGTATGATTGATAAAGATGTATACCAGGACCACGAGGATCAAGGCGATGACCCAACCGATATGGATCCCGAAAAGTTTAGGCAGAGTGGCGTTGTCAGGGAAGGTTGCCACTTTCGGAAAGCCCTGGGATTCAGGGGATTTCCAGGGGCCGTACTGCAGGTAGGTAACGAATTTAATAGCGATATAGTTGAGCATCAGAGTAAATATAGTCTCATTAACACCCATCCTGGCTTTGAAGAAAGCAGGTATAAATGCCCAGATCCCACCGGCAACCATGGCGGCAGCCGCCATCAACAGCAACATCACAGGCTTTGGTAAACCTTCTACGTTCAGCGCAACATAAGCTGCTGCCAGTGCACCCATGAGGATCTGTCCCTCTCCTCCGATGTTCCAGAAGTTCATTTTAAAGGCAACCAGGATACCCAGAGAGGTCACGATGAGAGGGATAGCCTTCAGGATAGTCTGGGTCAGACGAATCTCCGTCCCAAGTGCACCGGTGACCATGCCGGGGAAAACCTCCAGTGGATCAAAGCCTAAAGCCAGAATGACCAGGCCCGCACTGACGAGGGAGAACAGGATAGCTAAAGTTCTTATAATCCATTCGCGCTTCTTGGGAAGGTCGTCTCGCTTGATGATATTAAATCTGGTCATGAGCCAATCCCTCCTTTCCTCCGGTCATCAAAAGACCGATCTGCTCCTTTGTCACCTCGTCCGGGTTTACGATACCGGTGACCTTTCCCATGCAGAACACCATGACCCGGTCGCACAGATCCATGAGGACGTCCAGATCCTCCCCGATAAAGAGCACACCGACTCCATTTTTCTTTTGTTCATTCAACAGATCATATATCTTATAAGAGGCCCCGATATCCAGTCCCCGGACGGGATAAGCTGTGATCAGCACTTTTGGATTCGAGTCGATCTCTCTGCCGAGGAGTACCTTTTGGATGTTACCGCCGGACAGCTTTTTCACCGGATAGTGGATACCCGGTGTCTGAATATCCAGCCTCTCAACAATAGACCTGGCCTTGGCTTCACAGGGTCCTCTGCGAAGGAAAATGCCGGGCTGATTCTGATAGTCCTTCAGAATGAGATTGTGAACGATGTCCATTGTCCCTACAAGACCCATCCCTAAACGATCCTCGGGAATGAATCCCATGCGGATTCCCAACCGTATGATATCTCTGGGTGTTTTACCGATTATATTCTCACCCTCAAAAAATATCCTGCCTTTGTCAGCTCTCGTCAGACCCGCAATAGTTTCGCAAATCTCTTTCTGACCGCTGCCTGCCACACCGGCCACCCCCAGTATCTCTCCCGCGTGGAGATCAAAGCTGATCCCGGACAGGGCGGTTTTGTTTTCACTGTTTATAACATGGAGGTTGTCCACTTCTAAGAGAACTTTCTTCTCTTGGTCTGTCTTTTCCTTTTTAATGGCCAGATCCACCTTTTTACCTACCATCATCTCAATGAGGGAGGGTACCTGAACCTCCGATGTTTTGACCGTACCTATCGTCCTCCCTTTACGGAGAACCGTTATACGGTCACTGATCTCCATGACCTCCCCTAACTTATGGGTGATGATGACGATAGCGCAACCCTGGTCCCGCATGGTACGGATGATCTGAAACAGCCGGCGGATCTCCTGCGGTGTCAGAACGGCGGTAGGTTCATCCAGAATGAGGATCTTCGCACCCCGATAAAGCACTTTGATGATCTCTAAAGTCTGCTTTTCACCAACGGACATGTTGTACACTTTTTTGTCGGGATCCACATCCAATCCATATTGGTCGGATATAGACCGGATTTCTTTCGTCAACTGCTTGTTCCTGGTGAACAGGCCTTTGCTCTTTCCTAAAGCTATGTTCTGCCTCGCGGTCATAACGTCCACCAGCTTGAAGTGCTGGTGTATCATGCCGATGCCCATCTCGATGGGATCCTTTGGAGAAGAGAAGTGTACTTCCTCCCCGTAAATGGATACGGTTCCGCAGTCCTGCCGGTAAATACCCGACAGCATGTTAACTAAGGTGCTTTTTCCGGCGCCGTTCTCCCCCAACAAGGCATGGACCTCTCCGTTATACACAGTCAGGTCCACATCTTCATTTGCTTTTACAGATCCAAAGGTCTTGCAGATGCCTTTCATTTCGATTGCCTTGATCGGCTCCATAAACTACCTCCGATAAGAAATTGGGCGATTCCCCGGGGAATCGCCCGCAATATTCGCTCTTGCTTATTGTTCTGCCGATACAGTGCTTATTGCATCGCTGTGATGCCTTCCAGCACGTAATCCATAGCCCAGATATCTTCACGGGCTGTCATAGCTTCTCCTTCGGGCACAACTACGTTTCCGGCGTTGTCCTTAAGAGGTCCTACGAAGATGGGATAATTTCCGGCGATGATCTCTGCTTGCACTCTTTCAACTTCTGCCTTTGCTTCGTCGGAAACCAGATCCGTCAGAGGAGCAAGGCCGATATAGCCGTCAGCCATGGTTCCATAATAGGATTCCGGTACATACTCGCCTGCGATGATCTTTTCGATGACAGGAACCAGATAGGCTTCGTGATGCCAGATAGGAGCGGTCAGGAAGGAGCCGGGGGCTACTTTGCTATTGTCGATGTTGTAACCGACAGCGTAAGCGCCTACTTTTTCAGCTGCTACCTGTGCGGCGGAAGTGTCCGCATGCTGGGTCAGCACGTCACAGTTCTGTGCAAGAAGGGATTCTGCTGCTGCCTGCTCAAGAGCTGCATCACCCCAGCTGTTGATATAAACAACGTTCATGGTCACATCCGGATTGACGGATTTTGCACCCAAGAAGAAGGAGTTGATACCGATCAGAACTTCTGTATAAGGATAAGCCGCAATGTAACCCAGTTTGTTGGTCTCCGTGGTGAGACCGGCTACGATACCTGAGAGGTATCTGGCCTCTTCCATCGCACCAAAATAGTTTCCGAAGTTAGTATCGTTCATCTTATAACCGGAGAAGTGAAGGAAGGTAAGGTCCGGATATTCGTTGGCCAGTTCCTCAAGTCCGTCCATGTGTCCGAAGCTGGTGCCGATGACGATTGTGGCGCCATTGTCGATCATGTTGATGGCGTTAGTTTTTACAGCCTGGAGATCTTCTGCTACGTTCTCAGCCCACAATACCTTTACGGAATCGCCGAACTCTTCCTGAACTGCCATTGCGCCCATATGCTGAGCCTGGTTGTAACCACCGTCGGTGACGGGTCCGATGTAGAGGAATCCAATTGTCGTAACGTCTTCAGGTGCTTCGCCGTTTCCATTGGGTTCTTCAGCACCACCGCCGCATCCCGCCATTGCGGTCATTGCCAAAGCAAGTACTAAGAAAATCGCCAAAAACTTTTTCATTTTTATCTTCTCCTTTGTTCGCTTACACTTATAGTTTACAAACTACTTGAAAGTTATGTGGTCGTCCTGAATGGACGTAATCACCGCTAAAGATTCGACCCTGTATCCCTTTTGTTTCAGCTTTTCTCCACCGCCTTGAAACGCCTTTTCTATCACGGCGCCGATACCGCTGACTGTGGCTCCTGCCTGGCCTGCCAGATTCGCAAGGCTGAGAGCCGCCTCCCCATGTGCCAGAAAATCATCAATGATCAACAGGTTGTCTGCTTTGGTCAGATACTTTTTGGATACGATCACGGAGGATACAGTGCCCTTAGTAAAGGAAATGCATTCCGTTGTGTAGTAACCGTCTGTCATGGTGCTGGGAGTGGTCTTCTTAGCAAAAACTACGGGTAAATTGCCCATGTGCATTGCTGTCGCACAGGCAACAGCGATCCCTGACGATTCGATGGTGAGGATCTTATTTACGGGAAGACCATGAAAGCGCCGGGCGAATTCCTTGCCTATCTCCCATATCAGGCCCACATCGATCTGATGGTTCAGAAAAGAATCCACTTTTACGATGCCGGTGCCTATAACTTGTCCGTCTTTTATGATCCTGTCTTTTAATAACTGCATATCTTCCCCGCTGCCTTCACTTATTACGACAATGACATTATAAGACCTCCCATAGGTCGAGTAAAGCATTTCTCTGTAAAAGTAGGTGTTTTTTTGTCGAAATTTTCCTAATGTCCGGCTTTAGGGCGAACATTCCTCAGGTAACCTCTTCTTGTTTTTCGTCCATATTTTTCTCCGCCATCCTATTGTATATCTCTATTTTTTGTCATTTGGAATGAATATATACTATTATATATACCTCGTAGCCCTATTTTCTGATCCTTTCTCTTGCATTTCCGTCAAATCATTGTTATATTGATTTACATGCAATTTAATTTGATTTCCGTATATTGCGGGCACACCACGGGGTCAGGCCCCATGGCAGAAATAAGGAAGGGGTATACACATGGCCCAGGGAAGGCCCATCATCTCGATTCGGGATCTTGAGAAAATCTATAAGAGCAAAAACAGCCACGTAAAGGCTTTGGAACATATTAATCTGGATGTTTATGAGGGCGAGGTTTTTGGTATCATTGGGCTCAGCGGCGCCGGAAAGAGTACCCTGGTCCGCTGCATGAACTTTTTGGAGCGCCCCACGGCAGGCACCGTCTTTTTTGATGGAAAAGATCTGTCGCAGCTCACCAAAAAGGAACTGCTAATTGCACGTCAGTCCATGGGCATGATCTTTCAGCAGTTCAACCTGTTGATGCAGCGCAATTCTATTGATAACATCTGCTTCCCACTGGAGATCGTGGGCATGGAGAGAAACCAGGCGAAAAAGCGTGCCTATGAACTTTTGGAAGTAGTCGGGCTTTCAGATAAGGCAAATGCCTATCCTGCTCAGCTATCGGGAGGTCAGAAGCAAAGGGTGGCCATTGCCAGAGCGCTTGCCACAAACCCAAAGGTACTGCTCTGTGACGAAGCTACCAGTGCCCTGGATCCTGCGACCACCCATTCCATTTTGGGCCTTTTGAAGCAGATCAACAAAGATATGGGACTTACGATTGTCGTCATTACACATGAAATGAGTGTTATCGAAGAAATCTGCCAAAGGATCGCGATCATCGATGACAGCCGCATAGTAGAAATGGGAAATGTCATCGATATATTCACCAACCCCAAGACAGAGATCGCCAAGAGCTTTGCCTCGCCGGGGGGAGACAGACCTGACCGGGTCATAGGCAACCGCCTGGTCCAGATCATATTCGATGGAAATTCTTCTTACGAGCCGGTTTTGGCAAAGACCATTTTAGAATGCAAAGCACCGGTGAATATCATGTTCGCCGATACAAAAAATATAGATGGGAGAGCCTTTGGTCAGATGATCATTCAGCTTCCCGAAGATGAGAACTTATCCAACCGGGTCCTGGCATATCTTCGCACCCAGGACATAATCGTAAAGGAGGTGGAAGCAAGTGTTTAGCAGTGAAGTGATAAAGATGATCGGATTCGGTTTGCTGGAAACACTTTATATGACCCTCGTCTCCACCGCCCTTGCCTACATAATAGGATTGCCTTTAGGTGTTGCTTTGGTGGTATCCGAGGGGAGCGAGAACCCCCTTGTGAGAGGTGCTAATACGGTTTTGGGCGTCATTGTCAATCTGCTGAGGTCGGTGCCATTTCTGATCCTGCTGGTAGCATTGATCCCCTTTACCAGGTTCATTGTAGGTACCTCTATCGGCTCCACTGCTACGATTGTTCCCCTTGTAGTCGCATCTGCGCCTTTTGTCGCCAGACTGGTGGAGTCATCCATCAAGGAGGTGGACAGAGGAGTGATAGAAGCCGCCCAGTGCATGGGTGCCTCTATGACCAAGGTGATCTACAAGGTAATGTTACCTGAAGCAAAGCCTTCGTTGATTGTAGGATCTGCCATTGCTGTAACTACCATCCTGAGTTACTCAGCTATGGCGGGCTTTGTAGGAGGTGGCGGTCTGGGTGATATCGCTATCCGCTACGGATACTATCGTTATCAGGATGATATTATGATAATCACTGTTGCATTATTGGTCGTCGTCGTTCAAATCCTTCAGGAAATTGGAATGAGGCTGGCGAAGATCGGCGACAGAAGGATAAATTAAACTATAGAATCGGAGGGAGAAAAATGAAAAAGGTATTATCGCTTTTATTGATCGCTTTACTTGCATTATCGCTATTCGCAGCTTGCGGGTCCGGCGGAACGGATGATCCCGGTGAGGAACCCGGTGCTGAGCTCCAAAAGATCGTAGTAGGTGCAACCCCTGCACCTCATGCAGAAATTCTGGCCGTCGTTAAAGAACTCCTTGTTGAAGAGGGATACGAACTGGTGATCCAGGAGTTTGTGGACTACGTTCAACCCAACCTGGCTCTGGACAGCGGAGACATCGATGCCAACTACTTCCAGCATCGTCTCTACCTTGATCAGTTCAATGTTGAAAACGAAACCGAACTCACTGCTCTGGTAGATGTTCACTATGAGCCTTTCGGTATCTATGCAGGCAAAACCGCTTCCCTGGATGATCTGGCAGACGGTGCCCAGATCGCAGTACCAAACGATACTACAAATGAAGCGAGAGCATTGCTGCTGCTGGAGGCTCAGGGCCTTATCAAGCTGAAGGAAAACATCGGTCTTGAGGCTACTATCAACGATATCACAGAGAATCCCAAGAACCTGAAAATTGTTGAAATCGAAGCTGCACAGCTCGCCCGTTCACTTTCGGATGTAGATCTTGCAGTCATCAACGGCAACTATGCCATCGATGCAGGACTCAATGTAGGCACCGATGCCCTGGCCATCGAGGATGCTTCTTCACCGACGATCATGACTTATTATTCCAACGTTCTGGCAGTGAAGGTCGGCGATGAAGGCAGAGAAGATCTGCAGGCTCTGGCAGATGCCCTTTTGTCACCTGAAGTCAAAGATTTCATCGAGAGCACATACGAGGGTGCTGTAGTTCCAATGTTCTAATAGAATAAATACAGATCGTGAATATAAACAGAGAGCTTCTGCGTCCCAAAGGCCAGAAGCTCTTATTATCTGGTGAGGGCCCTGGATGTTCCAGAGTGGGTAGCCCCTCACCTGAGATATGTTAGTTTATTCGGTTTCATATGATACTTTGGAGCAGTCAACCGATTTTTCCTTTCCTGCACCTGCCTTTTCATCCGATGAAAGAGATACAACCGTACAAGAGATCAGAACAATCGCTCCCCCAAGTAACTGAATTACTGTCAGCATTTCTCTGAAAAGGACAAATGAAGCCAGGATAGCTACGATAGGCAGAATATTTTCAAATATAGAAACCTTTGTTACAGACAGCCTGCTCACACCGAAAATGTAGGTGAATCCCCCCAGAGCAAGACAGATAACAGCACTGAGAATCAGAATGACCCAGCCTCTCAGAGGGAATGCCATGACTGTCCTCGGGTTATCCATTAAAAACAACGGAATAGCAGCAACCGAACCGGACAACATTATAGCAGTTGTTAATGTCAAAACTGAGTACTTCTGGTTCAAGGGTTTCATTAGCACGATGTAAGATGTCCAGACTATAGCGGCAGCAAACATAAGCAGAATGCCTGAAAAGCTTCCTGTTAACTCTGCCCCCCCGGATCCGCTCACTATCACAGCTACGCCTATGATGGAGGCAACGATTCCTATAGCTTTAACCGGAGTAATCTTGTTTTTGTATAAGATCCGATCTGCAAATAAACCGAAAATAGGCACTGTTGCAAGTATCAACGACGCCAATGAACCAGAGGCCCGGTGTATTCCCATACACTCCAGCCAGAAGTAAATGGTCAGACCCAAGGCTCCGCTTATAAAAACTCGCGGCCAATCCGCTCTTTCAATATGCAGTTTTCCCTCTTTTATCAGCAATATGATAAGCAAGGCTGCCGAACCGCAGAGCAACCTGAACAAGGTAACAGCTGATGCAGACATATAGTCTGTCATGTAGTCAATGGCGATTATATCAAGTCCCCAAAGTATATTAGTGAACACAACAGCCACGATTGCAAGATAATAGTGGTTTTTCATTCTCTCCTCCAACCAAGCATTCGATACGTGTACAATCGTTGCTTTGGCTTCATATTGTTACTGTATCACGAAATTCTGCTAAATCAGGGTATTATTTTTGCATTTATAGTGTATTATCTTGATATATTATGTGTATTATATTAATGCTTACGGTGTATTATCTTGCCTTTATGTGAGTGATATATTATGGTATTATTATACCTGCATAAGTGAAATACAACTTGGAGGCAGTTATGTTTATAGAAACCGTCGGCTATCGATCACGCAGTAGAATAAGGGCCGGAGTATTCAGTATTTCCGAATACCCGATCCACGTACATCCCAATGCATTAGAGATCCTCTGCGTCTTAGACGGAAATGTACGCATTTCTGATACCGTACTAAAGCAGCGTCTTACTCCGGGTGACGTGTATTTTTTCAGTATGCGAAACGCACATCAGATATTATCCACAGGAGATACAAATCTCCTGTTATATGTACAGCTGGACTTAAACTATTACAAACGTTATTTCAAGGACATTGATAAAGCCTATTTTGTATGCGATTCCTTTTTACGCAAGAATCAAATGAGCAGTAAACTGCATTATATGAGGTTTCTTTTAGCGAAGATTTATTTTGGCTACAGGGATGAAACGGCCAGCGATTCAGATCTGGAGGATATGGGTAAAGAATTGCTCTCCTTTTTGCTGGCCCAGTTTCGGTTTTACACGTATCAGATGGGAAAGGGGCAGTCCTTAAACGCTGTACAGCCTTCGGATATCCGGCCTGACGATCCTAATTTTCTTCGGATCTATAGAATTATTGACTATATTTATGACCATTGTACACAGAAACTAAAACTGGAGGATATAGCTGCACGCGAATACCTCAGTGTCAGCTACCTTTGCAGATATATCAAAAATGCCTGTGGACTATCATTCACTGAACTTCTTTCAATGGCACGCTGTGAAGAAGCACAGCGACTCCTGGGTTCCGGCCGCGATTCTGTGGACCAAATCGCTGCATTGGTAGGTTTTGCAAATCGAAAGCATTTAAGTACTCAGTTCCGTAAATGGTTTGGGTTAACACCAACCGAATACCGTCGTCGTTTAGAAGATCAGTATGGACGTCCGAACGAAATCCTCCTTCTGCCCTATGAAGAAGAAGTTGCACAAAAAATACTTAAGCAATATTTAATTTAACAAACAGAGGGGACATTTCTTTGATGCAAAGATATGTCTCCCCTGCGTTTTTGTCTTTATTTTATGAAGCCTGCTGCTGCCAGGATTTCTTTAGATTTGTGTTCGTTGGCCTCATTGACCAATACCACCGGCCCGGTGCAGCCCATTCCCGTCTCCGCGTAGATCCCTTCCTTCCAAAGACATATCGCCGCATCCTCAATGTCCATGACTTCAATACCGTGGATCTCCGCAGTTACTATCTCCTTAGGCGGTGCGACCACCTCCGCGGGTGCATCGGGAGCCTTGGGCAATCCCGCATCACCGCTTTTCGCTCTGCATTTTACATTTTCTAAAATCTCTTTTAATCCCGCTTTATTGGCTTTTGCAAACTCATCCTTTGCTATACCCTTCCAGTTATTCGCCACAAGCTGGCTGGCATATTCCACTGCTCCTGCAATGACCGGTGCGCCGGAAGCTCTGGAGATGATCAAAATCAGCTTATCGTAACCTTCTCCTATTCCCGGGCCGTAGCCGTAACCAGTGGATTCGTAGCTGCCTCCTGTGGTATAAGCGGAAAAGAGTTTCATCATTAAATTACCTGTCAGGGGATCCATGACCATAATGTCCGAGGCCGCTGTCAACAGGTCATTACCACGCATGACGATGCCTCCGTCGGCTCTGTGAGATTCAGCAAATCTGATGTCATATCCTCTTTCCTTCAGGGTAAGTAACGCTATTTCCGCTTGCCTTGCTCCATCCACATTGGCGATTCCAACAGTGGGTTCAGCAACGCCGCTTGCCTTTGCTGCTATGATGCCATAGATTGCGTTCTTCACCATGCCTTCCACCCGGTCTACCGATGAAGTCCCCGTTGTCGTGGCCAGATATAGCTCCTTGCCCCTTCCCGGTGTAACTACTCTTCCTACTGTAGACACACCGATGGGGAATGGATAGTGCATAGTAACAGCACCCTGGATCTCCCCGCTGGCGAGCATGGCTTCCATCTTCTTATGGACATTCTCACCTTCGATGACGATTGCTTTATATCCTTTACGCTCTGCAAGTGAAGCACCTTCATAAATTGTCTCCATACCAAGCTCGCTGCCCTCTGCTGCGATTCCGATAACCGGACGCCTCACAGCCGGTCTGCTCATCTCGACAGAGATGTCCTTGCCGCTGTTCTTCTGCAATACGACAGATACTCCATCGAAGAGGTTGGTCATGCGGCCGAGAAACAAGCTTCCCTTTCCGATGATCATGGCCTTTTCGATCTTCCCGGACATAATATCTTGCCGCGCAAAGCCCAGATAAGGTACTCCCGAAGGTATGTGTCCCTGAGTAGGCGCCCAGCCCGGCATTCCATGTTCTTTGACAAATTCGCCTATNNACATCTCCTGCCCCTGCAGGTTTAGTCACATCGGGGTTCTGCATTTCCGCGGCATATTTCCCGATATCGGTGATCTTGAGACCCGCCTTTTCCAAGGGCTCCGTGACAAGAGAGGAAATTACTGCCTGAGGTGAAGATCCTGTGCCGACTTTATGGCGACCTATAATATCCGTGTTGATTTCAGGGCTTATTCCGTCGTTTTCACTGATCATCACGCCAAAACCACCCATAACATCCTCCAGGATCGGAAGCCCTTTTTTCACATGATCCTTACCGTTCATACCCAGCTTGGCAGTGGTTCCTCCGGCAAAGACCACCACGTTTTTGAAGGTCCCGGATTTAACCAGAGCTGCCGCCTCGATGAGTGCGTGGGTGGGAGCAGCGCAGAATCCACGGGTATCGGAGCCGGTAGCGTTGATCAACCCTGCAATTTCCGCTTCCGCCTTTGCAAAGTTGCCTCCTCCCCTCTGGTTCATATCGCCGCAGGCCTCTTCACTACAGTCGATCACATAATCGATTTCTTCCTTTGCAATGCCGCTGCTCTTCACAAGATGCAGCAGAGACAGAACGCCTGAGGCTTTGTAGACCAGGTTCTCCAGTAGCACATGGGCAGTCAGGGACACGTCTAAGTCGTGTGCACGCTTCACATAGCCAATTAATTGTCCTTGATGGTAAAGGGGCTCTGCATGCTCTTCATTAACAAACCTCTCGATCTCGTTATGATCTACCCCTTGCTTCAGACGGGCAAGTATACTTTCATCCAGCAGAGGATGGGCAGCAAGCTTTTCTTTGATCGTACTGACGAATTCTTTATCCAGGAACACCAAGTCAAAGACATCACAAATCTGAACCAGACCTAAAAATTCATCCTGAGGCATAATTTCTCCCAGCGTACCGTACCGTCCGGCGCCTGGAACTTCCTTGTCGTACCAGGGGAATTCATAGCCGGCGAGATCCTCTGGTGTCAGGTTCCCGATGTATACCTGGTTGGGCGGATAACTTACAGCTTGCTCATAGCTCCGAATATGTCCCGGCAACGCCGTCAAGTACTCGGAATCAGGGTTCACGGTACGCTCCGTGGTCTGAGTCGTTCCATTGTGGATCACAAAATCGGGTCCATGGATCAGTACATAACCCGTTCCTTTTATTACTGCATTTCTGCTCATATAGGCTCCTTTCCGTATCTGCTAATCTACCTCAGGGTCTGTCCCCATGGTTGATTTTGCACCCACGGGGTTTGTCCCCATGGTTGATTTTGCACCCACGGGGTCTGTCCCCATGGCTGGTTTTATAAGTAGGAAAAGGTGACCGAGATCACCTTTTCCATAGCTTTTAATATTTGGTGTATTGCTCTCGGATCGCTGTCATCTCTTTGACGATATCGTCAACATCCAACACCATCTCCATCATGCTGATCTGCTCGTCATAGACGGCTTCGTCAATTTCTTCCTTGACTTCCGGTTCGCAAATGTGATATACCTTGAGTCCCAACGAGACTCCGGCCAAAGGACCTGCATAGGTGGGATCTCCCGCTGTTACGGTTTCAGCTGCCAATCCGGCGGCTTCTCCTTCTGCAGCGCCCAGAAGAACTACCAAGTTCTCCGGGCCGTACTGCTCAGCGTACTCCTTGACCCTCTTCTGATTCTCCAGGTCCATTGCCCCTGCTGCGGTTCAGACAAAGCATTCCGTAGAGGAAAACACGACTTCTCCGCCTGCTGTGGCTACACAATCAGCGATGGCGGGTCCGGGAATGCCGTCTCTGTCACCGATGATCACAACCTTTTTGTCTTTCAGTATTGCCATTTTCATCCTCCTTTCCTATATATATTTTTGAATCATTGCTTCTATATTGGCCTGTGTGGCATCGTCCTTTACCAATTCGTCAACCTTTTCGCCACTATTATAAATTGCAATTACAGGGATACCTAATACCTTTTGACTTATAGCCAGGCGTCTGGCTTTTGTAGTGTTCAGCTTGGTGAATTTGATCTTATCCCCGTATTTCTCGCTGAAGGCTTCCATTGCCGGCATCAGTGCTGCGCAGGGAGCGCAACCGTCACCAAAGAAGTCTACCAGTACATAGCCTTCTGCTTCCAACACTTCCGTACCAAAAGTCTCTTTATCTAATTCTAACATACCTGTTCCTCCTTCCACTTTTGCATTATACCTAAATCACAGAGCACGACTGAGCTTCCAGATATTTTTCTACCTGGGTGGCTGCAATAGCTCCGTCAGCGGCAGCCGTAACTACCTGGCGAAGGGATTTGAAACGGATGTCCCCCGCAGCAAAAACACCGGGAATGCTGGTATTCATATTTTCATCCGTTACAATGTAATTGTCCTGCATTTTCACCTTTCCTTCATACAGTGCTGTTTGAGGCCTGAAACCAATGAAAACAAAGACTCCGAACATTCCGTCTTCCGGATCTGCTTTTACAACTGTTCTCTCACCGGTTTTTACATTCTCAACAACCATTGTATCAAGGAGCTCTTCGCCTGAAAGCTCCTTTACTACGCTGTCCCATAAAAAAGCAATTTTGGGGTTAGCGAAGGCCTTTTCCTGAATGGATTTGCAGGCACGAAGCTCATCTCTTCTATGAATCACGGTCACCTTTCTTGCAAACTTAGTCAGGAACAGGGCTTCCTCTACTGCAGAGTCCCCGCCGCCTACCACATATACTTCGAAATCTTCAAAGAATGCGCCGTCACAGGTGGCACAGTAGGAGACACCTCTACCGGTAAACTCCCTCTCTCCCGGACAACCTATGGGCGTGGGGTAGGCTCCGTTGGCCAGGATGACCGTCTTCGCCTGATACGTATTTGTCAGACACTTTATGGTCTTTACATCGCCTTGGAGTTCCACTTCCGATACAGTATCATATACCGTCTCTGCACCAAAATGCTTCGCCTGATTCTTCATACGCTCTATGAGGCTTGGACCGGATTCTTCGTCCAGGGAACCGGGATAGTTAGCGATCTCCGCGGTGTTGACGATCTGCCCACCTTCACGGGCTTTTTCAATAATTAATGTGCTTAAGTGGGAGCGTCCCGCGTAGAGTCCCGCAGACAGGCCTGCCGGGCCGGCTCCAATGATGATTACATCGTAAATTTTGCTCATTTGTTCCTCCTACTTGGCCAGGTTATTCAAAAACCGTCTGCTCACTTACTTCAGTGGTCAAGGCCTTCAAGGCCTTATCCAAAAGCTTTCTCCGTATCTCCTGTTCCTCTTCCAGCGGAAGAGCAGGATTACCAAGGGGATGAGGGATAGCAACCGTTGGAACGATTCGGTTTGCCCCTACCGTCAGGGAAATGGGTACCACGGTACACATGTGTACCACCGGAAGACCCGCTCTTTCGATCTCTTTAACCATCGTTGCACCGCAACGCGTACAGGTTCCTCAGGTAGAGGTCAGGATGACTGCATCCACACCGTCTGCGACAAGCTCTTTTCCAATGGCGGCTGCATATGCTTTGGCACTGGCCACAGCGGTACCGTTGCCGGTGGTTGAGTAAAAGTATCTGTGAAGCTTTCCGATCTTTCCGTCCTTTTCATATTCCCTCAGAATATCTACAGGCAGAACTCTGTCCGCATCCAGATTTGCATAGACGGGGTCATAGCCTCCGTGGGCCGTTTCATATGTGCTTTCCGTGAGATCGAAAACGCCTTCAATGTCGTATTTGCCATACTTGGACGCACTGGAGGATTCGATACGATCCGGATTTCCTTTGGGAACGATCCCTCCCGAAGTTACCAGTGCAATGGTGGCCTTTGAAATATCGACAATAGCCGGTTTTGGTTCTACCCGATCAAAATCCGGCATTGGAAACTCTGTGGTAAACGGTTTCCCGGCCAGCTTGGCCAGCAGCATGTCCACCGCCCGCTCAGAGCCCCTCTTCTCTTCGAAGAAGTTAACACGAATCCCATTTGGGATATAGCCTTCTTCAACGGAAGCACCGATTTCCTCTCCCGCTGCCAGCTTCAGGGCAAAAGGAGCCATGACCTTTACCGCATCCCTCATACCCGCAGCTGAATTCTTAGTTTCAATAATGTAGATATCTTTTTTGAAGCTGTCTACACCCGGGTTCTCCTTGTACATTCCCGTTATGGCCGGGATGTCCAGTTCCCTCTCCACTGCAGCAGCTACTGTACCGCAGGCCATTCCGTATCTGCCCGCATTGAAAGCCGGCCCGGCAATGACCAGATCCGGTTTGAAACTGCTGATCAGACCCAGTACTTCTTTTGTAGCCGTTTCAAGGTTCTCATTGAAATAGGAGTCACCGCAGATGACCGTTCCAACGATTTCGGCTTTATCCCCGAAAGCGGCATTGAAAGCCATTCCCGGTCCGACGAAGCCTTCCCTGGATTCTGGTCTGTGGTCTGCTTTCTCTTCACCGCCGACCTGGGCGAAGAACTGGTTGATATAATGAACCACTCTGAATTTCGCCATTTCCTTCCCTCCTATCTGGCTGATAGCCTGTTGAAGCCAAGCTCATTTGTTGCACCGGTTATAGCCTGAAGTTCAACTACGATAGAGCCATCCGGCTGCAAACTTCCATCAAAACCTCCCGCTATCGTGTCCGCTAATTTCACATGACCGATGACCTTCTCCATAGGAGGCAAATTGACGACCATATTTGCGTTGCCCCCCGTCACCACTGCATTGGCGCTGATATCCGCATCCGCCAGGGATTGTGAAGCTCCGTCCCTGCCTGCATATTCATCGGTGATAATAACAGTCTTGATTCCCTTGGCTTCGATTTTCTTACAGTTCATGATCAGATCTGTGTCGGGATTCCCAAAGCCTTCCTGAGAGATGATGACACCATCCACTCCAAGAAATTCTGCTAATTTCGCCGACCAATCCGAGGATCTCTCCTTATCAGCCAGATAAACATTTTCGTTAGTAATGATCATACCCACAAAATTTAGTTCCTTACCATGTCTGGCATAAAGATCCCGTATCACCGGGTTGTTCAGATGATGATAGGTCGTGTTCTTATCGCAGGCGGAAACACAGTTACCGCTGATAATGGCACCGTCCATAAGTTCTGTCGGATAGAGCATGGTCGTAATGGATTGCTTCATATCGACGCCGTATACATAGGTATCGTGAAGAAGACCCTGGGTTTGAAGCATCTGTACATAAGCAACTCTGGGAAGATCCGGGTATTGTCTGAAGCTTTCAATAAGCGAAGGGGTCTCAAAACTCTCCACTTCATCAGCTTCCAGGTCCTTTGCCAGCCGCCCCAGATAAGCTGCTGCTTTCAACCCTGCAAACCGCACTGCCTTTTCGTGGGCGTGCTGTTTCAATCCTTCCACAGGTTCACAGATGACTACCAGATTATTTAATTTGGAAAAGGGTGTATAGTCCGCTCCGGGCCCCGACATATCGATGATGCCCTCCTGAAAACCTACAATTGTTCCTGTAGTTACCACAGCGGCTCCTTTTAGTACATTGGTTCTGCCGCTTCCCACCGTGTCAACTTTCGAAATGACACCGGGGAAAACACCACCCCTGCCCTCAACCTTGACTCGCGGCTCGATTACGTCTTTTACGGGCATTATCCGGACGCTTTCACCGGGCTTTGCGATATCAAAAGAAACGGAACTAATGTTTTCATCCTCCAGAAGATGTTCTCTGAGCTCTTCTTCATTAATATAGAGGACGCCGTTTTCTACCCGTGAAAGGTCGTCAAACTGTATATCGTGAATGAAGATATTACCCAGTTCTAATTTCATAACTCTTCGCCTCCTATCTGCTTGCACTTGCGATTGCTGCTACGATCAGCCGGTAATCGACTTCACTGAAATCAGCCAGTAATGCATCTTGATTATTGTGCCCATATTTGATCGGGTTTTGCATGAATTTATCGCAGGTTGATATACTATCCTCAATGATCTGCAGAGAGTCCATATCCAGACCGCCGGTGTTTTTACTGATCAGTATGGATTTATATGGAGTCTCATTGGGTTTTACGCTTCCTGACAAAGGATGGCTCAAAAGCCTATGTCCTTGATGGATCCTGTCCCGTACAAGTATGAGCACATCTCTGTAGGAGCCTGCTATGTACTCAGTATCGCAACGGGGTTCCGGATCACTTTGAAATTTTGGATTGTTCGTAATTAGGATCAAGTACCTCTCCTTTCCGCTGCTCTGCTTTCTGCCAAAAACAAAACACAGAGCAAAAAGCACTACGCCTTTTGCTCTGTTCATAACCTGAGAGTTTCTTTGGTATGCTCCAAATTGCCCCTTCGGTGCATAGTACTATGCTTTCCAGAGTCCTGTCAGAACACGGTCCTTTTGCCTGAGATCATCATGCGAGAAACGGCTGCTTATCTGCACTTACACCTTCGGCGATGTCTTAACATTCTCTCCCGTATTCGTCATCCAAAATTTTCTATTTTCCTTGTTAAATTATAGCATGGCATACATTATTGATGCAAGCAATATTTTTGCCCGTCTGATTGATTTTTGGTATAGCCCATATTTGTGTTTCTGCATAGATTCGAATATACTACTTATAGATGCCTGATGGGAGGGATCAGAATGCTCAAAAATCAGGAATGCCATGCACCTGATGTCAAACAAATGCTGGAGCGTAGTGTTAGTAAATACGGAGGACGGCCGGCGTTTTGGGTGCAAAAAAACGGTGAAACCACACATTCGCACATCACTTACAAGAAAGCATATGAAGACATATGCGCACTGGGAACTTCGATGATCGAAAAAGGGTTGAGAGGCAAAGGAATCGCCATCGCCGGAGATAATTCCTATGAATGGGCTGTATCATTTCTCGCCGCGCTATGCGTTGGCGCCGTGATTCCCCTTGACACATGGTTCTGGATCGTCAGCCTAAAGCGTTTTCTGAATATCACAGATTGCAGATGCGTCATTTTCTCTGAGGAGCTGCAGGATACTTACTGGCAGATCCGAAATGACGGAATCACCGGAGTAGAAACACTGATCAATATGGACAGGGAAAAGAGCCAATCGGATCTGTTTTCACTGCATGAAATGATTCAAGAGGGCAAGGACGTAATAGCTTCCGGGAATCGTGATTTTATCGAGTCACAGATAATCCAAAACGAAGTCTGCGCGATGATAATTACATCAGACAGGAAAGGCGGTCATAAAGCGGTCAGTCTGACGCATGGGAACATCGCCGCTGAAATGAGACAATTATCGGAGATGATTAACATCTCATGCGATGACGTGTTCTTTTCAAGGTTACCTTTTCATAATGCTCACGAATGCATATGCGGTATTCTGCTGCCGCTCATAAACGGTGCGGCGATTACTTGCAGCGAGGGGTTTGTTTACAATGTTGATGTATCCGCGTTGCAGGGATACAGCCTTGCAGAAACTGCATCACTGGCTGCACTTGACACCGAAAATGGACTACGTTTGCTGCCCGGGATGAAGGCGAAAATTGACAGACCCGACCCGGAGACAGGGATCGGAGAAATCTGCCTCGCAGGGGAAAATATCATGGCCGAATATAGGAAAGACCCCGTGGCCACGGCGAGAGCCCTGAAAGATAGTTGGCTGTTTACGGGAGATATGGGCTGCATGGATGAAAACGGCTTGCTGCATATATCAGGAGGAAAATGGACTGCCATCACTGCTGAAAATGGTCAAAACGTTTATCCGGAAGAACTGGAAACCATGCTAAACAGGATACCCTATGTCCGGGAGAGTCTGGTATGGGGTAATAAACCACTTATCGGCACCATTCCGGTCATAACAGCCACACTTCTGATAGATGATGAGAAAGCGACTGAAAAACTAGGCGTCGGTTATTCGGAGCAGGATGTTTTCGAACTGCTTTGGAAAGAAGTAGAGAAAATAAACGAAAATCTGCCCGAATTTAAGAATATCAAAAGAATTGTCCTTCGTAAGAATGCTTTTTTTAAGGATTCTTCACAAAGAATCCTTAGGTGGGAATACAGCAATGCACCCGCACCGGGGACATATTACAATGCCGAAAAGCCCGGATCTTAACGGAATTAACCGTTTTTCCCCGGGCTTTTTCTACTGAATGGCTTCACCAAACAAACAACTGGAAGCCCTTATTTAATTCAGGCCGCGGAGTATGATCGCCACGGCTTCTGCCCTTGTTGTGTTCGCAAGGGGGGCGAAGTTGTTGTTTGTGTCACCCTTCATGATCCCCGCCTGATATACCTTCTGCACAGAGGGTATAGCCCAGGCTCCGATTTTACTCACATCGTTAAACGGTAATGCTGCATCTGACTCACTGAGTAATTTCAAGTCTGCCATGATTTTTGCGACTTCCTGACGGAGGATATTATGGTCAGGCCTGAATGTTCCATCGGGGTATCCGCTGACATATTCGTTAGATGCCACGGTCATGATGCTTGTGAACGCCCAGTGACCTGCTACATCAGAAAAGGTAATGCTCTTCGTTCCGTTTTGAATCGCGTTCGCCTTAACCAGCATGGTCACAAATTCCGCTCTCGTCACGGGATTATCAGGTCTGAATGTCCCGTCGGGATATCCTGCTACGAATCCCTTCTCTACAGCGACCAGGATATCCTGCTCTGCCCAATGACCTGCGATGTCCAAAAAGGCTGGCGCAGCAAGCGGCACCTCTTCTTCATCGATTTGCTTTTCCCCTTTATTACCGCCTGGGTCGGGGGACGGTTTCGTAGATCTTGAAACCTCATATACCAACTCGCCTTTGGAGTCCTGAGAGACTTTCCGGCCATCTTCATAACGGCCTAATATCAGCTCTTTTATCGTTACCGTCTCTTTACTGTCCACCTCGTAGAGAAAGTGCAAGGTTCCGATCTTCAAGGTTCCCTGGTAGATGTTATCAGAGCCAAAAAAACCGTAATAATGTACGCCGTTTTTTTCTCCGGAAATGTCAGCCTCCAGTGACAGGTCTTTATTGACATCAAACCCGTCCAACTTCAAACCGTCACTGCATGTAACCCCAAACTGTAAGCCACCGTATGCCTGATTTTCCGTGACGACAAGGTCTATGGAAATTCTCGTCACTCCTTGCGGAAAGGTAACACTTTCGACGGCTTCCTCAGCAAAAGTGAAAGGTACAGAGAGAGTCATCGCCATAAGCATCGCCATCACAAGCAATATAACCGATCTTCTCTTTTTTCTTTTGGTATTTATCATGCCTAAACTCCTTTTTAATCCATTACTCTGTGAAGTGTGCAAAGATATCCATCATATCAAACAAATCGACTCTGCCGTCTTTATTTACATCGGCGATTTTTTTCATATTCCAATCCAGGTCACTCTTGTCAGCAAGAAAATACTGCTGCGGATATCCGAGGTCCAATATATCTATCTTGCCGTCTTTATTGAGATCGTAAGAGGAATACCGCTGTTTAATCATTGTCGTGGCCTGATCGGGATCGACGATGTGCTGTACATAAACAGGCTCGTTAGCAACCTCATCCCATGTGGAAATCGTTGTTGCTGTAATTTCCATACCTGCAGTTCCATCCACATCTACGGGACTTTGATACACGATTTGTAAAACGTCGAGCCTGCCTTCGGATGTTATCCCCTGGTTCACAGGATCCGGCACCAGGGTCACACTTCCCTTCCATTGATTTGTACCCGGCATCTGCTTCCATGTGATCTTGTCGTTCATTGCTTTCAAACCGGCCGGCACGATAAAGTCGCCGTTATTCACGAGCTCATCGCCATTGACTACGAACTCAAGGGTGATACCTCTCATATTAACAACGCCAGCAACACTAATGGTAAAGGTAACAGGATCTCCGATCAATGTCTCAGCTGCCGTGCGGATGCTGACGGTGGGATACGATTCCCCGTCTCCTTCGAACATAAAGGTTCCTTGATTGCTTACGCCTAATGAATTTTCAGCATACCAATGGACATACACTTTGCCAGTCCGCTGAATGCTGAACGTCCCTTCATAATCAAGCCAGTCGCTGCTGCCATCATAAGCCGGCTCCAGCAGGTAGCCTGTCACTTTGTACTTTGTGATGGGCAAGGTTACGCCTTCGGCCACGCCAGCCGTATCCTGAGCAACAAAGTCAATTGTAACGTCAATGCCATTTTTGTCCGCTGTTGCATACGGCATGGGAAGATCCCTTATGCCCGCAGCGCCTGCGAATATGGTGTTCGCCATAAGGTTCCACATGGCCTGATAGCGATCCCTTGTGAAAATGTCTTCATTGATGGCGGTGATCTGAGTGCCGCTTTCCGCCCTGATGCCGGAAACCGCCATGATCGCGCCTTTTAGCTGGCTGGCGTTATTCGCACCCTTGCGTCCCGATAAATAGATATCGTCTTCGTCGGTGAACGCTGCTAATACCTTTACATCGCTGCGCGGATCCTGATACTTAATTGCGTTAAAGGCAAACAGCTTATCAAACAGCCCGAAGTTAGCTGCTACAGTGCTGGAAGCACACCAATCGGCCTTGCCTAACATTTCGCTCTGACCGCTCAATCCGGATTTGGCACTCACGGCATTTGCTCCCAGTGCATTAGCGGAACTCAGATTGGAGGCATTGATGTTGTACAGGAACTGCGGCAGATTGGCGGAATTGGATGTAGCCGATGTTCCAACATAGACTGCGCCCGGACCTGATGCCGACGTTCCGCCAAAGTTATCGATAAACTCCAGCGAATCAAAGGCAAACCTGAGCGTATTACCCGATGGACGGGATATCGCAATGACCGGCTTGACAAGCTTCGTGGCTACACTGCTGTCGGGCGGGGTATTGCCGCCGTCAATTCCAAACACGTTCAATGCCAAAGGCCCCCAAATCGGGTTTATCTCTGGACCTGCCATTTCAAGAACATCCGCACGCCTTGCTACGATATCGCCGAGAGCTGCACCCGGGATGTAATTCGTAACCATCCAGGCGTCTTTACCGGCATTTAGCAGCCTGTTTGTGAGTCTGACGGCATCGTGGCCTGCATTCTTGTAAATGACGAATTCGCCGTTTCCGGGCAATTCTACCTGCTTAACAAGGTCGACCTTTTCGGTCTTTCCTTTGAAAGCATCCGTTTTCCATGAGCATAAAGCGTTGAAGCCCTTCTGAGCCGGCCAGCTGGTGACAGTGTTGCCGTCGTATAGTGCACTTCCATATATATTGGAATCAAAACCAGGATAAAGAACGGAATGCGCCCATGACCTGCGGCCCTGGTGCATGTCGATGACATACGTTCCGGCGGGATATGTTACGCCATCAACCAATACCGGTTCAGTAGTCCTTTCTATCTCGACACCGCCTAACTCCTGAATTGCAGCCAGCGCTTCTACCACCCCGGATGGACTGAATTGCAATGATGTGTCTACCGGAAGTATCCAGTATTCAGGGAAGAAGGACAACTCGTTGCCGTCGGCATCCTTCGGACGCGGACGGGCCTGCTGAACAGCCGTGTTCATTTCAAAGCTTACCTGATCCCTCACTTCTTCCAGAAGCCAGTGAACACTTGTAAGAAGGGGATCGACTTTATCCTTGGCATCGATGTTCTCCACACCGCGCACTTTGTACTCCAGTTTGTTATCGTAAAGACCGTCCCGTTCGTCAGACATGTATTTCATGAGGTTGAATATACCTGACAAACCGGAGTCGATAGCATCCTGATTGTTCATGGGAAACTCCCAGGTGCTTCCGAGCGAGCCGTTCATCATGGCTATCGAGGCAGAATAAAGAAGAGCACCGGCATCCCAATCCGAAACCATGTCTCTGGTCGGTATACTGAAGTTGGTAAAACTGTTGCCCAGGGCACCATACCCAACGGCATCAAGGAGCTTCACCATATAGTTGTCGATCAGGTCAGCCTCAAGGCTTGCCTCCGTCGGCGGGGTGCATCCGTCGATCTGGAAAGTACTGACATCATCGTGGAACTCAGCAAAATAGATGGGGTCCCACTTGGTTAGACACCTGACTGTTGCTCTGGTCTCAGGAAAAGCGAAAATCCCGCCGTCACGGTTCGGGTCCTGCCCGAAGATGTTCGTTCTCTGGGGTCTCTCGTTACCGTCAGGGTTGCTCCAAAGCAGCAACACGACGATATACTCGTCCAGAAACTCATCCACATCAAGTTCCACCGTGGTGATCTGATCGCTGCGGCCAACACCTTCGCCCAATCGGGTACCCCCTGAGCTGGTGTTGGATGTGGGGAGCACCCGCTGAGTGGCCTCCTTATCCCTCACACCGAAGGTCACAGTGTCTTCGTTCATCAGTCGGTCTCTTATGTCCGGAAGCAGGCCGTTGGCCTGAACCTCATTGCCGTGTATAGCATTGAACATAAGCACTCCCCTGTGATTGAAAGATTCATCCTGAAGCTGGCTCTGCATCAAGGCAGGGTCGGTATTCATAAGGGGTACGGTCGTGTTCAGATGGTAGTCTACCGAAGCCTTGGAATCGGAAATGACCACTGCCCATATATCACGTCCCTCTGCAGATTTGCCCATGGATTCGACCATCAAATATCGGCCCTTATCGCCGTATTCGGTACCACCCTGGGGACCGTATGTATCGATATAGTCTTGTGCCCAGTCGTCCATCTCTGCCCATCTTTGGTGTGAGTCGCTCAGAGCTGTCCGAAGCTGCATACTGGCAATTTCATTTCCGTTGTAAAGGACGGATAAAGGCCATTCACCGATACGACCCCAAATGGACGCGCTCGGTCTCCCGTTGTCGTAATACGGTAGGTAAGGCCTGTTGATTTCAGCTCTGGTTTGCCGGCCTATCCCATCGAAGGAAACGCTCGCGTCAATGATAATAAACTCGCCTTCAATTCTGGCATCCGTCGCCCCGGTCCGAGCGTTGGGCAGATTGTCAGTTCCTGCCGTCGTTGTCCCTATGATCGGATTCCAACCGTTGGGACTGTAGGTAAAAGTGACGTTCTCAGGATTAAACTGTCCGGCTTCGTCCCCGATACCGGTATAATCCCCTTTGGGGATGGTGATTTCCAGGAAGAAAGTCCTGGGATCCTGCATGTTGACCATGCGCGCTGTCGTATAATACCTGTCCGGATCGTGGTCTTCTCCGCCGAGCACCGGATCATTACCCTTGTAAACGGTATAGCGGCTGATGTTCCATCTTTCGGCGTTGCGCCACAGTGCCTGCTGCTCACCACCATTTAAAACCTCGACGCGCTTGATTTCTATACTGCCCGATGTTACTTCCGGCCCGTCAAGCGAATCTTCTATGGCACCTTCCGGTTCTGTTAATTGCAAATTTTCTACAACCGTGATATTGCCGTCGGGAAGATTTTCACTTTCTCCAAAGGCTGGTACGCTCATAGTAAACGTTAAAGCCAACACCAAGAAGACCACTAGGAGCCTGCTAAAAGGTTTAGTACGAATCATTTTTTGTCCTCCTTATTACTTTTCAGCAGTTGAACATAAAACTTCTGGCTGCAGAACATGTCTGCGGAGTAAGAACCTTCTTCACCCCCTCACATTTAATACTCTTTTGGAAGACGTCCCCGCCTCCTGATGGTTATCAATGGAAGCGATGTACAAAAAGAAAAGACAAAGAACCATAATCGCCCGAAGATCGAATCTTGTTCTTTGTCTTTAATGTATCGTTTTCTAAAATGTTATCAGATTAAGTGCCGAGTATGTAAGCGGACATGTATTGTTTGTCTTATCCTACCATTACCTTATAAGCATTGCAATGACTTAATTTGTCACTTTAAGTCGGTTATTGTTTCAGGAATCCTCCGCTGCTGCTAACGCCTCCATGATGAACCGGACCTTATTGTCTCCGTGGCCTACTTTCATGCCGCCATCGATGTATATGTCCTCCCCGGTGATATATCCGCAATCGTCAGAAGCCAGGAAATGAAACAATGCAGCTGCTTCTTCCGGCTTGCACATGCGAGCCAGAGGAGTCAGGATACCCACCAGCTGTAATTCCGTCTCGCAACCCTCCGCATAGGCCATTGGAGTGTCAATGGTATTCGGGCAGATACAGTTCACCCGGATTTTTCGAGGGGCGTATTCGACGGCTGCTGCCTTTGTGATACCTACCACGGCACACTTTGAAGCAATATAGGCCCCGTATCCGGAGAAATCACCATTAGCAGAATTGGATGCAGTATTAACTATGGATCCTCCGTCTTTCATGTATCTGGCTCCATATTTAATGCCAAGGAGCACACCCAGGGCATTGACGCGATAGAGCTTTTCATAATCCTCAAGCACCGCATCATCAATGAGTTGCTCAGGGGAAATGATCCCGGCATTATTGATCACTACATCAAGAGGACCAAAAAGCTCCACCGCTGTTTTCATTAAGTTTTCCACCTGCTCCTCTTTTGTCACATCCGTCTGTACAAAAGCGCAGCCAACCTCTTTTGCAAGATCGCTGCAATCCCTCATATCTGCCATGACGACAGAAGCACCAGCTTTTACAAACCTCTTTACAGTCGCCAGTCCCAGCCCGGAACCTCCTCCTGTAACTACGGCCACCTTCCCTTCTAATGAAAACATAAGTACCCACCTTTCCTGATTAGTAAGCAACACGATAAGCCATCTGACGGTTCATAGAGGTGATCACCTTAACATAACCTGACAGCTGTTCATTTACTGTTACATCCCCGGTATCCACGAGCAGGGGTTTTCCGCCCAGTGCTATCATCTTGGCTTCAGTAGCAGCTATGATAATGTTGTCTTTTCCCACTCTTTTTAGGACTCTATGGCTCAACTGCTGGTTACCCCTTCCGAATACATAACCCTGTCCGCCTATTACTGTTACTACTACTTTGGAGGGAATGCCTTTGCTATCCATTTCGTCCAACAGCTCCAGCAGTGCTGACTCGTTCAGATCGGAACCAACCAATTCCCTGTTCAGAACGGCGTCAACTCCTAAGAGCGTATTCTTAAGACCCAGTACATCCATTACAGCTCGGATCGTCGTTCCCGGCCCCATGAGATAGCATACATCCTGTTCCATATGGGTAACTATGTGGGATGCAATAGACATCATAGTATCGCTCTCCGTGCTGACACTTCCAGCCTTAGCACTCTGCATGAGGTTTCGTACATTGGGAACGGTCATATATCCGTAAAGCCTGGCAGATACTCTGTCCTGACGAAAGGCTTCTTCATCGATGTCCATAACTTCGGCTTCCCGAAGTTGAATACGACCGCTTCCCGAAAGGAACAATGCAGCCGCATCTCCTGCGTGAGTAGGTGTATCAGCATAGACAGCAGAATGAATCTTCACTCCTGCGGGGATGCCGATTACTGGCAGGCTGTTTCCGATTGCATGATAGACGTTCCTTGCAGTGCCGTCACCTCCTGCAAAAAGGATCAGCTCCGCCCCGGCCTCTCTCAAATCCACAGCTGCCTTTTCCGTATCCTCAGGGGTAGTCCATTCTCCTTCCAGGGAACCCAGTACAACAGGATCAAAGCCCATGTCCCGTGCAACGTCCTCCCCCATGGGCCCCGGGTATGTCAGAAGTTGAAATTCCTCCTTCATGTTCACCAGGCGGTTCAGCGCTCTGCCCGCCTTCAAAGGTGCTTCTGCTACCGCGCCCATAGCAAAGGCTTTCTCAACAATCTCCCTGCCGTCGCTTCCTTTAAGGCCCACTCTACCGCCGATCCCGGCCAAAGGGTTGATGATCAGCCCCACTTTCCGCATATGTCTTCCTCCTGTTGTAATAATAATCTTGCGTCCCACCGAGCAATGTTTCCTCGGCGGGACGCTTGTTTTACTTACTTGTTTTCTTCTTTTTATAAGCCCGGTATGTGCAGGCCCATCTTTCCGGATCCTCCACCAGTGAATCATCCAGAATCTTGGTGTTGGCCATTGCGTGAGGCGCATTCATCACAAATTCAGGATCCTCGTAGGCCTCCTTCACACACTGGGCCAGAGCTGCTGCCCAATAATCCAGATCTTCCTTGGAATAGGTTTCGCAGGGCTCCGGTGTAAAGGGTTCCGGAACGATCCAGGGATGATGGCTCATCCAATACCCTTGGATACCGAAATCACTGAAGCGGTTCCGTATCTCAGCAGTACCCACTCCCGTATCCTCCTTGACCTGCCCCAGGCTATATCTGGCCTGTTCCAGCCTTCTCTTGCCCTCGGCGTAAGGTCTGGTCACACCTTTAATGTTCAGCAGTAACTGATCCATATAATTATTGTTGAGGACAGAGATCTGAGCAGCGGTTTTGATCCCTTCCGCACCCATGCTGCGGATCCATGCGTAGGCCCGGATAACGCATTCCAGATTTCCCAGGAAACTTCTCACCTTGCCTATGCTTTCCGGTCTGTCGTAATCCAGATAGTACTTTGAACCATCAAACTCCACCGTGGGTACCGGCAGGTATTTGGCTAACTCCTCTCTGACTCCGTAGGCTCCTGATGCAGGTCCTTCACAGCCGTGGGGTGAGGAGAATGTCTTGTGCAGGTTGAAATGACAAGCGTCAAAGCCTGCATCAAAGGCTCTTGCAATACCCATGATACCGTTTGCATTCGCCTGGTCGTAGAAACAAAGTCCTCCTGCGTCGTGAACTACCTTCACGTATTCTGCCACCTTGGGATTAAAGATACCCGTATCCTCCGGATTGGTAAACATGATACCTGCGGTCCGTTCCGAAACAATGGCCTTCAGGGCCTCCAGATCCGGATATCCATTCTCATCGGGCATCAGGGTGATAACTTTAAAACCTGCTGTCGCCGGTGTGGCACCGTCACAGGGATGGGAAAATATAGTGGTTATGACTTCATCTCTCTGTGCAAGCTCGCCCCTTGCCTCATGGTACTTCCGGATCAGGCAGGCGTTGGTATAGGTAGCGTGAGAACCACCGCCCGGTTGGAACGTGAATTTGGACATCCCGGATATCTGCTTCAGATACTGCTCCAGGCCGTAAACTATTTCCAGGATCCCCTGGAGAGTTTCCTGAGGCTGGCAGGGATGCAGGTCTGCAAACTTGCTGGAGTTGACCACCTGATCGTGCATCTTCGGGCTGTACTTCATGGTACAGGTGCCCTCACCGATATCGGATCCCAGGTCCATACCCAGGGTCATTTGAGATAGTCTGAGGTAATGCTGCAGAACATGATACTGTGATACTTCCGGTAGATTAATACTCTTTTGCCTTCTCATCCCGGCAGGCAGCAGGTCCATAGCTTCCCCAAGCTTCTCCGCTACTTCTTTCGCTGCTTTAGGAGGTATGATCCCTCTTTCTCCCTTTGTCCCCATCTCCATGATCAGGGGTTCATCCCAGGACGCGGAATGATATTTTCTCAGTTTGACATCTTTCATTATTTCAGCACCTCCTTCAAAGCAGACGCAAGCTTGTCGATATCCTGCTTCGAATGCATTTCCGTTACACTGTACAGTGCACTGTTACCCAATGCAGGGAAGTCGGCAGAGAGATCCAGACCACCGAATATCTTTTTNNCGAACTCCTTAAAGGTGGTATCAAAGAGGACTTTTACTCCCTCGATCTCCCCAAGCAGTTGCTTGGCATAGTTGGAATTGTACAGGATGGTTTCTCCGATTTCCTGCATCCCCTGGGGACCCATAAGAGCCATATATACGCCGGCTCCTATAGTCCAAAGACCGGAAGCGGTTCCTACCCAGTCCTTTGCTTTGTCTCTTGCCTCATAGGATGT
>DCUA01000022.1:0-5800 GCA_002329675.1 Firmicutes bacterium UBA1426 | reverse complement strand
GCGATGAAGCCGGATTGACCTCCGCCGCAGAGCATATGCATGCCTATGGACTGCAGGTCTCCGCATATGATGTCCGCCCCATAGGATGCAGGAGGAGCGATAACGCCCAGAGAAACCGGATCCACTCCTACCACGGACTGTGCTCCAACAGATTTCGCAAGTGCCGAGATAACAGATGCGTTTTTCTCCACTGTACCGAAGTAACCCGGCACCTCAAAATAGACAGCGGCGGTCTTATCCGAAAGCTTGGCTTTCAGATCTTCTAAATCCACTCCCCCTGTTTCTGGATCTATGTCTACCAGAATGATTTTAATGCTGTTGGGCATTATCTCGGGCTGGCAAAGTGTTCGGATCTGAGCCATCCTCTCCGGGCTGACACTATCAGGGATCAACACTTCATTTCTGCCGGTAAGACGGGAAGCCATACGGATAGACATACCTGCAGCGGCTCCCCAATCGTAGATGGGTTCGCTGACTGCATCCACATCAAGCATCTCTGCCAACATGCTGTAGAACTCAAAGCGGGCCTGAAATTTACCCAGATCCGCATATGTACCACCGCAATAGGCGGTCACAAACTCTGCGCGGTTGACGATCTCATCTACCACAGCGGGCACATAGTGCTGCCAGCATCCACCTCCCAAAAAGCTCAGATAATCCTTGCAAGTGGTGTTTTTCGCCAGAGTTTCCTCCAGATGACGCCTCAGCTCCCACTCTGCCATCATAGGTTCAGGCAGATCCAGCTCTCCACGGAAACGAAGATGCTCCGGGATCTCACTGTAGAGCTCTTCTAAATCTGTGATCCCTACCGCCTTCATCAACTCCGCTTTGACATCAGGCGCAGAATTGGGGATATAGGGATGGACAAACGCTTTTTCTCTCATATTGTCGCTTCCTCCTTTATTTCAGTTCCGTTCATTATCAATAGTAAAGTTCGCTGGGGCCTTTATACTCCTGGATGATATTGCCTCCATCGATGACGATGAGCTGGCCGGTTATGTAGCTGGAGTCGTCCGACGCCAGGAAACGGATCAGATGAGCTACCTCATCCGGTGTACCCGGCCTGCCCATACCTGTGTTCAATCCACCTGCCAATTCGCTTTCGGTGCTGGCCCCGGTCTTGATCCATCCGGGAGCCACCGCGTTGACGGTAATGTTCTGCTTTCCCACCTCCAGAGCCAGAGCTCTTGTGAGGCCCACAATGGCTGCTTTCGCCGCACAGTAGGGGGATTCTCCGGGGTTAGCCACTAAAGGCCCTGTTACCGAGGAAACGTTTACGATTTTTCCGTATTCCTTTTCGATCATCCCCGGCAGGAAGGCCTGTATTGTGTTAAATGTGGATTTCAAGTTGATGCCGATGCTGAAATCCCACTCTTCTTCACTGAGATCCGTTACATTTTTGAAAATCTCCTCCGTACCAAAATATGCCATGCCAGCTACGTTAGCAAGGATATCCACCTTTCCGTAAGCTGCTGCCATGTCTTCTGCAGCTGCCCGGATCCCTTCTCTGTCCTGGAGATCAACCTTATAGGCCCGGACGGTTACTCCCATGTCCTCCAGGTCCTTTTTTCGGTCGAAGACCCGATCAGAAATGTCAAGAATCCCCAGGGAAGCTCCCCACTCAGATAAGGCTTTCGCTGTAGCAAAGCCCATCCCATTTGGACTGGCAACACCGGTCACAAAAGCCACCTTGTCTTTGAGCATTTTTGTTTCCATTTATTCTCCTCCTCTTAGCCTGGTTCTATAAACGGACGAACTTAATATAACATTTATTAAGCAAGAAGCATTCCAAAAGTACCTTCTGAGATCATTATTCATAATGGGCCTGATTTCAAGGTTTTACAGCTTTCATTATATTCACTTTTCAAAAAAGATTCTATGAAATGCACTAAAACTTTGCATAATTGCGAATGTATTTGTCACTATTGACTATTATCCGGCTGAATACCCAGGGCTCTTATCCTGCGATATAGTGTGGATTCGCTGATTCCAAGCATCTCAGCCGCCCTCCTCTTACCTTCCAGTGAGAATCCCGTCAAGCGCAGGCAATCCAGGATAATTTTCTTCTCGGCTTCGTCGCACTGTTCCTTTAAGGAGCGAACCGTCGGTGTATCGTCTTTCTTTTCCCGGAAATTAACGGGAAGATTCTCCAGACCTACCTGGCTTCCGGTCTCCATAGTAACTGCATACTCCACAACGTTCTCAAGCTCCCGGATATTGCCCGGCCAGTCATAATTAAACAGGATGTTCTTGACTTCTCGGGTAAAACCGGTAATCTGTTTTCCGATCAGTTTACTGTACTTTTGTAAGGTCAGATCCAGCAACAGGCCGATATCCTCTCTCCTTTCCCTAAGAGGAGGGACATAGATGGGAATTACATTCAGGCGGAAAAATAAATCTTCGCGGAAAAGCCGATCCCGTACCATAGCTTCGAGATCCCTGTTAGTTGCTGCAATGACCCGTATCTGAACCGGAATATACTCAATGCCACCAACTCTCTGTATTTCCCTTTGCTGGAGCACGTGGAGAAGTTTGACCTGAAGATGCAGAGGCAGATCACCGATCTCATCCAAAAATATCGTTCCATTATTGGCCATTTCAAATCTTCCGATTTTGCCTGACTTTCTCGCTCCAGTAAAAGCCCCCTCTTCATAGCCGAAAAGTTCGGACTCTAATAGAGCTCCTGGTATGGCACCGCAGTTCACTACGATATACGGCCCGTCTTTTACAGGGCTGGACGCATGGATGGCCCTCGCCAGAAGCCCTTTCCCCGTGCCGCTTTCACCTGTGATCAATACAGTGGAAAGGGAACCGGATATCCTTTCGCCCTGCTCTCTCAAGCTCTGTGCAACCGAACTGTTTCCGACGATTTGTTGAAAAGATGTGATCTCTTCAATTTCCGTAAGGTTATAGACCATTTGTCTCACATCTGCAATGTCGCGGAAAGAGACAACAGCTCCGGAGACGGGGTTTTCTTGAATTTCCTTATTTTCGTAACCAGAAATGATAGGGCAGATGCTTGTAATGAAATGATTGATCTGGTCCATTGAAATTCGCGTGATTTCTTCATGATCATAATATCTGACTCCGAAACGGATGGCATCCAGAACCGGAGAGTTGGGCCAGATAGAAAATATAGAAGAGCCGATCAAGGATTCCCTATCCTTCTTCAGCAGTTTGACAGCCATAGGGTTAGCGGAGACGATGATCCCGTCTTTATCCACCGACAAGATACCTTCATGAATGGAGTCCAGAACAGCCTTCATCTGACCGGTAACCTTGTTTTCCCTGACTTTTGCCGACAGAAGGTCTGCCATTCTTGTCAGAAACAGCAATAAATCTTCCTTGCTTTCCAAAAGGCGGCTGCGTTGTTCTTCCGTGAAGGCGACCAAACCCATGAGGCCGATGGCTCTTCCGTCGTACATGATAGGACAGCAAACCTCAGCCAGTTCATTTTCTCTGGGCGCATAGTTGGGATGACTCTTCCCTTCTTCGACGATATAGGCACGCCCTGTTCTGAGAGCCTCACTGTAGAGGTAGCCGGACTTCAGATTTCCTTCTTCCTCTTTTTCCCCTATCTTTTCACTATAGCGGCCGGTGCCGGCAACGATGGTGAGCTTCTCATCGACGATCTCTGTATCGATACGCAGTGCTGCAGCGACAGCTTCCGCTACATCCTGAACTGTATTTCGAATCTCCTGTAACCCGGTCATTTTTACACCTCTGTGCATTTTACTATTAATGCACTGTCCCTGGCTTACGCAGGGGAAACTAAATAGTAGGAGAAGCGGAGATAGCCTCTCCGCTTCTTCTCAATACATCAACTGTATTGTTATTAGAGACCCAAAACTCCTGCCACTGTAAATGCGATAATCGACAAGATCATGCCCATAATACCATAGGGTAACTGGGTAATAGCATGACGGAAATTATCGCAGCCACAAGCAGCTGATGTGAGGATCGTAGCATCGGAGTAGAAGCAGATATGGCTGCCCCAAACACCGGCAGAGCATACTGCACCGACTGTCATGAAGGGGTTTGCTCCCAGGGCAGCAGCCAGAGGAACAACGATGGGCATAGCGATTACGTACATGCCCCAGCTTATACCCATGACAAACTCCGTGATTCCGAATGTAAGGAAGACTACCAAAGGCAACATTGAAGGTGACATGAATCTCATACCCACATCAACAACAAAATCGATAAAACCGATCTGGTCACAAGCCGCAGCAAAGAAATATGCCAGCACTACCATGAATAATGGGAACAACATGTTCTTGATTCCCCTGATCAGCAGATCCATATATTCTTCCGGACTCATAACACCTGTGCTGACATAATAAATGAATATAAAGGCACAGGTGGTGATAACGCCTTTTTGCATATCTACTTCGAAGAAAATCGTTGCAGCCACCAGCATGATGATGGGGAAGAAGAAGTTTCCAAGCTTTGGATTTTCAGGTATTACCAGCTCTTCCTCGCCTGCTTTCATATCGATTCTTTCAGATCCCGGAGGAGCAAGTTGACCAGTCGTGGCAACACGCTCATATGCTCTCTTCATGGGTCCGATAACCGGTACTACACCTAAAATAACCAATAAGGTAATGGTCATTGCAGCCCACGCATAGAAATTGAAGGGAATTGTCTTAATGAAGTATAGAACACCCTGTCCTTCCGGAGCTAATCCGTGCTGTTCCATCAGACTTCCGATAAAGATCGCCCAGGTGGATATGGGGACCAGAACACACATAGGTGCAGCCGTGGAGTCAACAATATAGGCCAGCATTTCACGGGGTTGCTTATGTCTGTCCGTGAGAGGCGTCATGCAGGCACCTATCGTAAGACATGCCAGGTAATCGTCGATGAACATTATAACAGCGAGAATATAGGTCCATATCAGAGTGGTTCTCGCGGTCTTTGCCCGCTTGGAAACCCACTCACCAAAAGCAAAGGCACCTCCGGCTTTCTCGATCAGAGCGATGATACTCCCCATCAAACCGCATACGATGAACAACCATGCTATGTCTTCATTCATCATTATTTCCAGGAAACTATCGCTGACAGGTGAGAAGAAGTCCCCTTTGTGTGCCATAAGGAATCCCAAAAGCCCTCCTAACATCAGGGCCTCTAAAATTCGCTTCGAATAAAAAACGTAAAATAAAAGAAATGCAGCCGGCAGTACACTTATGATTCCATACCATTCTCCATAACCAGGTGACACGAATATAGCTACAACGAAAAGAACCACTACAACGGCGTAGGTTTTCATTATTTTGCCATAGCCTTCGAATTTTGAGTTCATAATTATGTAATCCTCCTCTCAATTATGAGTCCGCGCGAAACAATATCACCTCCTGTATCCGCTTCAGGACATAAACATTTATGGTTTTCATTGTATGCATTTTTTATGCCTACGCAAGAGGTTTAGTAAAATAATTCCGATAATTCTGCCTTCGGCATCACTTTCACCAAAAAGTCTGTAAAAATGAAGCCTTTGCCGATGCGCGCAAATTGAATCTAGTTTAATATCTCAATAGCTGAATATCCATATTTTGTATTGTTAGGAAATAAACAATCATTATATTCTCATTTTTGATACTTTTCGTGCTTTTTTACCGATGCTGTTTATCAGAGGTGATTCCCATATTGTCAATATTGACAATATGGGAATTGTAAATGAGAATTTAGCTCATTTTTTTCATTACTCGTTACAAATCTAACAAAAGGTAAGAGGACTTAGCATCTTTGCTTTGGACATAAAAAATCTCCGATACCCTAAAAGGGTATCGGAGATTTTGGT
>DCUA01000209.1:15928-18652 GCA_002329675.1 Firmicutes bacterium UBA1426 | reverse complement strand
GCCCACCATGCCGCGATGACCGGCCACGTATATTTTGGAATTCTTATTCATTTCGTCCATCATCCTCCAACGCTGCATTTGTCAGTAATGCTGAATGCTAAATGCTAAATGCTGAATGAAGAACCACGGACCTCCCCGCTTCACCGTCAACCCCTCATTAAGCATTTCGCATTTTGCATTTATCATTTGTGCACCAAAGGGCACACTGCATTAGCTTGCCGAAGCGCTTTTTCGCGCCTGGCAAGCTGCCTGTCGTGCTCTGCCATGATCTTGACAAGCTGTTCATAGGAAGTCTTTTGAGGGTTCCAACCCAGCACTGTCTTCGCCTTGGTCGGGTCGCCCCACAGGTTATCCACATCCGTCGGGCGGAACCACTGCGGATTCACACTCACCAGCATGTTGCCGTTGGCTGTGTCGTAGCCTTTCTCGTCCAGCCCCTTACCCTCCCAGCGGATGGTGATGCCGTTGGCGGCAAAAGCCTTCTCGACAAAGTCGCGCACAGTATGCTGCTCACCGGTCGCGATGACAAAATCCTCCGGGGTGTGGTGCTGCAGCATCAACCACATGCACTCCACATAATCCTTGGCATAGCCCCAATCGCGCAGGCTATCCATGTTGCCAAGCTCCAGATGGTCCTGCAGTCCCTCCGCGATACGCCCCGCCGCCAGCGTGATCTTGCGGGTGACAAAGGTTTCCCCCCTGCGCTCGCTCTCATGGTTAAACAGGATTCCATTCACCGCGAACATACCATAGGCTTCCCTGTACTCCTTGGTGATCCAAAATCCGTACTGCTTAGCCACCGCATAGGGGCTGTATGGGTGGAATGGTGTCGTCTCCCGCTGGGGTACCTCCTCCACCTTGCCGTACAGCTCGGAGGTGGATGCCTGGTACACGCGCGTCTTCTTGGTCAGGCCCAGAATGCGCACAGCTTCCAGCGTACGCAGAACGCCCAGCGCGTCAACATCACCGGAATATTCCGGCACATCAAAGGATACCTGCACATGGCTTTGAGCGGCCAGGTTATAGATCTCATCAGGCTGCACGATGGAGATGATCCTGATCAAGGAAGAAGAATCTGTAAGATCACCGTCGTGCAGTTTGATTTGGCCTAGAATATGGTCAATTCGAGCGGTATTAGATATGGAAGCACGGCGGGTAATCCCGTGTACTTCATACCCTTTTTCCAATAAAAATTCCGCCAGGTAGGAACCATCCTGCCCGGTAATGCCGGTTATTAATGCTTTCTTCATGCCGCAGTATCTCCTTCTTGCATACCATTCATCACAGTTACAATCGTCCACGCCGTTCCAGATGATCCATCAGTGACAGATTATGGTTAGGATTGTAGCGTTTCTATACGCGCAATAGAATGCACAGCATTGACCCTAACTTGGATTATATTGACTTTATAACCTGGTTATGACAAACTATCAATGCAATACTCTCTGCTTTAAGTTAGCCATAAGGAGCGGGAAAGGAAAAAAAGCAATGGAGAACGCCTTATTCCATGGCGATCTGGTCAATACATCCAGGATCATCTACACACCATCCGATTTTGCGAGGATCTCGCTTTTTCATATCCAGGAAATTGGTACCTTGCGGGCAACAAAGCCGCATACCAGCAAACGCGAGAACCTTTCATCCTATCTTTTTTTCATCGTATGCTCCGGTTCGGGGAAGCTTGTGTATCAAGGCGCTGAGTATCCACTTCATGCAGGCGATTGTGTCTATATCGATTGCAGGCATCCCTATGCCCATACGACCGATGATAACCTCTGGAATCTTTCATGGGTTCATTTTGATGGCCCGACAGCTGCCAATATCTATCAAAAATACAGAGAACGGGGCGGTCTTCCGGCCTTTACCCCCAAGTCCCATCAACCCTATCTGCAGGCTTTCAAAAGTTTGTATAATGTTACTGTTTCTGGTTCATTCACCAGAGATATGGATATCAACGCGAGACTATCAGATATCCTTGCGCTACTCATAGCCGATTCCTGGAACCCTGGAGAGGCACAGCCAGGAACCAAGAAAACTGGTATGGTTGATGTAAAAAAATATATGGATGAAAACTATTCAAAAAAAATAACGCTTGATGATCTGGCCAAGCGCTATTATATCAACAAGTACTATCTGGCGCGGGTGTTCAAGGAGCAGTATGGTACCAGCGTTATGGATTATCTGCTCAGCGTGCGCATTACAGAGGCAAAGAACATGCTAAGATTCACTAAGAAGAGTGCTGAGGAAATTGGCATCGCCTGTGGTATCGGTGATGTGTATTATTTGAGCAGAGTGTTTAAAAAGGTGGAGGGCATTGGGATTAGGGAGTATAGGAGACAGTGGGGGGTATGAGAAAGAAACTTTCTTTCAATAGGTAGTAGTACAAAAGTAATGCATATACGTTGACATTATCGCGGCGTACAAAATATGACAAAGCAGCTCGCCATTCTGCATAAATCAGTCCAGCTTTGGCAAAATGAGGTGCCGGTAAAAATAGTGCATGTTTTTACTGCTTGAATCTTCAATTCTTTTTCGTTATTATCGCTCAAGCGGATTCAGTATTCCACTCCGACGGATGTTCTGTCCCCGAGACTGCTCAATGCATTCATACGCCCGCTAAGCAAGGGCTCTCCTATCCAAGACCTGATACATCCATCTCTCTTCCTCCAACGCCGGAACGCATCACGATTGACGAGGCGTTGATCAGCTCTTGCATGGCGGATT
>DCUA01000209.1:0-15857 GCA_002329675.1 Firmicutes bacterium UBA1426 | reverse complement strand
TCTGTTTTGGCGCGCTGTGACACCCCGGCTCTGCCGGGTGTGTGCTTATGTTGTGTGTTTCCGGCTTTTGCTGGTTGTTTCTTTTATTTTCTTTTCTTCTTCTTCACCGGCCTGCGGCTCTGTTCTTTTATTTTCTTGCTGTTGTCCACAGCGCCCTTTTTTCTTCCACACAGCTGTTGCTGTGTTTTTGTTTTGAGGATGTGTGGAGGGGTTGATGGTGTTGTTTGCTGGAATGGGGCTCAATTCACGCATTTGCTTTTTTCTCAGGTTAAGTGCGGCAGTACAGTCTGACATAGTAACACCACCATCCTTTCTACTCACGCTTTATCATTCGTTATTCTGCTATTGTCTCTTTTTCCGATGTTTCAATTATTCCTCACTCCACCGAGCTTTACGCTCACGCCTCAACAATCTATCCGGTTCCATGTGTTTTTGCTCAATTCCCGACGCCAACTCAGCAACTCCATTCAACGGATTGACTGGTTTCACTTTTCCAGAGCAAACAGGACAATGGCACACATTCTCGTAATGCTCCGGCTCTGTATATGTGGTTAGTACCCCTTCAAAGTTCCGTAGTACAACTTTCCTCGGAGTTTGTGATATAAGATAATTCGGCATGACCGGGGTTTTTCCACCACCGCCGGGTGCATCCACAACAAAGGTTGGAACGCAGAATCCTGTCGTATGACCGCGGAGTGCTTCCATAATTTCTATACCCTTTGAAACCGGGGTGCGGAAATGGCTGAGTCCAAGGCTTGGATCGCAGTTGTAAATGTAATAGGGTCTTACTCTGGCTCGTACAAGGGCATTGACAAGATCCTTCATTACATATACACAGTCATTTACCCCGGCGAGCAGTACGCTTTGATTTCCAAGAGGAATACCAGCATCCACCAGCATCCCACATGCTTTTACCGCTTCCTTCGTTAATTCGTTCGGATGATTAAACTGCACATTACACCAGATTGGATGATATTTCTTGATCATATTGCAGAGTTCAGGTGTTATGCGCTGCGGGCAAACTATAGGAGTACGGGAACCAAAACGTATAATCTCAACATGCTCTATCTTCCTAAGGTTTGAAAATACATACTCAAGGCTCTCATCGCTGAGCATCAGTGGATCACCACCAGATACCAACACATCCCGAACTTCAGCATGCTTTCTGATGTACTCTATTCCTTTATCTATCTGCTCTTTTGATACCTGGGCGTCATGCTGTCCTGCAAACCTCCTACGAGTGCAGTGCCTGCAATACATCGCACATTGATCAGTAACAAGAAGAAGTACGCGATCCGGATACCTGTGTGTCAAACCTGGTACCGGGCTATACTCATCCTCTGCAAGAGGATCTGCGTCTTCATACGGTGCAAAATAAAGCTCTTCCTCGGTTGGTATGGCTTGTTTGCGGATAGGATCATATGGGTCATTTAGGTCGATTAGTGAGAGATAGTACGGTGTGACTGCCATTCTAAGACGACCTAAAGTAGCCTCTAATCCTTTCTTTTCATCCTCGGTCAGCTGAATCCCATATGCCTCAAGATCCTCAATGTTTTTCGCTCTGTGTGCAACTTGCCAGCGCCAGTCGTTCCAGTTTATCTCTTCTATATCAGAGAACAATCCGTTCTTGGTCTTCATTCCATAATCCTCCAATTTCAAATGTGTGTTATATCAAGCCATGATCCAAATATCTCGTCCCATTTCTCTGGTTTAAATGGGACGAAACCGCCCAAGTAGTAAAATGTTAACTCACCAACATACACCCGGCCATTAACTTCATAGAAATCAACTCTTAAATGAGGAACACCTTTCGACAGTTGCTTTGCCATCATAATCATCTCGTCAAGATGTTTTGGGAAATCGGGAACCACATCAGCATTCCGATCATCATCCTGAATGTCCAGGTGTTTCAAATTCATATCAAAAAAATCTGTTCTGCAATCTCCAGATTTCCTACCAGATGTAATATAAAATACCTTGGGGACGCCATGGAACATGAAGAACTTGTAATCACGTAATTCTCCAATTTCCCTATCCTCCATGTACTCTTCAATGATTATCCTTGGTTTGACATTTTTATACGGCCACTCCCTGCCTACTGTATAAAAATCAGTATGCAAGGACTTTGTGATAAGTTTACGTGCGTCGTGCATATTAAATTTCGATTTTTCAGTACAAATGACGAGCTTTCCGCTATCGTGTGTGCACTTAATTACGAACTGATTTGGTAAGGCATTAAAATTAATGTCGTCAAAAGTATTATAAACACCGATGGTAGGTATGGTATGTCCGTCACCAATGATCCCAGCGACATATTCTTTCATCTCAAACTTATCGACCATTTGAGTATACTCTGGCTTACGGTCATGGAGTTTCAACCATTGTAGTTTCTCGCAATACGTCTTAGGGTTCTGTAAATCCAAAGATCTTCCCATCGACATCCTGAATTTTAGTTTTAAATACGTTTCATCAGAAAGATGATCGAGAAAAAGCGGGTGTGCAATATCTACAATAGTATCTCTAAACGTTTTCTTTTTCATGCAGCCACCTCTTTCATAGAGATGTCAGCACATTTATGCTCTTCTATTCTTCGGTCAAATGTCAGTATACCCTGATATGTCTTCTTGACCAGATAAAATAGAACTAGTCTGTACCCCCCCCTGATCAGTTTTTCAAGGTCTATCCAATCTCCTAACTGTTTGTCCCATTTAGCAGGTTCAATTCTATCAAATCCAGCGCCATCATATAGCGTCAACTCACCAACAAATGGATGACAGTTTACTTCATACATATCAACTCGTAAGAAAGGAAGGTCTCTTGATAATTTCTTCGCCAGCTGAAGCATTTGTGGGAATGATTTCGGAAATGATCTATTTTTTCCAGAACTCGGATACCCCCACGTCATATCGATCTGAGTTCCACTCTCATCATAATAGTCAATAAACACTTCATGCTGTGAAGCTCTTTCTGTTATACTAAGCATTTTATACGTCCCATAAAACATATAGAACTTATAATCCAATAAGCTTGGGCTGTTGTTATCTTCCAAGTATTCCTCCACTATCACCCTTGGTTTTACATTCTTATAAGGCCATTCTCTGCCGACATAATAGAAGTTCTTTTTAAGAGCCTTTCCAATTTGTTTTTTTGCGGCCTCAAAATCAAATTTTTCTTTATCTTTACAAACAAAAACAGTATGCGAATCATGAGTGCATTTCATTACAAATCTATCAGGCAGAATGCTTGGATCAATTTCTTCTGCCGATTCCCAAACGGCTATTGTCGGTATTATGACATCTTCTCCCACAAGATGTTTGATATAATCTTTAGCCTCATATTTATCGACCATTCTCGTAAATACTGGCAGTCTATAATTCATTTTAAGCCATTGAACCTTTTCGTTGTATGTTTGAGGATTACTGATGTCTAATTCACTTCCTAAAGCACGTTTAAACTTCACTTTACAATAGGCTTCATCAGACAAATGATCTAAGTATATGCTATGAACAATATTTTTAACTTTTCTTGATACTCCCTCCGTACTCATACTAATACTCCCTCTCATTTTCAAATACTTCATTTATGATTAAAGTTCCTTCCTAGCAAAAACGGGAAAAATCTATTGATAATTGCCGCTGGAATTGCTAGAACGATACAACAGATAATAGCATATATTGGGTTTCGGATATAATCACTAATTCCGAAATGAAGTCTATCCCACAGTATATCTAAGAGTCGTATTGCCTTTGACTGAAATGCATAATACACAAATGTGTTCTGTCCAATGAATACTAAAAACCTTATTATCCATGCATGCCCAAATTTATTTTCAATCAATTGGGAACACATAACAAACACTATGACCCCTAGCAATGCTTGGACTATGAAAACAATAAATATCGAATACTGTTCTCCATGAATGTTAACTGTATTCTTAGCAGCCATGCAAAAAAGTATGTATATAATAAGGCAAACAGCAAAAACTATGCTCTTGTTCTTGCTTTGCAGTAGTATAACTTCTTTTTTCCACATGTAGCCCATAAACATGAAAGGTATCATAATCAGTGCCGTTTCGAATTGAAACGGAAGCTTTACATTGAAAGTCACAAGAACGGCTCCACCTGCACACAGGATAAAGGATAAAGCACCCCCCCATCTAAAAGCATTCTGCTCTCCGCTTTCCAGCACAAATCGCCATAGGAGATAAAAAATGATCTGCATCGACAGTAGGCACATAACGAACCACAAGTCATCATTTTTCCCGTTTATAGACAGAAGCAAGCCCTTCACTCTGTTAGCTATATTATCTCCATCCGCAACATGAGCTAACGCCGTGTTTATTAGTCCAAATGCCCAATATGGAAGGAGAATAGTCTTCAGTTTATGGAGCAGGAAAGTAGAGGCATTACTTTTAGGAGAAAAAGTATAGCCTGATGCGAAAAAGAATCCTGCTAAAAAAAAGGGAGTGTAGAACCAAGTATATATTAACGGTGGACGTGAATGAGACATAACAATGAAGAACATACATATTCCTTTTAGTATGTCCAGCCAAATAAGTCTAATTTGACCTTGATCTTTCAGTGTGTCGCTCTTCATGCTTACCCCCGTAAAAGCTAGCTGTACTTTTTCTTGACAAATATGCTTCTAATCTGATCTACTACTGATTTTTTCATGAAAGGATGTTTGCGCATCGCTTTTATAAGTTTTATGCCTCCAGATATGAGTTTCCCATTTTTAATTCTTATTCTCCCATCCTCCATCAACACTCTGGCCTCTTGATATAATTTACAGATTTCAGGGTTATCAACTTGGTTCATTTGCATAAACTCGTTCAAGTTTTCTACAGAAAAGCTGTCTGTACCAGTTTCATGTCTCTCTTTTTGTAACTGATCCATATATCTTGCAACAACACACTGCTTGTAGGCACGGCTCATCGAAACTCCTGTACTGTTTATGCGATACCTGATTAAGTATTCATTAATATTGCAAATCCGATATCCTTTGTCTATTAATCTCATCCACAGGTCATAATCCTGTGTGGTAGGAAATGCCCTATAACCTCCTACTGATTTTATTATTTCTGCCCTCATCATGACGCTCGGGTGGACCATAATATTAGAGTAAACCATTGTTTCTTTAACCCCTTCATATGATGTTGGAAAAGCGCTAGCTCTTGATATTTCTTTTCCAGACTCATCGATTATTATTTTATTGGTTCCGACAACANNTCTGCATCCATCCTCGCCAAGTATTTACCAGTGGCCGTTTCAATCGCCTTATTAAGGGATAAAGCTAATCCAATGTTCTTTTCATTTACAATTAAACGTATCCTAGTATCTTGTTTTTTATAGTCCTCTATGATTTCTCGCAATTCCTGATTATTTGGATCATCCAGGACAATAATGAATTCGAAATCACTATATGTCTGAGAAAGAATGGATTCTGTTGCAATCCTTAGATGCTCTGGTTTTTCTCGATACACAGCCATCAATACAGAAACATTAGCCATTGGAATTACCCCTCAAACTTCTTATTGCCTTCTTATAGAGGAACGGTGAAACCAGAACCAGATATACTGCCGCCCCTGCAAATAGATGGACAATTAGATTTACAGTTCTTGATGAAACGGAGGGAATCAGCAGGATTACCGCAAGCATAATCCCCCCTCCGATGCAGCACAAAACAGTATCTCTTGCGTACTTAAACAATGGAAGTTGTTTTCTAACCATCAATAACTGGTACAAACAAACTGCCACTTCTGCACAGATCGTTCCTACCGCTGCACCGACAGCACCATAGCCCGGTATCAGCAGCGCATTGACGATTACATTTACTACGGCACCAATAAATGCAGACACTACATATACTTTATCATACTGATATGGAATCAAGAATTGAGTCCTTATCACATTACCAACGCCGAGGAATAGGAGCGTAACCGAAAGGTACTTCATAACAATGCCCGACATTACAAAGTCCTCTCCCCACATCCACAAGGCAAGTGAATCCGCTATACCTATAATTCCAAAGCATGCCCCAACACTAAATGCAGTTACAATCATTATCGCTGCATCTCGATAACGACTGACCTCTTGATCCTTCTTCTCAGAAATCAAGGCTGTCACACGCGGCAGCATAACCGTTCCAAGAGCTGTTATCACTGCTATAGGAACATTTATAATCTTCTCAGCGTTTTCGTAATAGCCTACCACAGCCTTCGTGGTCATCATTCCCAACATAATCTTATCCATTATCTTATACACGCTGACCGCTATGACTGGCAGGAACATTGTGAGATTGGGCCTGAAATGCTTTTTAACATCACTCCATTTTGCAAACCTAAAATCTATGAACTTCGGGAGATATGGCCATAATGCAAGTTGGCTAGCAAGGTATCCTGCAGCCATGATCAAGGCATACTTCTCAACATCGTTTTTTGTCTTTACTACCAGGAAGATAAGTCCGGTCGTTAATAACTTAACCACAGTATTTCTTATTACAGTTTTATCGAACATCTCCATCCCGAAGAAGAACCAGTTGATATCGAAAAGAGATGAAAGCACAAAAACTGTTTGAATAAGGGCTATTGTTCTATCTCCTGAGAAGAGAAACGCATAAACAACATAAGCAACAAGACAAATTCCGAAACAATATACCTGCATCGTGTAGATTTCGGAAAAATTGCGGCTTCTTTCTAACCTGTCCTTTTGGACGGATGCTATCATGCGGTTTCCGTATTTATCTAATCCTAGAACTGTAAAATATGTAAAATAGAGTGCAATTGAGTATGCATATGAGTACCTTCCTATGCCATCTGCCCCAACAATTCTCGCCAAATAAGACGATGTAACAAGGGGAAGGAAAAGAATCAGTATTTGATATGTGATATTGAATACAAGATTCTTCTTTAGCTTTCCCATTCATTATCTCCCAACTATATTCCTGGCAGGTATGCCTACAGCAGTTGCGCCTTCCGGAACATCATTTGTTACTACAGCATTTGCGCCGATAACTGCATAATCTCCAATTTCAATATCGCCAATGATAACTGCACCAGGGAATATGGTCACATGATTGCCAATTCGCGGGAATTTCCCATCTTTCTGACCTACAGTCACATTCTGGTACATTCTGCAGTGATCACCAATAACTGCACCAGGTCCAATAACGATACCGACAACATGATCCGCTCTAAAGTGAATCCCAATGGACGCCGCATCGATCACTACACCATATCTTTTATATATTTTTGTCCTAAGCTTCTCTTTCTTTTTCCCCGACAGCATCCGCAAGCGATTAATGTAGACGTTAGCCTTAAATCCAGGATTCTCAAGAAACATCTTCATTATCTTGATCTTGTTGCTAATCGGTCTTCCAGTATTAGCCTTATATTCCGAATCAATACAGGCTAGTAAAGATGCAGAAACCGGCCCTTTATCTTCAATATATGCTTGCTTATCAAGAAGCAATTGCCTGTCCCACTGCGATGTCCCCTTCATGGAATAATTTGTCTTTATTACGTATTGGCATCTGTGAGCTCCTGCAACAGAATCAATGTTAAGCAAATCCCCTTTTACTCTTGGATGCAAGTCGCACCTTTCTGCTCCAACTTTCTCTGTATTATGATATATAGAGAAGAAATTTCTATATGTATGCTCTTTTATGTCACATAGATATATTGACTGCATGGCACAGCGATTCGCATAAGTATCCGTAATAAAGAATCTGCCATTGATGAACGTTGGATGCCCATCGGTTTTTATCCCGTTAATTAGTTCTCCATTTCCTGCCCGATAATCATACAATCTATACTCTGCTTTTTCACCAAGATAGACTGAAACCAGAATATGATCCTTATCCTTCCAAGTATAGTGGGAAGCCCTGTCAAAATCTGAGATTATTCGGATCAGTTTTCCATCCTTATCTACAAAAACCATTCTGTTCTTCCATGAACCCTTTCCATCAGTCCAAAGATGAAAGAACATCACGTCTCCATTTTCAGGGTTAATGGTGATATGGTTGATATAATGATATTTCCCCTCCATATCATCAGTAGGCTCTATCTTTTTCAGTTCCTCTATAGTTAATATCGGCCTAGAACTGTTCTCACCAAGGTGAAACATAAATAGACCGTTCTCAGCTTTTTTGTAATAGTCTTCGAAATCGACACCTTTATTCGGGTAGCCATAGCCTTCCCTCAAATGATGAAGAATTGTAAAATCGCAGAAGTAAGCAATTCCGGCATCTATATCTACATCAAAGATGGGGTAAGGAAATCTCTTAAGTTCATTCCCATTTAGATCCACAACACGCGAAACAAACTCTTTCCCATCGAAATCATTGAATAGTATACTTTTACCGCTTTCAAACCATCGCATCCGGGCACCCATCTGCCAGTTCCAGGCACAAGTTTCTGCTATCCTCTGAAATTTTTTCGTTTCTACCTCAAAAAATCCCACCTCTGCAATATGGCCATCAACTACAATACTGAGAAGTTTTGATCCATCGTCACTTAACGATTGAAGATCGTAGTATCCAAAGAAAGAATCTTTCCCGGTTACACCATATTCCTGAGCATCAACTACAAACTCTCCACACATGAGACGATCCTTCACCTTAGTGATAGATCTCATTGTTGAAGTTAATAGCTTTCTGTAATTAGAAAACCCAATAACATGAATAATGGTATCCTTTATCTTGCCTATGTTCATGTAGACCTCCGAGATCTTTTATGAGCAACCAGGCAAGAAACATCTAAACTATACCTGGTGCTATACTGCTTTTGCAGGAACACCTTTTACCTCAGTATTCGCCCGCACTTCTTCTATTACGACAGAACCTTCCTCAATCGTTGCTCCATCTCCAACTACAATGTTTCCTATGATGACGCTGCCTTTCTTAATCTGGACGTTATTCCCAACACATGGAGACAGACCATCTTTCTGGCCAAAGGTCACTCTTTCTCCAACTGTACAGCAATTTCCAATAGTGACTCCCTCTCCAATGACAACACCTTCTGGATTAAGAGTTCTAAAGTGATGCCCGATTTTGCAGGTGTCGCCAATTACCATATGGTATTTAGTAAACAGCAGATTCCTAACATACTTCTTTGCCATAGCTTTTTTAGGCTGCTGCAACCAGTTAATATACGTGTTCGCACGAAACAGAGGATCATTTGCAAACCTTTGAATAACGTCTACTATCCGGACATTACCCAGTTTATTATCGAAGAGGTACTCATATTTTGCATATCGAAGTACCCCCCCCCGATTGATTATTCTATTATTCATCACTGTATTCACCTATGTTGTTTCCTAACTTTAAAGCCGTTCATTCGGTCTAGAGCTATTAGTATTATAAAGACCATCAACACAAATGTTCTTCCATAGAACCACTCAAAAATGAGGAACGGAAGTAGGCTTAGCCCAAAGATATATCCGAGCCTTGTATAAATTGTCCTGTTCCTCCGTTTATATAAATATATGTAGAACAACGCTAGAACTGCTGTATCGATGATGATACCGAAAACACCAAAGTCACGAAGGAAAGCGTAGATCATCGTGATATTGTTGTTCATATGGGTTTTAGGTGAAACGAAATAGTACTGTTGAACAATATCGTTTATTCCTGTCGCATTAATAATGTCTCCTCGACCTATTGCTATTCCAATATTGTTAATTAGTCCGATGAAGGCTCCAAACAACTCTTCCCCCCATAGCAAATCTGTTCCAGTAAGAGCGAACTGTGTCGGCGAACCAACAGCCAATCCTAACAGATGTATACTTCCTACAAAGTAAGCGTAAATGTCATACATCAGACCAGTACTACCACGAATACTTCTCTGTAAGGTAATAAAGATCATGCCCACAACCAGGATGATTGCGATTCTACTGACCCATTTGTTTCTCTTTAACAGAGCAATAATATTAAGAGCGTATTTTCCTGCAACGATCGTCACGATAATGAACATAACTTCCATTATCAGCCATCGATTGCCAATAGTAAGCATATAGATTCCACAATCGATTATTGATACAACTGTTACCAACTTAAGCTTGCCGCGTTCAACTAAATGGTAAACACCAGCAAGAGTGGTCACAATCATCAACGGTTGTATAATATCCTGCAGTATTATTCTGTCTCTCGCAGCGAACAACTCATTATTCAGGACTCTCAGACGCAAATAATAGTATCCATTTCCAAGTGCAAATCGAATTGCTGTTATAAAGAATGGAATCATGATTACCAAGCAAGCAAGGCTGATAATCAGCATAATTCTCCAGTTGATTTTTTCTGTCGATGGGCGTTCGTTTGTGTCAATGTGTTTGTGTTTAGAAATCCGCGTCCTTTTCCCCAATAATGTGAACAATTCAAACACAAGAATCATGGTATAAATATATACGTGAGTCAGGAAAGGCGGTTCATAGAACTCAAAGAGTCCTATGGCCGAAAGACTCGGTATAATGCACCACAGGAGCAGAAAGATATTTGCATAATTCAGCTTTTTCTTAAATGCTTTTGAGTTTAATACCCAGAAAACAAATAGTATGATTAAGTATAATAGTATTGCAAGCAATTTTACTATTCTCCTCTAAGAAGTTATTATTCCACTTCTCTCAGTTTCCTATAAAACTCTGTTCTGCGCTTTTCCAAAATGGAATACTCATATCGCTTTGAAGCGGCAAACTGTTTCTTTCTCTCTTGCAGCACTATGTCCCAGTCATTCAAATACTTCTGGATATGTTCAGCAAAGCACTCCGCAGTAAACTCCGGTACCAGGCAATCTCCCTCAAGCAGCTCGCAAATCCCATCCACTTTCGATCCAAAGCAGAGAAGCCCCTGTGCCATGCCTTCGATCACAGAACGCGGGAGCCCCTCTCCCATAGAGGGAAATACGGCAATCTGAGCCCGCTTCAATTCCTTCTGAACAGCTTCAAATCCGGCTTTCCATCCAACGAAATCCAGATGTTCAGCTATTCCAAGATCTCTACCAAGCTGCTCGAAGCCTTTTCTCATCACGCCGTCGCCGACAAGGATACCCTCGATATTGTTGCCTTTACTTCTTAGTATCCCTATTGCCTTGATAAAGATATCCTGTCCCTTTCTCTCATCCTGCATTTTGCCAGTGTGGATAAAGGTTACTGTTTCAGGTTTTTCTTCCGGCCATTCGTCAAAAGAGTATCTGCTTGGCTCCATCCGGATGGTAGAATAGCTGGATTCAAAGTATTTCTTACTCTCGCCTTTTAACCTCGCTGTGCTTGGGTACAGCTCTTGAAGTACCTTTTCGGTGACATAAGACACACCATTAGCCGTCCGGCACATCGATTTAGTGTGGTTTACTGTCAGCCTCTGAATAATCGGCTGATAGAAGTTATGCATTGCTGCTGGAGAATAATGGGTCGCAGGGTTATTCATAATCTCCACTGCAAACGGCTTCCCAGATTTCTTAGCCAAAGGATATGCAACCATTGACATTGGGCTTGGCGCACGGAAGATGATGCGGTCACAATCTTTCATGGCCGCTTTCATAATCTTCCTGACTTGAGCAAGGTTCTTCAAAAGCGCACCAACGCCTCTGGTATTCGGCAGTTCCACAAATGAAACATGCTCGTGATCTGAAAGCATTAGTTTTTCCGTATTATAAGTGTCGGAATGGCGGAATCTGGCGCAAACAACTACTTCGTCAAAAGCAGCCAGGTAGCGCTCCCAGAACTTTGAATCTGATTGCTCGTCCACCCACACTTCGCCATTAGGCATCCGTACAAAGTGTTGTTCCTGAATAACTAATAGCTTCATTTCTTCCCCTCGTACTCTCTCATCCATGCCAGAGTGGCCTTTACGCCTTCAAGTCTCGTAAACGGCATGTCAGGAGCAATCTTATAAGTATTGGTCATATCATTGGTCCCGTCATTCGTCATGTTTCCGTAGCGGAACGACTGCATCGGGAAATGGATATGGAACACTCCAAGGAAGTCACCAAACTTGGCAAGACACTTCACGAACCATACCGGCATCGTCGGCACCTTAAAACCAAGCTCTCCGGCAATTTCATCTGCCCACTCGTTGATCTCATAGGCCGGCTCATCACCGATGTAGAAGACCTTGTTATCCTCGTCAGGGGTCTCCGTGAAGAGGAGTTGCTCGATCTGATACATGGAGTTACCGATGTACCCATAAGTCTTGTGGCATTTGATCTTTCCGATATGGAAATACATGTGCTTCATGACGATATCGAAGAAGTTTCTGTAAGGTACTCCAAACCAAGGCCCCCAGATTGATGTGGGACGAATGATGCACCAGTCGCACTGCGGCTTATCAGCCCACACTTTATTCTCAGTTTCGACCTTGCTCTCGCCGTAAACCGTATGCGGACAATAGTCGAACTGGTTTTTGATCTGGTAGCCATTCCGAGTTACGAACTTCGAGGATGTGATAATCACCTTCTTTAAATTCGGTAGCTTGTGGACTATCTTCAGCAGGTTCTCCACACCTGTCACATTGGCATCGTACTCATCTACAGTCTTGCCATCCAGATCGGTACGCGCAGCGAGGTGGATAATATAATCAGGGTTAAAGTCCAGGCAAGCCTTCTCAAATGGCGCGTATTCCGTAATATCTACATTTTTCCACAAATTCCTTCTGGCAAGAATCTTAGGCTCCTTCCAGTCGACATTCAGAACTTCATACCCCTTTGAAACCAAATCCTCCAAGAGGTTTGTGCCGATAAAACCAGATGCGCCTGTGAGAAGTATCCTCATGACATTATTCCCTTCTATTTTCAGAGCTCTAAAATTGCTCTCTTGTATTTTTCTATCGATATATCCTTGGTAAGATGATCAACGAGGTACTCATGTCCCCGCTCGCCCATCTCAGCAAGTTCATCACTTCCTGCGTTATCAATGAACCATCTTATATTTTGCTCGACTTTTTCATACTCCCCAGGTTCAGAGCATTTACCACAGCCGATCTCATCAATCAGCATTTCGACTTCAGAGCCGCTCTCTAGGACGGCCAGCACAGGCTTTCCTACTCCAGCAATACCATAAAACTTTGAGGGACAGCTCACCCCCTTAATCCCCTTAGCATTTACGCACCAGTGGACATCAGCAGCGTTGAGGGAAAAGATGAGCTTATCCTTGTCCTGGTAAGGAATAAAGATGACATTTTCCATCTTCTTTTCCTTCACATACAGTACCAACTTATCCAGAACACTCCCTGCCCCGACGAAAGCGAAGACCACATCCCGTCCATCAGGTGTTTTCGCACCCTTAAACAGCTCTATGACCTTGATTAGTCCTTCAAGGTCGTAGTACAGGCCAATGTTGCCGCTGTACATCACCACAAACTTATCAACCAGCCCATACTTCTCTCGGAACTCAGCAACCCCCGGATTATCTGCCTCCAGCGGATATATCTCCTTCTCATCAATCCAGTTGTTGATCATGGTGTGATTCGGGACATCTTTCCCGGTAAACCTATTTTCAAGCGTCTCCACCAGATCTCGGCCTACCGTAATCACCAAGTCGCTCTTACTGCAGCTTCTGTTATCTATCCACCGAGCAATCTTCATCAGAAGAGGGAACTTGATATACCCCGTGGCCTCAATCTGCTCTGGGTTATAATCCTGGATGGAATAGATGAACTTGGGGTGCTTCCCGTCAGCAGTCCTCAGCTTCCTTTTCCCATATACTCCAAGCATTCCGCCCATTATCGGAGGCTGTGAGATGGTGAAAACATAGTCTTGCTGACCTACTATCTTGGTCGCCTTCCGCGCACCAAAGAAGTACGCCAGCAAGTTTTTAATTCGAGATTTTTTACTGCTCTTTGTGAACTCCGGGACAGGTACTCTGCTCACCTTTACCCCATTGATCTCCTCGTTATAGATCTTCTTCTCCCGGTACTTTTCCTCAATCGTTCCTGTGTAGCTCGGCACTGTACAAATAACCGTGACATCAAATTCGTCTGTCATCCCCTCAGCCATATCCTGAAGGATCTGACCGGTTGATGCCACATCAGGAGCATAGTAGTGTGCATAAATCAATATCTTTTTCTTCACCGCTCTGCCCCCTCCTTATTGATAATCTCGCCAATCACAGGCTCCAGGATCTGGAATATCACTTTCTGACCATCTGCATTTAAATGACAGTCATCTACATAATCACTCTTTTTGCAAACACCAATATCCGTGTAAAGAGGAATATCCTTATCAGCGGCAAAACTCATAATCCACTTTCCATTCTTGTCGTATTCACCTGCATCTATCTCATCAGTCGTTGCGTGAAGATAGATAGCAAGGTCAATTTCCTTCTCGGAGCAGTACTGATAAAACCAATCCCAGCCAGCGCTTATCTCCTCACCAACACTGGTATTGAAATCATCTATGTCGTTCTTCATTCCTAACAGCTTCTGAAGCCGAGGAACGAAGTAACGATCAATCAGTTCAAATCACGCAAGCGGATATTGTTTTACCGGAAACGTTCTGTGATGACCTGCTATTGGGTAGTCTGGGATATGTCCTACAGCATCATGGCTATTCAGGACAATCACCATTGCTTTTGCTTCGAAATCTCCGAAGTGCTTGATCACACCCGCGCCGTTGTTCACGCCCCATCCCGGCGCCGAGATATTCAGCACACGGACGGGAGAGAAGGCCTCCTCCAGCATTGTGGATGCCAAAGCGTTATGATCGACTCTCACACCGCCATTCAGAACTGAATCACCGACAAGAAGGATTCTCTCTTCTCCGTCTTTCAGCGGCTCACTCCTCATCCCGTAGTCGTTCGTAATATAACGATGCCGAAGCTTGAAGCAGTTTTGATTCGGTACGAGACTATATCCGCTCCATTCGTTATTGAAGTACAGTGGGCTGTTGCAAAACCCAAAGTAACGGAGAATCAATTCAACTCCGATTACAACAGCAATAAGAATCCAGACCATTAATCCCTTCTAAACAAGTCTCTCGTATAAACCTTCTCTTCAACGTCAGCAATCTCTTCATTCATCCTATTCGCAACAATCACATCGCATCCAGCCTTGAACTTCTCAATATCGTTCACTACAGGGCTGCCGAAGAACGTCACACCATCTTCAAGCGTAGGTTCATAAATGATGACTGTAGCGCCTTTAACCTTGATCCGTTTCATCACGCCTTGGATGGAGGACTGGCGGAAATTGTCGGAGTTGGATTTCATTGTTAAGCGGTACACTCCAACCGTGATCGGTCGCTCTTTCTCGGCGTTCCAGATGCTGTTTGCCGTATAATAGCCGGCCTTCTCCAGCACCCTATCTGCGATGAAGTCCTTCCTTGTTCTGTTTGACTCTACAATCGCCCGGATTAACTCCTCAGGTACGTCCTGGTAATTAGCAAGCAATTGCTTTGTATCCTTGGGGAGACAATAACCGCCGTAACCGAAGGACGGGTTGTTGTAGTGGCTGCCGATACGTGGATCAAGGCAAACACCATCGATAACCTCGGCCGTGCTCAACCCCTTCATCTCGCAATAGGTATCCAACTCGTTGAAGTACGAAACCCTCAGCGCCAGATAAGTATTAGCGAAAAGCTTGACCGCTTCGGCTTCTGTAAAGCCCATTATTCTGGTCTCTACATCCTTCTTCTCGGCACCTTCAACCAGCAGCCCAGCAAACATTTCAGCCGCATCTCTCGTTCCCTCGTCGCAGCCCACGATGATGCGGGAAGGATACAGGTTGTCGTATAGAGCCTTGCTCTCTCTCAAAAACTCCGGGCTGAAGAAGAGGTGCTTAGCGTTGTATTTTTTCCTGACCTGTGTGGTATACCCAACCGGGATGGTTGACTTGATAACCATCGGAACTGATGGATTGGTTCGGAGCACCCACTC
>DCUA01000094.1 GCA_002329675.1 Firmicutes bacterium UBA1426 | reverse complement strand
CTTGTTATTGCAATTTAGGAAAAAATAAAAGCCCTTTCCACAAAAAGAAAGGGCTATACTACCTCTGACTAACTCTTGTTGACATTCCTTTCCAAATGCGGGAGGCATACGGATTTCTCCGGATACCCATCGGTCGCCGTCCATGGCTGAGCTTTAGGACACTGCGACTCGGAAACTTGTTATTAAATTATCTATCTTAATTATAACTATAAAAATTGGAAATGCAAGGAGTTTTATCGCACCAATATAGCTTTGACAATTCGGGTTCGGCATAGTATATTGATAGTACAATTAAAAAAGCAAAATATTATGATAACTCCGATTTTCGTATGACAAGCAAAGGCCGCTTGCCGACGAAAACGATAGGGTTGGAGAAGTGATTTTCCAGCCTGCCAATGTGCAAAGGAGAGATGCTGGTTTTTATGTGCTCTGCTTTGCTTTTTAATTAAATCATGAAAGAAAGGATGTATAGGCAACGTGAAAAGATTGAGGTTTACAAAGCAAAAGTGCATAGGCTGTCAGCTTTGCGGCCAGGTTTGCTCCGCTACGCATGAAGGCGCCTTTGTACCTTCCAAGGCACGGGTTTTTATTGAAACCTATTACGACAAGGGCGGAGATTTAAAGTACAAAGATTCCTATTGCAATCTATGCGGGATCTGCTTTAAGAACTGTCCCACCGGTGCCATTTCCATGGATGATAAGATTTTAGTAGATCACGAGGTGTGCATCGGTTGCGGTACATGTGCAGCCAAGTGCCCGAGAAAAGTAGTTCGTCTCAGAGAGAAAAAATCTTACATATGCGATACCTGTAACGGCGATCCCATGTGCGTGAAGGTCTGCCCGCAAGGCGCGCTGATCTTTGAATAGGAAGGAGGCATAAGCATGTTAGGTTACCAGAACAATGTGCTCAGGGTAGATCTGAGTAAAAAAACAGCTGAAACTGAGCCCCTTCGCATGGATTGGGCCGAGAAATACATAGGCTCGAAAGGGCTGAGCATTAAGTATCTTTACGAAGAATTGAAACCGGGTATCGACCCCCTGTCTGCTGACAACAAGCTGATCTTCATGACCGGACCCATGACAGGAACCACCGTCCCCTGCTCCGGAAAACTTGCAGTAGCAGGAAAGTCTCCGGCAACAGGAACCATCTGCGACTGCTCCATTGGCGGCCATTCTGCCCTGCGGATCAAGTATGCAGGCTATGATGCCATCATCATTGAAGGTGCACTGGATAAACCGGGATACTTACTTATTGAAGATGATAAAGTCAGTTTTGAGGACGGTTCTTTCCTCTGGGGAAAAGGCTGCCACGAGACGGAAGCTCTCCTCATCGAAAAGTATGACCACGATTACAGCGTACTGACCATCGGACCTGCCGGTGAGAATCTCAGCGGTATGGCCTGCATCACCTCGGATTATTATAGACAAGCGGGAAGAGGCGGTATGGGTGCCGTTATGGGCAGCAAAAACCTCAAGGCTGTAGTGGTGAAGGGCACGGGTAGTGTTGAAATCCCCAATATTGTAGAAGCCGTTAAGAGAATTGCGGAAATCGAAAAAGAAGACACCCTGCTCGAGGACAACACCTTTGTATTCGATCTTGGCACCACCGCATTTTTGGAAGCCTGTCAGGACGGAGGCATTTTGCCCTTCAAGAACTTCTCCGATACAACGGATGAAAACTGGACGGACTATAACGGTGAAGTGCTCATGGAAAAGCTGCAGGGAAAGCGCGGCTGTGGAAGCTGTGGCCTTGGATGCGGCAATTTCCTGAAGATTGGCGACGCCATATGTGAAGGACCCGAATATGAGACCATCGCTGCATTCGGACCAAACGCCGGAAATCGTGATCCCGAAGCTATTGTGAAAGCTAACCAGGTGGCAGACGACATGGGCCTGGATACCATCAGCGCCGGTGACGTGTTGAACTGGGCTATGGAGATGACAGAGAAGGGCATCCATGATTTTGGCATCCGCTTCGGCGAGATGGACAAATACATAGAGTATTTGAAAATGATGGCCAAAGGCGAGGGCATCGGAAAAGAGCTGGCAATGGGCGTAAAGAAGCTGGCTGAAAAATACGGCGGTAATGATTTTGCTATGCATGTCAAGGGTCTGGAATATCCTCAATACGAACCACGTGGGTCCTGGGGCATGTCCCTGGCATATGCTGTCTCCGACAGAGGAGCCTGCCATATGAGAGCCTATGCACCCAACGAAGAGGTGTTTGCCGCTTCCATACCTCCCTATACTCCTGAAGGTAAAGGTGAGATGGTATTTAACCTGGCACAGTTCAATGCAGTCAAATTCAGTCTGTGCATCTGCGACTTCTGGGCTACTCTTAGCATGGATACCATGGCAGAGCTGATGACGCTGGTTACAGGAAAGGAATGGACTGCGGATGATATGGCCGAGGTAGGCACCCGTGTCATTAACATTGCGAGAGCTTTCAATCAAAGAGAAGGCTTTACAGCAAAGGATGATACCGCACCTAAGCGTATTTTCAACGATGCTCTTAAGAGTGGACCTGCTGCAGGACAGAAGATTCCTGAAGAGGCCTTTGAGGATATGAAACAGCAGTACTATTCCGTTCTGGGATGGAACGCAGACGGAACGCTTCCTGACAGCCTGATTGCCACGCTTTAAGGGAAACAACCCGTATCCTCATGAATTGAAACACCTGAAATGGCGTAAAATAGCAAATGCCCACCCGGGAGGATGATAACCAGAAATGAAAATAAAAATTACATTACGGGGGACATTGACCAAGTATTTTGAAGGCGATAAAGAACGGATCGTAGAGGTTCCGGACGGCTGTACCGCAGAAGAAGCATTAAAGCTCGTCGGAATCGACTGGACTAAGATCGACAATTTTGGATTTGTCGCTATAAACGGCTTACGAGTCATGATTTATGACAAACTGAAAGATGGCGATGAACTAAAAGCCTATTCAAAGATTTCAGGCGGTTGATCAACTGACTTATGCAAATGCCCCCATGTTTTAATGGGGGCATTTTGTTTATTAACAAAGCAAGGCTAATTCAGATAGAGAAAGGTGAAAAGATATGATTGAAAGCGCAAAACTTCTATATGTAAACTTAAGCGATAAGACAATACGTACGGAATTACTTCCTGCTGAGACCTATCGGAAGTATCCCGGAGGGTCGGCTCTTGGAATGTACCTGTTGTTCCATAACATCCGGGCGGGGACGGATCCCCTGTCACCGGAGAATCCTCTGATTTTTACCGTTTCTCCGCTGACAGGGATCCCCATCAGCGGACAAAGCCGGATGTGCGTCACCACGAAGAGTCCGCTGACGGGAACCGCCGGAGACTCTCAGGTAGGCGGTTACATCCCCGCCCAGCTAAAAGCCAACGGATACGACGCAGTGATCTTCACCGGAAAAGCTGAAACACCCGTCTATTTATATATTGACAAGGACAATGTAGAATTACGGGATGCTTCACATCTCTGGGGAAAGGTCACCGGCGATACGGAGCGGCAGATTGAAAAGGATCTTGGCACAGACAAGATCGAATGCTCCCTCATCGGTCCTGCAGGTGAGAATGGCGTGCTTTTTTCGAACATCATGCACAGAAGGAGCCGGGCGAACGGCAGGAACGGAACCGGTGCCGTGATGGGATCCAAAAACCTTAAAGGTTTGGTGGTTAAAAGGCAGCCTCCTGTTCGACCGGCTGATCCCGAGGGAATGAAGACCCTCACACTGAATGTAAAAGAGCGCATGGCTGCCAACGATGCTATTGCGGATACTGCAAAAAATGGCTCCGCCGGAGTAGTGGGGGCTCACGATGTAGAAGGTTTCCTCCCTTCCTTCAACTGGAATTCCGGTGTTCTGGAAGGCGCGAGAAATCTCTATGGTTCTACTATGCGAAGGACGGTTTTATCCGGAACGGAGACCTGCTTTGGCTGTGCAATACGCTGTAAGCGGGAAGTCACCATACCGGGCAAAGCAGATCCTTATTATGGTGGTCCCGAATACGAGACTATTGCCACCTTCGGATCCTACTGCGGCGTAAACAACCTGGAAGATGTCTGTGAGGCCAATCAGTACTGCAATATGTACGGCATGGACACTATTTCCTGCGGGGCTACAATTGCCTGGGCTATGGACTGCTATGAGAAAGGTATTCTGACAAAGGAAGATACGGATGGCCTTGATCTTCGCTTTGGAAACAGCTCTGTTTATCCTGAACTGCTGAAAAAAATTGCCTATCGCGAGAAAGGCATTGGCGAGCTGCTATCACTTGGTAGCGTACGGGCTGCCAAGCTCGTTGGCAAAGGTGCTGAAGAGCTGGTGGTGGCCACAAAGGGTCAGGAATGGCCTGCCCATATGGTACAGATGAAACCCAACCTGGCTGTGAACTATGCAGTGAATAACTTCGGAGCAGATCACCAGTCTTCGGAGCACGACCCTGCTTTGATGGCTCCGGATGACGATCAGAACTGGATCTGGCCAAATATGCTGGCATCCTTTGAGAAGTGTGATTCCTATGGTGTGTTGGATGCGAATAAATCCAAGTTTGCTCTGGAAACTCAGAAGTACTATTCTATGATGGACACTCTCTGTCTATGCCAGTTCGTATGGGGACCGGCATGGCAGATGTATGGGCCCCAGGAGCTGGTAGATTACTGTAAATACGGCATCGGTTGGGATACCTCGATCGAAGAGCATCAGGAAATCGGTGAGCGGAGACTCAATATGATGCGGATGTTCAATGTAAGAGAAGGATTTGGACGTAAGGATGACACATTGCCACCGAAGGCATTTCTCCCCATGCCTAGCGGTCCCAATGAGGGCGCACATATTACAAAAGAAGACTTTGAGAAAGCTTTGGATGCCTACTACGATTATGCCGGGTGGGACCGGGAGACCGCAGCACCAAAGCCTGAAACTGTCAAAAGGTTAGGTTTGGAATGGATATACGAGTTAAAGTAAATAACAAAGAGACGGTGGTCCCTTCGGGTACCACCGTCACCGGCTTGCTGGCATCGGCAGGCTACAGCTCCCGGGTTTCAGTGTGGATCAACGGCTCGCAGCTTCTTTCAGGAGAATACGCTACCCGTGTCCTTGAAGAGGGAGATTTCATCAAGATTCTGCGCCTGGTCGCAGGTGGTTGAAGACGTTGTTTTTTTATGCTCCATCTTGTATACTGTCATTGGTAAATACTGCAATACCGGATACCTTCCATAAGCATCCGGTATTACAGTATAAATTTTAATATCTGAGGAGCAATAATGTTAAAAGAAACTCTGAGGCCCGTATGGGCAGAGATCGACCTTAGCTGCATTAAGCACAATATCACAGAGATCAAACGCAGAGTCGGGAAGACAC
>DCUA01000173.1:3504-8409 GCA_002329675.1 Firmicutes bacterium UBA1426 | reverse complement strand
CGGTTTTCCAGAGGTATCCACAGATCCAAAAAACGCTTGTGCACCAGAGGACCATTCCGGTCCAGGATGCGGCGACTCTGTTCTGCTTCATCCAGTGAAAGAAAGATTGTTAAATCGTAGTAGGGAGCCAGGTCGGGATGCATACTGTAAACGCCCTCTACAATGTTCAGTTCTTTTGGATGGACAAGGACAGGCGGGTAATAGCTTTGGCTCTTGCAGTCGTATTTTTTATAAGAGAAGTCTCCGCCTTGCCGGATGTTATCCAGAATTTCTTCCTTGAAGCGTTCTCTATCCACATTTCCTCCTGCCTCCGCAAGCCTCGCTTCTGTCTTCTTTTCCGGGGGCAGATAATAATCATCCATGTGAAAGAGATTGCAATCATATCTTTCTGCAAGCAAAGATCCGAGGGATGTTTTGCCAGCGCCGGAGTTTCCTTCAATTGCTACAATCTTTGTGCCGGGTGTGCCTATCAGATTGTCTATCAGTTCAAAAACCTTTTGCTGTTCTCTATAATGCATATTCTTTTAATCGGTACCTTTCTGTTGCAAGTACAAGTATGGGTATGAGAAGAAGTTGGATAATGATCCCCGGGATTGCATTAAAAAATGCTCCGGCAACAAAGAGCTCCCAGGTGAATGCAGTTCCCATAAAACCAAACAGCAGATAACTGACCACTCCCCATACAACCCTTCCGCACAGCATGGATAATATCAGTGTCATATATATGGATATGCTCTTGCGAGGCAGCAGATGATAGAGGAGTCCAGCCAGGAAGCCGTAAGTAGCCAGTTCAAATGCCATGGAAACAGCCATAGGAAACATGATCGGCATACCGAAGAGCATGCTTCTCAGCAGAGGAGTTATAAATCCTGCCAGCAGACCAAAGCGTGCACCGCAGAGAAATCCGCAGAGCAGTACCGGGATATGCATAGGCAATAGTTTGTTTCCAATTTCGGGTATCTGTGCTGTGGCAAAGGGCAGGATCAGTCCCAGAGCCAGGAACAGACCTGCAAGAACGAGTTGTTTAGTCTTAGTTGCAGAGGTTGTCATGTTGTCATATCTCCTTGATAATAAATAATACCACGCAAAGTACTGCCTTTCATAGGAGGGCAAATACCTTCGTGGTATTATTAGTATATTAACCCCGGCTTCAGCCGGCTTTCCGTACTCTAGTCTTCCTGTGGCTGTCCGGATGCTTCATCCTCAGTCTGCTCATCCACTTCTTTATGGATCTTTGCTTCACTGATAGAGACCACCAGCTGGGTTTCTTCCAATTCGGGCACAATGCCTTTTGGAAACTCTAGGTCACTGATAAAGAGGTTGTCCCCTGCATTGAGTTCTTTCACATTGACTTCAATGAAGTTTGGCACGTCCTGGGGCAAACCCTTAACAGGTATGAAATCACGATGGAGCTGCAGCAATAACCTTCTTGCTTCATAGAGCTCATCACCTACGATTTTTACCGGTACATTGGCTTTCGTCTCTTCGGAGAGCGATATGCTGTGAAAATCAACATGCATAAAATCATGGTCTACATGAGTGAACTGGACATCCTTAACCATCACATTATACTTTTTATTACCGTCAAGTACAAGTTCAAATACAGCAGAACGCCCATACTTTGCTATATTTTTACGGAGCTCATCCTTACGGATGGACACCGCTACCGATTCCATGTCTTTGCCATAAATGTTACCGGGCAGATAACCCGCTTTGCGCAGTCTTTTGTTAGCCTGGCTGCTGGTGTCTGTCCTGCTTTCAACTCTCAATACTCCAGTTTCGTTCATATTTCAAACCTCCTTCGTATGAATACATCATTTCATTATATCCGTTTATATATACATTTTAACAGAAAAATATATAGAAAACAAGCTTGCCTTCCCGATCACCTTTTGCAACGCTTCCAAACCATTGACAGATGTTTACAAGCTCGTATACAGTTAATTAATAGTGAGATGCTAAAAACTGGAGGTGGAGAGTAATGAAGAAAAGTATTGGTTCAAAAACAATAGCGTTCCCTGCACCGGTGTTCATCATAGGCACATATTGCGAGGACGGAAGACCAAATGCAATGAATGTAGCATGGGGCGGTATCTGTGGATCCTGTCCGCCGGCCATTGCCATATCTGTCAGAAAGCAGCGTTGCACCTACGACAACATCATGAGAACAAATGCATTCACTGTGAACATTCCGTCCGGGGAGTTTGTGAAGGAAGCCGACTACTTTGGGATCGTGTCAGGGAAAAAGGCAGATAAATTTCAAGCCACTGGATTGACTGCGGTTAAAGGGGATAAAGTGAATGCCCCGTTTATTAAAGAGTTTCCGCTGAACATCGAATGCAAGGTGATTGGCATCCATGAGATCGGTGAGCATACCCAATTCGTAGGGGAAATCATGGACATCAAGGTCGATCAGGATTGTTTGGATGAGGATGGGACGCCTGATATTTCGAAAGTTGACCCAATGATTTATGACACTGCAGCCAGTACTTATAATTCAGTTGGAAAAATGTTGGCGAAAGCTTTTCTAATAGGAAAGGAATTTGCTAAATAGGTAAACAAAGATATAAACCTCTTTACAATTGCCTTCAAGATGTTGTATAATAAACACCGTGCCATGAAAGGCATCCATATGCGCCAGTAGCTCAGCTGGATAGAGTGCCTGACTACGAATCAGTAGGTCGGGGGTTCGAATCCCTCCTGGCGTGCCAAAAAAGACCCATCATTGCGATAGGTCTTTTTTATTCAGGCTGGGACTTGATTCATTCCTCAAAAGCCATGTCAGCCCATATGCCTTTCCGATCCTTTTGCGCCTGTTTTTGCAGTTTTACAAAGCTATCAGCATATCGAACATTGGGTGGATAGGTAGTCACTTTAGCCAGTCCTTCTTCCAGCAGGGTCTTATTAAACATCTTTCCGTCCAGGTACACATAGGCCAGGATACGGTCGTATTGGTCCCGCTCTTCCACATCATATTCCAAAGTTACGGTTTTGCTTTCTAATTGGTTTGCAGTAAACTCAGCAGCGATCCTGCCATATTCGGTATTACGCTTTTCATCGGAGTGGACCGATTCAGGTGTGTCGATGCCAATGAGACGTATCCTCTCGTTTGCTCCGTCCATATCTACGATGATGGTATCTCCGTCCACGGCCCGGACTACCTGATAGGGGTCACTCTGTTCCGCCAGAGGGTTAAGATCATCGATGGAGATTATGCCGATATAGGTACCTAAGATCAATAATAGAGGAAGAATCAGCCCTCTGATCAGTCGTTTCTTCATTATGATTCAGCCTCCTCTTCGTTTATTATAGCGAATGCCAGGAAAAATTGCCACCTTGATTCTCTCTTCATTTGAAGGGTATAATATAATCATAAGAAATGAAAGGGAATCCTATGAAAAGAGAGAGTAAAAACGTCGTATATACAGTTACTGCCAACTGTCAGGATTGCTATCGCTGTGTACGGGTATGTCCTGTAAAGGCGATCAGTGTGACGGACGGGCAGGCATACATAGAAGATTCATTATGTGTTAAGTGCGGCACCTGTGTGCGGGAATGCCCCCAGGGAGCAAAGACCATACGCTCCAGTCTGGATCAGGTGAAAGAGATGATCGCATCCGGGCGGAAGGTTGCGGTCAGCATTGCACCTTCCTTTGCTGCTGTTTTTGAAACCGAAGATTGTGACAGGCTACCATCTGCCCTCAAGCAGCTAGGGTTTCAGTACGTATCAGAAACGGCAGAAGGTGCAAAGCTGATCACTGAGGAGTCCTTTAAGAACACTACCGGTGGCAATCTTTGCACTGCCTGTCCCGCCGTAGTGGATTACATAGAAAAATACAGACCGGAACACATGGAGACCATGATCCCCGTGGTTTCTCCTATGGTAGCTCACGGGAGATTGTTAAAGACGCGATTAGGAGAAGAATGGGCAGTGGTTTTCATAGGCCCCTGTGCAGCAAAAAAACAAGAAGCAGCCAGACCGGAAAACCGGGATGCTATTGATTGGGTTCTTACATTTACAGAATTGATCCAATGGATGGAAGACGAAAACATCCGCCTTGATATGTGCCCCGAATCTGAATTTGAGAGCTTCGGAGTCCTGGATGAAGCCCGTCTCTTCCCGCTCCAGGGAGGAATGCTCAAAACCGGAGGGATAGAATGCGATGGTACTAGTCCGGACGTGATCCATATCAGCGGCTCAGAAGATGTGCTTAACATTCTTGATCTTTCACCCGGCGAGTGGAAGTATCAGGTGGTGGAACCCCTGTTCTGTGCAGGGGGCTGTATTAATGGGCCGGGTTTCCCAAAGGATAGGAATCTGTTCAGCCGGAAGCAGTCTGTGATTTCCTATGCCGAGAAAACGAAAAATAAAGAGATAAAAGAAAGAGAGTCTTCTGATATCAACTTCAATACCGCATTCTCTCCCCAGGAAGGTACTCTGCATCAGGATGAAGTAAGTGAGAGCAGGATCCGGGAAATATTAGAAAGTACAGGCAAGAGTGACCCGGAATCTCAGCTCAACTGTGGAGCGTGCGGATACAAGTCATGCAGAGATAATGCCATCGCAGTGGCAAGAGGCATGGCAGAAACAGAAATGTGCGTCTCTTATATGCGTCGCTTGGCGCAGCAACGCGCCGACCGCATCATCGAAACAACACCTAACGGTATCGTGACTCTGGATAAGAATCTGAATATCATCAATATGAATCCGGCATTTCAGAACATGTTTATGTGCAACAACGGGATATTGGGTAAGCCCATTTCCTATTTACTGGACAGTGACAATTTTGAAAAGCTTGCAGCCGGTTCTGATGACCATTTCGAGAGCATCAAAACCAAGTATGGAATAAGATACCACGAAAAGACCTACGCTTTGAGGGATGAAAACCAATATGTAGGTGTTTA
>DCUA01000173.1:479-3481 GCA_002329675.1 Firmicutes bacterium UBA1426 | reverse complement strand
CTGTATCACCAGATTCAATTTTCTCAGGAAATGGCACACTATCTTGGAAAGAGCACGGCGCAAAGCGAAGAAATGGTTAAGCGGATCATGGATCTGTACAAAGAAGGCGATATGGAGCCTCCAGCAGACAAATAGCATAAGCACGAAGAACAAGAGGAATACATGTATATCCAGTCCAGAAACTTAAGCCTGCGACAAATAGCGGAATCCGGGCAATGTTTTCGTATGAATGAAATAGAAGAGGGTCGATATAGTCTTATCGCTTTTGGAGAGTACGTAGAATTACAGCAGATCGATGATGAACAAATACGGATCCTTGGCGCATCTCCGGATAACCCAACTCTATGGGAAGAGTACTTTGATCTGCATTATGACTATGGGGCAGTGATCAGAGAGCTCCTTTCAGGTGAAGATGAGTTTCTTCGCAAAGCAGCAGATTATGGGAGCGGACTTCGAATTCTACGTCAGGAACCATTTGAAATTCTGATCAGTTTTATCATATCACAAAACAAGAATATCCCCGCGATCAAATCGGCAATCGAGAGACTATGTCAGGCATATGGGGAAAGAAAATGCTGGTCAATGGACCCACGCATTAGTTATTATACATTCCCGTCAGCGACTGCTTTGGCCGGGGCAAACCTGGAGGATCTTCGGGGGTTAGGCCTAGGCTACCGGGACGAGTATGTGCTGAAGGCTGCACAAGCTGTTGCAGAGGGAAGACTGGATCTGCAACAGCTTATGAAAATGGATTGTGAGCAGTTAACCGCGAAACTTATTTCCCTGCGCGGCGTTGGGAAAAAAGTGGCTAATTGTGTTACACTATTTGCTTTCCATCAACTCCAGTCTGTTCCCGTTGATGTCTGGATCGCTCGAGTCCTGGAGGAGATCTACAAGGGTGAATTCTCCTGGGAACGCTATGGTGGCCGGGCAGGCCTCATCCAGCAGTACATGTTTTACTACATTCGGAACCGTAAATAGTTACAAAACATTGTTCTCTTTGCACTTGTATCTTTCTGTAGCATTCCGTCCTTATATCTAATGGAAATAATTTTGAGGAATAAGGTTGATACTCGTTATTTAATATGTTACTATAATGTAAGATATTAGCAATATATAATAAATATGGAATGGTGTAAGACGTGAATGGGAGAAAACAAATAGGAGCTAAGGGAGAGGCGGCTGCGGCCAAATATCTTGCAGGACAGGGGTATAGGATAATCGACAAGAATTTCAAATGCAGGATAGGAGAACTGGATATTATAGCTATGGAAGGTCAAACGCTGGTTATTATCGAAGTTAAAACCCGCAGTAACTTGTCTTACGGACTACCCTGTGAATCCATAACGACAGAAAAGAAGCGGCACATATTGCGGACACTGCAATATTACGTAATGATTCATAGACTGGAGGAACTGGATTTGCGAATCGATGTAATAGAAATCCTTTCCAGAGAAGATGGTTTCTACGTCCATCATATCAAAGATGCAATTTGAGGAAGAAGGAATGTATTCTAAGATAACGACAAGTTCCGTAGTAGGAGTCGATGCAGAAATTGTAACCGTTGAGACGGATCTATCCCCGGGATTACCTAGTATGACCATTGTGGGGTTACCTGATATTTCTGTTCGGGAGGCACGTGAACGGATACGAGCAGCGCTCCTCAATGCGGGATATCGATTTCCTTCCAAGAGGATAACTGTTAATCTTTCGCCTGCCAGCAGCAGAAAGGAAGGTACTCATTTCGATCTGCCCATTGCAATAGGAGTCATGACGGCCTCCGGTGATATTAGCCCGGAAGAGGCAGAGCGGTATGCATTTATCGGTGAACTCTCTCTGGATGGCATGGTGACTCCGGTACAAGGTGCGATTGCCCTCGCCATCGGGCTTCGAAACAAGGGAGTGGAGAAGCTATTTCTCCCGGCAGGTAACAAACTGGAGGTCTCCATCCTGAAGGACATAGAAATATATCCGGTGGAGCACATTGCGGACGTAGAGGCGCATCTGTCCGGCTTTCAATCGATCATGCCTTTTAAGGGACGACTCCGGAAGTCTTCTGCAGGGAAAATTTCCTCTTCGGGAGATTATGCCGACGTTGCAGGGCAGGAAGGTGTCAAGAGGGCCTTACAAGTGGCTGCGGCGGCAGCCCACAATATACTTATGGTCGGACCTCCCGGAGCGGGCAAGACTATGATGTCCCATCGTCTTCCGGGCATCCTTCCCGCGATGACCTATGAAGAGTCTCTTGAAGTGACCAAAATCTACAGTCTTGCAGGTCAGCTGCCCGCAGAGAGCGGACTGGTCACAATCAGGCCCTTTCGGTCACCTCATCATACGATATCAGCGACAGCTTTAGCCGGCGGTGGTTCAAAGCCAAAACCCGGTGAAGTATCCCTCGCTCACTATGGAGTACTCTTTTTAGATGAGTTCCCTGAGTTTCAAAGAAAGGCGCTGGAAGTTCTTCGACAACCTTTGGAAGATGAAGTGATAACCATTTCACGTGCTTCTGCCACCGTAACCTATCCGGCGAAGTTCATGCTGGTGGCAGCTATGAATCCCTGCCCATGCGGATATTATGGGCATAGTACCCGGAAATGCATCTGCAGCGAATATCAGATATTGCAGTACATCTCAAAGATTTCAGGGCCACTTGCAGATCGTATTGACATGCATGTGGAGATTTTTCCTGTTCCCTGTGAAGAACTGATAGAGGAGGAGAAAGGGAAAAGCAGGAGAATGGATTCAGAGCAGATGCGCAGAGCGGTAGAGACGGCCAGATCTGTTCAGATCGACCGGTATTGTAAGGAGAAGATCTCCTATAACTCCCAGCTCACGCCATCGTTAATGGAAAAATACTGCCTTTTGGATCGTGAGTCGAAACAACTGTTGAAAATGGCTTTCAAAACCTACGACCTCACAGCCCGATCCGCCCAGAAAATTGTGAAGCTGGCCAGGACTATAGCCGATCTGGAGGAGCTTGAAAATATTTCAGCCACACATGT
>DCUA01000173.1:0-422 GCA_002329675.1 Firmicutes bacterium UBA1426 | reverse complement strand
GATCTCTGCAACACACCGTGCCTGGCAGTTGTAGGTTCGAGAAAGGCAACGCCTTATGGAAAGTGGGCTGCGTATCATATAGCAAAGCGGGCTGCAGAACACGGAGTCACCATTGTAAGTGGTATGGCTTCGGGAATCGATTCCTGTGGCCATATGGGTGCGCTGGATGCAGGCGGAAATACTATTGCGGTCCTGGGCTGCGGACCGGATGTATGTTACCCCAGAACGAACAGGGAACTGATGAATAGAATTTCCCGCACCGGGTTGATCCTATCCGAATACCCACCGGGGAGCCCGCCTTTGCAGGGCCAGTTTCCCGCTCGCAATCGCATCATCAGCGGGCTGTCTTATGGTGTTCTCGTGGCGGAAGCCAGCTTGCGAAGCGGCTCTCTGATCACCGCGGGGCTGGCATTGGATCAGGG
>DCUA01000118.1 GCA_002329675.1 Firmicutes bacterium UBA1426 | reverse complement strand
GGTTACATTTCCCTGGGATCTTTGAACGACAATGTGAAAGCAGTTAAGATTGACGATGTTGAAGCTTCTTCCGAGAACATCAACAACGGATCTTATCCCGTTGCCAGACCTTTCAATATCGCAACAAAGGGAGCACCTTCTGTACTAGCACAAGACTTCATTGACTATATATTGAGCGCCGAAGGGCAAGCCATCGTTAATGACGGCTACATCGCAGTTGATGACAGCGCAGCCAGTTTCAGTGGATCAATGCCTTCGGGAAAGTTAGTTGTTGCAGGCTCCTCCTCTGTTTCACCGGTAATGGAAAAACTGGTTGAAGGATATTTGCAGATAAACAGCGCTGCGGATATTGAAATTCAAACCAGTGATTCTTCCGCCGGAATGACAGCAGCAATAGATGGCACATGCGATATTGGCATGGCCAGCCGTGAACTGAAGGACAGCGAACTGGCTGAGCTTACCCCCGTGGTAATTGCAATGGATGGAATTGCAGTTGTAGTTAACAACGAAAATCCCGTAGAGAACATAGCTTCAGATGTAGTGACCTCCATATTCATCGGTGAAACTACAACCTGGGANNATGAAAAACATTTTTATGCTAGCCGCTCTTGCAAGCATCTTTGCGGTTCTGCTTATCTGTGTTTTTCTCTTTGCCAATGGGATCCCGGCGATGAAGGAAATCGGCCTGTTTGATTTTTTAACCGGCCGGCAATGGACGCCCGGCAACGTACCTCCTTCCTTCGGCATACTGCCCATGATTGCGGGAAGCATCAGCGTGACTCTGGGAGCCATCATCGTCGGAGTCCCCATCGGTATTCTGACGGCAGTATTCCTGGCGTATTACTGCCCGAAGATGATTTACCGTTATTTAAAACCCAGCGTAGAGCTGCTTGCCGGAATTCCTTCCGTTATTTACGGCTTTTTCGGGCTGGTGGTATTGGTTCCTTTGACCCGGGATTTATTTGGAGGCAACGGGAACAGCATGCTCACCGCTTCCCTCCTGCTGGGCATCATGATTCTGCCTACCATAATCGGTGTCAGTGAATCGGCCATACGGGCAGTACCGGATCATTATTATGAAGGATCCCTGGCTCTGGGAGCTACCCATGAAAGAGCCATATTCGCCACTGTACTTCCCGCTGCCAAATCAGGAGTAGTGGCTGCTGTGGTTTTGGGAGTAGGGCGAGCCATCGGAGAGACAATGGCTGTAATCATGGTTGCAGGAAACCAGCCGAGAATGCCTGTGGGCATCCTGAAAGGGGTTCGGACCATGACGGCCAATATCGTAATCGAAATGGGTTATGCAGCAGAGTTGCACAGAGGTGCCCTCATCGCTACAGGTGTCGTTCTCTTTGTGTTCATTTTGATCATCAACCTTACCTTCTCCTTTTTGAAAAGGAGAACAAATATATGAGCGGAAAGATGTCATCTGTTTTATTGAGAGCTCTTGTATATGCGGCTACTGGGATCACTTTAGGAATGCTCTTTTTCCTCATCGGGTATATTTTAGTAAAAGGGGTCCCCTATCTCACACCCTCTCTTTTTGCGTTAAAATATACTTCTGATAATGTTTCCATGTTCCCGGCTATCATCAATACAATACTCATGACCACTCTGTCCCTTGTGATTGCCGTTCCTTTCGGTATCTTTACTGCAATTTATCTGGTGGAGTATGCCAAGAGGGGAAATAAGCTGGTGGAAGCCATCCGCCTGACTACGGAAACCCTGGCCGGGATTCCATCCATCGTGTACGGTCTTTTCGGGATGTTGTTTTTCGTCACATATCTGGGATTGGGATACTCGCTCGTCGCCGGCAGTGCTACCTTGTCCATTATGATCCTTCCGCTGATTATGAGAACATCGGAAGAAGCACTGAAGTCTGTGCCTGACAGCTATCGGGAAGCTAGCTTTGGTATCGGTGCAGGCAGACTGCGGACGGTGGGTAAAATCGTTCTTCCTTCTGCAATACCGGGGATACTGGCAGGCGTCATTTTGGCCATCGGTCGCATCGTAGGAGAGACCGCTGCTCTGATTTACACAGCGGGCACAGTTGCACGAATGCCGGAAACTCTTTTTTCCTCCACCCGCACACTCTCCGTCCACATGTATCTGCTGTCAAGCGAAGGTTTTAATACGGACCAGGCCTATGCCACAGCAGTGGTGCTGCTCGTAATCGTACTACTGATTAATACACTCTCCGCAGCAATTGCAAAGAAGGTGACAAAAGCATGAACAAAGAAAAAGTAAAGATAAAAAATTTGGATTTATTTTACGGTGATTTTCAGGCACTGAAAGACGTCAATATGGTCATCCCTGAAAGACAGATTACCGCATTCATCGGCCCTTCAGGCTGTGGCAAATCCACATTTCTAAAAACCTTAAACCGCATGAACGACCTTGTGGAAGGTTGCCGAATCAAGGGTGAGGTTCTACTGGACGGGGAAGATATTTATAAGGGTATGGATGTGAACCTGCTTCGCAAACGGGTAGGCATGGTGTTTCAAAAGCCCAACCCTTTCCCGATGAGCATTTACGACAATATCGCCTACGGGCCTCGTGTCCACGGGATTAAAACCAAGGTCAAGCTGGATGAGATCGTAGAACAATCATTACGGGCAGCAGCCATTTGGGACGAGGTCAAAGACCGGCTGAAAAAAAGCGCGCTGGGCATCTCCGGCGGTCAGCAGCAGCGACTGTGTATCGCCCGGGCGCTGGCGGTTCAGCCGGAGGTTCTGCTGATGGATGAACCCACCTCGGCGCTGGATCCGATTTCCACTTCCAAGATTGAAGATCTTGCAGTTGAACTGAAAAAGGATTATACTATTATTATCGTAACGCATAATATGCAGCAG
>DCUA01000224.1:248-2984 GCA_002329675.1 Firmicutes bacterium UBA1426 | reverse complement strand
GTATGAGCTCTCCAATGAAAAGATCCATTGCAGACATAACCCAAAACCATTAACCTTGTTTTTGTTGTAGCAAACAAATAAAGACAAGGAGGAAAGGAGAATGTCAACTACAATGGATCAGATACATCATATCAGAGAAATGTTCTATCAGCAAGATAAGAACATTTCTGAAATTGCATCTGAGACCGATCTTAACTGGAAGACGGTCCAAAAATATGTGGATATGGAGGACTTCAACAGTCCGCTACCCATACCGACATCATCAGAGATTCATGAATCCAAACTGGATCCGTTCAAGCCTCTGATTGATGAATGGTTGCAGGCAGACAAGCTTGCACCACGCAAACAGCGGCATACAGCCAAAAGAGTCTATAAGCGCCTTAAAGATGAGGCAGATGGCTTCGACTGTAGTTACAGGCTTGTCGCCTTATACGTTAAGCAGAAGAAAGCGGAACTACGGCTAAAGAGAACCGATGGTTACATTCCTCTTGAACATCGCCCCGGAGAAGGCCAGGCAGACTTTGGTACAGCAGACTTCTATGAGAATGGTAAGCTTCATCACGAAGCCAAGTATCTTGTGCTCAGCTTTCCATACAGCAACGGCGGCTTTCTTCAGCTTAATTACGGGGAAAACATGGAGTGCCTTCTAGAGGGTCTGGTTGCTATATTTGAGTGCATCGGTGGAGTTCCTACTGAAATCTGGTTTGACAATACCAGAACCATTGTCACCAAGGTTATTAAAGGTGGAGGTCGCGATGTAACAGAGCGTTTCCAGCGCTTCTGCGAGCACTACCGCATTAAGCCGATATTTATGAATCCCGAATCCGGCTGGGAAAAGGGAAATGTAGAAAACAAGGTTGGCTACCTGCGTCGCAACGAACTTGTACCAGTACCCCGTTTTGATGATCTTGCGGAAGAAAACCGTTATCTTCTTGGTCGTTGTGAAATCGATATGCAGCGTGAGCACTATGATGACGATGATGACCGCTTTATCAGTGAGTTATTTGCAGAAGATAAGGCGCGTTTACTGCCACTTCCTTCCGTACCATTTGACACAGCGCTTTACACGACCGCGACAACAGATAAATATGGCAAGTTTACCCTTGATGCAGGAAAGCACCGTTATTCCGCTTCACCGGCTTTTTGTGAGTCCATCGTAAATCTCAAGATCACATCATCTGCTGTAATTGTCATGGACGCAGACATGCGCGAGATTGTCCGCCACAAGCGCCTTTACGGTGATGAGCATGAAAGAATGGACTGGCTGCCATATCTTACATATATCGCAAGAAAACCCCGCTCTCTGCGCAACAGTGGCATTTATGACATGATGCCTCAGACCATGCAGATATACATGGACAACTGCGAAAACAAGGAACGCGGTCGAGTACTTAAGGTTCTTGCTGAACTTACAGAAAGAACAGGATTTGCCAGTGCTGTCAAAACGGTAGATGAGGCTGTCCGCCTGAATGCAACCGATCCGGACAGTCTGCAGAGCCTTTACAGGCGAACCTATGCAGACGTGCCGCTTCTGCCTCCGCTTGAAAATAAGGCTTTACTGCCACAGCAGAAGGTCATTCCGTTCAGAAATGATCTGAAAATGCTGGATGCTGCCCTTAAGAAGGGAGGTGCATCAAATGGCTGATATAGAAAAATCCATTGCAGAATGCTGCAAACAGCTCAAACTGTCTACGAACTTTGCAGGGCAGGCTTATCTGCAGAAAGGAGCAACACCACAGGAATACCTTTTAAACCTTCTGACAAATGAAATCGAATATCGGACAGCGAAAAGGAAGAGCAAGTTCCTCAATACTGCTGGCTTTCCACGCCGGTACCGTGTGGAAGAATTCAGGACAGATGAAATAGATTTCCCGGAAGGCGTCTGTTTTCAGAGTCTGCTAGACCTGGATTTCTATCATGCAGGGAAAAATGTCATCATGTACGGTGGAACCGGAACCGGTAAGACCATGCTCTCCATCCTGATTGGCATGTCTGCCTGTAATCAGGAAATTCCGGTAAGATTCTACAGGACTGCCGGGCTTATCAATCTCTTTTCCGAGAGCCAAAGCAGCGGAAAGCTTAGCGCACTGAAAAAGAAGCTTAACAGTGCCCAGATACTGATACTGGATGAATTTGGATATGTTCCGTATGACCGGACTGGTTCACAGCTTCTGTTTGATTATCTTTCTGAGATACATGAGCAGAAGTCAGTGATTCTTAACACGAATCTTGAATTCTCACAGTGGGTGAACGTCCTTTATGACCAGCGGATGACAACGGCACTGATTGGCCGGCTTACTCACCATGTGGAACTGATTCTTTTTCCCGGAATCAACAATCGGTTACGAGAATCAAGTATCAATGAAACCCTTTCAAGAATCAGCAGTCAGGAGGCAGGTAACAATGGCAAAAAATAATAAAGTTATCAAGGAACAAAATGTATATCAAAATCTTCTGGAGCGCTATGAGGAGATGAATGATTTTCTCCTTAATCTCATTGAAGATGAAAAATGTGCCCGAGAAGAATTGAGATATCTGAATGACTTCGTCCATTATAAAAAGCTGGATGAGGAGTTCCGTTATTTTAGGGAACATGCGCATGAGGAATATGAACCGGATCTGCCGTTTCCATACCTCACGCTGTAACAATTAAATAAAGTCTGCAATGGCTATGTGGCTGGTAGGATAGCTACCAGCCTGGGCTTTGCAACTTTCTCCAATTTGGAGATGCAACAT
>DCUA01000224.1:0-192 GCA_002329675.1 Firmicutes bacterium UBA1426 | reverse complement strand
CTCTTGAACATCTGTATAAACTCCTTGGGGAACCGTAATCTTGACCGTGGGATCAATCAATTCCGTCAGACGGAAAACATCGTTCTTATGCTTCTTGATGTTTTTGCTGTCACCATGTTCACCTGCAGCTTTGCGATCTGTTAAATCCATCCACGCTCTTGCCTTAAACGGAATCAAATATGCCGCATTCAA
>DCUA01000204.1 GCA_002329675.1 Firmicutes bacterium UBA1426 | reverse complement strand
CATTCCTGCTTGCCATCGAAGATATAAAACTGCGATTTGTTACTGAGAATCACAGCGGAGACTCACATAAAAGGGCTTGTAAAGGGCAGAAAATCCGGCGAGCAAGAAGGCTGGCTGGAGCCCGAGGATATGAGGGCATCTTGTTTGGAGATGTTCCGGAGGAAGAAGCATCAGAATAAGAGTCAATCATTAGACGTCCAAATCCCTAATATAAAGTTCCAATATATTCTCCTGATAACCTGCTCTTTGATCCATCTCCAAGCAGCTAGCCAGATCCCTTAAATCTGGAGAAATTAGCCTTTTCAATTTTTGCAGGCTGACTGCAGAGATGGGCTTTTTTGATTTCGCCAAGGTATAATCTTCTTTATCAAATCGCCAAAATTCTAGCTTATCCCCATATCGGTTTTTTAGCCTGTCTGCAATCAGGAGGCCTTCCGGGTCAAAGTCGCCTGCATAATAAATTTTTGTGCGACTTTTTACAAGCAAATCCAGGGTGACTATGGTGGCCAGACGGGGTTGGCCATTGGAGCATAAGAGGGAAACTCTATCTTTCATTACACCGGGAATGGAGTCTAATATGCCTGAAAATATGGCAGGGTTTTCTACTACATAAACCCTGTCATCTTCTGCTTTTATAGCGGAGATATCGCTTAAATTTGCCAGAGATACCTGTAGTGGCTCTTGCATTTTCTTGAACTCCTGGAACCCCCTATGAACCTCTCCTTCTCTGGTGATTGCCTCAAGGCCATAGCTCACGGTGAAATTGGAGATCTCATCTATCATAAGCCCGGCTTCGTATAGAATTTCAGCTTTTCTTTCTGCTCTCAAGTTGTCCGGGGCCGTTAAGTTCAGGACATGGTAGATTCCATAAGTAAACAACCGATCCGCCTCACTGCCTTGGTCCAGGAAATGTGGATTCCCGCTGATTTGCGCTGCGAAAACAGCAAGCCGTTCTGTTCTTCCCGAAAATACCGGCAATTGGCTGAGGGCCGGTAGAATTACTTTCAGCAATCTGTTCAGTTGCTCTTTCTCCCCATTATATTTTCTGAGGATGAGCCTGTATGGGGGTAGCTTTCCCTCTAGTACCCGCCGCAGCCAATCCGCACCCCTATCATCAGCCTGAAGAAATTCATTGAAGTACTCCTCCCATTGGCTTTGCTGTCTGTTTATTTCCTCTTTTCTGGTGGACAAGCTCTCACGAAAATATCCCTCAACTATTTGTTGCAGGGAAAGCCCCTTAAATTTACTTTGATCGATTGCGGTTTCTATACTGTCTATTCTTATGGTTGCAGATTTTTGATGGGTATAATCTTTTTTTAAGAATCCGGTCAGCGCGGCTTTTTCTTCCGAAGAAAGGTTGCTCAGCCTTACGCTACCGCCCATGTATCCCAAAGAAACGTATTTATCACGCACACCGGATAGAAGGCGGTGAAAGCCTTTTCGGTTCTTAAAATAGTCAACGCATTCCGCTATCCTATCCTTCATCCAGTTCACCCGGCCTTACCATGGCCTTTTTGATAAATCCATTCCATGCATAGGGAATCACCGTAACAAATTTGGCATTCTCCGGCCTGAGCAGTTGGTAGATGGCCAGCTTAGGCACTGTTTCATAATCCCCCCACAAAATTTGAGAGTTGATGATGAAATTGAATTCAAGCTCCACCAGCATGCGGAATAAGTCGTTAATATTGTTCTCATCAACTCCTGCAAAAGCTTCATCCAAAGATATGAGCTTTGGCGCTTCCGCTCTGGCGCCTGCATACTTTGCAACCACCGCTGAAAACAGAGGAACATACATGGTAATGGCCTTCTCCCCTCCGCTAAAAGCGTTGAAGGTACGATCGGTCAATTCCTTTCTGTCCTCTCCTGTCTTCCTATAATATAGCTGAAATTCAAACCATTTTCTATAGTCCAAAACTTCCTTGATAATGAGATGGAAGGTCTTTGTCCGGTCAGAGTCTGCCAGGACTTTCCTGGCTTCTTGTATTTTGGATCTGAAGTGCTCTGAGAGCTTCTTGAATTCCTCATCCCTCATTATTTCTGCATCTCTTTTTAGAAGCTCTACTAGTTCCCTTGTGTCCAGCTGTTCTTCCTGTTCTGCCCGCTTGCTTTTCCATGCCAAGCTCAGGGTCAGTCCGCTGGAGGTGTTCATGGATTCCATCAACTTGTTCATTTTTTTGACCCAGTTTTCGCTGTTGTAAATTCGGTTTCTTATTTTTTTGCTGATGGTGTTGGCTAAAATCTCTTCAAAAAGCTCCCGATCCCTCTCCCCCAACAGATGCTCCTGGTCCAGAATATCCTCTTCAAGTTTTCTTAGCAGCTCATGAAATTTTATCTGTTTTCCTCGGAATTTACCTACAATATCCGTTCGCTTGAAGGATGGCAATTCTTCGAGTGCAAAGTCATCTTCCTCCTGTTGCTCAACGAAGATCTCCGTTAGTGCTAAGCTGTACTCTACTAGTTCCGGCCTGTTTTCATAGTATTTACCTTGCAGCGCACCGTGTAAATCCTCCTTGGTCTTATCCGGAAGAGACTTTTGAAGCTCGGTGCATACAGCAATTGCCAGCCGTTGCCTTTCCCAATTATCTTCCTCTTCAAAGTCAAAATTTAGATAATTTAGCTGGTATTCTGCCTCAAAACCCTTCTTTAGGTATTGGTGCAAATCTTGGGTGAGCCTTATTTCTTCCTGTTTCTGTCCAATTTCCTTTTCTAACTGCACGATTTTGCTTTTGGTATCCGTAATAAGCACTACTGTCTTTTCTTTCTCTTGGGGTATCTCCATTAATCTGGCCAGGCAGTGGTCCAGCTGTTGTTTTATTTCCTCGTAATCGGACAAGGAAAGCTGTTCATTACATTTGATGAGTTTCTTTTGCTCTTCACTTAGCCTGCGCTCTATTTTAGTTTTGTCATATAGGATTCCGTCCAAATCTCCATCTATGTCTTCCAGCTTTTCACTCAAATTGTTCACAAGCTCCTGAGCCTGCAGATAGCGGCTATGGAGGATAATCAAGTCCCCTAGCAGACTCTTGTATTCTTTTACGGCTACCCTGGCCTCTATAAATACAGGAATATCAGCTACGAGATTTACCTTTTTTGTCAGAGCAAGAATCTTGTTTTTTATTTCGCTTCTCTGCCGTTGAAGTTCTGTTGCCTTGATCTCTCCGGCTTGCACTGTTTCTATCTGCTTACCGAGTTTTTCACCATTATCCGTCAGGTCCTTCAGTGCGGTTTTCAGATCTTCCCCTGACGGGAAAGTGCTCAGTTCCTGGTTTAGCAAGGTAATCTGCTTGGAGACTGCTACTATTTGTTCATAGAGACGATTCATTTCCGCAGACAAGTCTTCCAGCTCTGATTTTAGCTGCAGGATCGTTTGTTGCCGAAATAATTGGCGGGTCTTTACGCCAATATATTTTGCCTTGTATTCCTTTGTAATGGTTCCTTTTAAAATGCCTAACCCATAGTTGCCCTGTAAATCTATGAAGCTTCCCGTCCCTTCCATGGTGCCCACGGCGTTTAGCAGGTCGGTAATCTGTTGATATAATACAAGGTCGTATTCGTCCTGATCTATGGTTAGCATGGAGGAAATACTTTCCTTCATATCCTCGGGATCACAGAAGATATAGCGGTCACACAGTCCCTTATCAACATTTAAAACTTCTTTCTTGTAGTTCTCCGGTATGATGAGTGCATCCAATATGCCCATCTGCAACAAGGATTCTTCAATCCGGTCAGACTGCTCCTCCGTCATGTTTTTATTGAAATCGATAAGTTTATAAAAAGGCTTGTATGGGATGTGTTTTTCATCCAAAAGCTGTCTGTTGCGTAGCACAGCAGGGTCGCGGTGGGGTTCCGGATCCTCATTTGATTCCCAGTTCAGAAGTTCATCCTGCTTGTCATCTATCTTTATCTGCAGTAAATCCCTCCGGTTTTCCAGGGAGTGCTTTTCCTTGTTTCGGATGTCTTCCCTTCTATTTTTTTCCTGCCTTACCTCATCTTTTATCTCTGAAAAATCGGAATCCTGATTGTAGTTGTCGATCCATCTTGAAATATCCTGAGTTTGCTCAGGTGATAGAACGAGCTCTGCATTTTGTCTGTTCCATTTGTGAAGCTTTTCGATCAGTTCTCCTTTGATCTCAAGCAATTGGTTTTCGTAAATGACTCCTTCCCTTTCCAACCGATGCCTTTCCTTTCTCAGGTCATCCAGGTTGGATAGGGCCTCGTCGTGCTGTCTTCCAATGCGCTCCTCTTCTTTTAATTCATCAAGGCCCTTTTCAATATCTGCTTCTAAGACATTGGCCATCTGCTGCACCATATGGAAGTTGTAAGGCATATCTATTTTTGCCCTCAGCTCGTCCGCCATAAAGAAATGTTCATCAAAGGTAATGTTTTCGATTGCCTCTTCCATGGAGACCCTTCGCTTTTCCATCTTTGATTTATGCTGCTGGCTTTCCTCTAGCTTGTCCCGGTGTTTGGCGGCAGTTTCCAGTCTTTTTTGGTTTTTTTCCTCGTACCGTGTTTCTTGGTTTTTAAGTTCAGCCATTGCTTGCTTTATTTCTTCTGTAAGGCGAAGTTGCTCTTCTTTCATGGCTACTGCATCATTTTTCTCTAAATTTTTCTTCTGCTCTTCCAGTACCTTATGCTCCTCTTCCAGGTGCGCTTTAAGGGCCTCCCCCTCCGTCAACCGGTCTTGCAGGTCAGCCAGCTGTTTTTCATTTCTGCCCGCGTCAACTCTCAGAGTCTCCAGTTGCTCGCCGCTTTTTACGTAGCGGTTTGCTTTCTCGTAGAGGAGTACTTTATTGTATTGGTCATACACGGACATGATCCTGTCCGCCGCTTTTTTGCTCCCTTTTAAGTTCTCTAGATTCGCTTCCAGAATATCCATATTTTCAACGGCCTCTGACATAGGCCTCAGATCATCCTCCGAAAGAGATTGCAAGGAATTGCTCAGAATTTCATTGATTACCGTGGGTTTAAAATCCTTTGACAGCTTCGGTGTTCTGAGCTGAATCAAGAGATTGATCAGCTCCTTATACTCATCTATGGTGTCGAAACCGAAGAGCTGCTTATTGACAAGCTCCATGTACTCCCGCTGTCCTTCAAGTACAGTTCCGCCGTCGCCAATTCTATTTCTAAGCTCTATTTTAGAAAGGCAAATTTTGCTGTCAGCCTCTCTGTACAGATAAAAATCCTTCCCTATCCTTCGACCGTCGGAAATAAGAAAGTACCAGGAGTCCACTTTGTTGGTACGCCTGGTTGCTTTAAGCCCCATTCCAATGGTTATGAAGGTGTCGCTATCGGCACGCTTGAATTCCATGTAGAGATAGCCTGTCCGCTCTTCTCTTCCATCGTTATCCTCTAAAAGATAGTTGCCAATCTGCCTGGCGTTGGTTCCAAATGGGTCCAATCTTGCCGGGCTTTTGTTGCCATCCAGCAAAAGAGGGATGAAGCTCTGCATGGTTACTGATTTCCCAGATCCATTGGCACCTCTCAGCAAAAGCCTTCCATCTAAAAAATAAAACTCTTCGTCATCATAATACCAAAAGTCTATCAAGCCAATGCGATGGATTTGCCACACACTATTCAACATCTTCCGTGTCCCCTCTGTTTTTTGAATGATAGGCCCCCGACAGTTTTCCTGTTATGGGCCGTATTACTACATTTTGATTTTCTTCATCTATATCGATTAATCCCATCCACATCATTTCTCTCTTTATCAAGGAGGCAAATTCTATACTGGTCTTATCCCGGTATGTTTTTGAAAAGTTCGCTGAGTAGCGTCCTCTGCATGTTTCTATCAGTGCCTCAAATTCAATGACCGTCATGTCAATGGTTTCATCAATATTTAGCTTTATTTGTTCGGTTTCAATCTGCTGTCTCACTAACCCACACATGAGCAGAATGATATCAGACATGGTATTGTTTTCCGGAAAGGATCTTCCTAGGCTGCTTTCCGGCCCGACGATAAGGTATGCACTTGTTTTATGCACTTGTAGTGAGCAATCGAGAAAACTCTCCAGTTCTCCGCCGATGACGTTTCTGTAATTTTTTATATAAAGAAAATCATCGTCATCCTCATCATCGCGATAGACACCCAGGGACATTAAAATGCGCCGATAGACTCTCTGCCTCCTTATCACCCCACGATCCTCGTTGCCATCAATCCATTCGCTGGCATAAAAATCCTTAGGGCTATCAAAATCCATAATGTCTCTTGGGAAAACACGCATAAAATACTTGGATATTCCCGTATTTTCGTACAGCACCTCTTCAGAAGCATCACCTGCGAAGCTCTCTTCACTTCCATCATTTATTTTCATAAGATTGCTTTCCACGCAAAACTTAAGGACCCTTATCAAATGCCTTCTGTTGGTGTAGAAGGTCCAATCTACTCTCTCTGCTTTGTAATTCACCTGTATATATTCAGTCAGTTGAGACAAGACGAATTGTTCTTCCACTTCTTTATCCTCCAGGAACATGAGGACCATGCACAGAAATCCGTATTCGATGGTCTTTGTAAAGGCCCCGATTCCCATCCAGATTTCCGGCTTTCCCGGGAGTTTTTCCAGCTTTATCAGATTAGGGGTCATGATTATCTGGTAGCCAAGCTTTTCATTGACGAATTTTTTTATAGGACCCAGTTGATCTTTGACTTTATAGTAGAGGTCTCTTTCCGTGGATTTTAGGATCCATCTCTTGTTCAGTAGTATTTCCAGTGCGTTCATCGCCGGTCCCCTTTAGTTGGTTGGTCGGTCGGTTTGTTACAAAAATAGTTGGAACTTTTAGTCGAATACGATGCGGTATTTGGGCATAAGAAATTGGCCATCGCTGCATCTTAACATACAGGTTTGTCCATCTTTGCCACCCTCGATGCGATAACCCCTTCCATCCTCGGTTTTCCCTTTATTTCTCCCATTTTCAAGGGCTTTCGATAGCCATCGCAAAAATATGGTGCGAACCTCCGGCTCTATGACAGGCAAAGACTCAAAATCTATCATATGGTCTGTTATGTAGCTTTCCAGAAGTTCCTTTTCTTGTTGCAATGACCGGAAGAGCTCCTGTCTTACTCTTTCTTTTGCCTCAGCGTGTTCTATGATAGAGCTTCTGATGCTCTTTTCTTTATAGTTTCTAATCCTGGGAGATATGGGTACGATAAATGGTTCTTCATCGTAAACCCCGCTGTTGATGCTCTCCGTTTTGCGGATGAAGTCGCCCCGGATGTGCATAGGACTTTCGATGCCAAAGATGACTGAGGATAATTTATGAGCCTCATTGATATCATTGCACTTGGCAAAGATTTCGCTTACCTTTTGGTATTCTTCTCTTCGGTTGGCTCCGCTATTGTGCATTTCGCTTATCTGAGCTGCATATCTCGTGATTTTTCGAATAATTTCGTTGGTGCGATCAAGAAGCCTTTCAGACTCGTTAACCCGTCCCGGCTTTTCAACAAACCACTCTTCAAGACTCTTCCATCTCCCGCGGATTCTTTCTTCAATATCTTCCGCATTCACTTCTGTATCGATCCTGGGGATGGAAAGGTCATATTCCACCACCTTTTGAAATATAGTGTCCAAGACTTTTGGATTCACATGCTTCATGTAGTTTTCTATGATTCCGGAATTTCGTTGCAGGGTTTTTACAAAGGTCCGCAGGTATTCAACTAAGCGATCTTTGAATAAAAGAAACTCTCTGGATTTCATCATTTCCTCGGCTCTGATTCCATTTAAATCCCTGATATAGTCCTGATAGTTCTGGTTGAGGCGACTGAAATCATTAATTATGCCATTCCACCACCCGTAGACGGCGCTAGCCTCCATCTTGCTGATTTCAATGAATCGGCTAAGCTCCCTAGTGAGCCGCTCCAGTAAGGTAGGCTCTAAAGAAGCCCCCTCGGTAAAGAGGTTCTCCAGCTTGATGGCCATCCTTTCAATTTCAATAGTGTATTCGGATAGCTGGTAGCGGAATTTTTTGTTCTTAAAATCCGCGATGGTAGCCACCTTTCTTGAATCCTGGAGAGGAAGAAGGTTGCCCCATTCCGTTAAAGTGTCTAAATCCTGCCGGCATAGATCCCAGGTGTAGCTTGCAAAGAGCTCATGGGCCGTCATCTCTTGGTAAACCTCTTCGGGATAGATCCAATATCTCATTTTTTCGTATTCTAAATAAAAATATCGTACCATGGTACGATACCGATGCACATTTTCCATGGTCAGATACTTTGTCTCAATGATTGGCTTCACTAACTTGTCCGATAAATTCATCTTTGCTGCTTCCTTAATTCTGAATTGCTCCGCTAGCCTTTTTTACAGGATAACATATTGTTGCAATAATTTCATCTGTAAAATCACAGCTGAAAGTATCGTCTCACCTTTCAGCTGACAATCAGGTAGCAACTTTGTATTTTGGCCATTTTGGCCATATTTGAGCAGAATCTTTAGTAATGTGTGGATACTGCCGCTATTCTCGTTGCGCTTGCAACAAATTTGTGCATTTTTCTTGGTAATGTGTGGTTTTTCTTTCTTGAATCCACACACTTCTGCGATTTTTGCTCATTTTTCCGCGAATCTCTATGATTTCTCTGTTATTTTACAGTACCAATGAAGGATAGGCATCCAAGGTCATATCGTCGGTAAGTCCAGCCGCGTATTTGTAATGGGCAGCGCAACCGATCATGGCTGCGTTGTCCGTGCACAAAAGGGGTGACGGACAATAGAGGGCGATGCCCGCCTTTTCGCAGGCCTCTGCCAGCATGGTGCGCAACAGGCTGTTGGCGGCAACGCCTCCTGCCAAAACCAGTTTATCTTCGCCGGTTCTGGCCGCAGCCATCATTGCTTTTGCAACCAAGACGTCCACTACTGCCATTTGGAAAGACGCGGCAACATCAGGTACATAGATCTCCTCACCTTTTTGCTTCTGGGAGTTCAGGTAATTTAAGACCCCGGTCTTTATACCGCTGAAGCTGAAATCGAGGCTGTCCTTTTCCAGCATCACACGTTTGAATTCAACACTGTGGGGATCCCCTTCCTTTGCGGCCTGATCGATCTTTGGTCCGCCGGGATAACCCAGTTCAAGTACTCTGGCTACCTTGTCAAAGGCTTCCCCCGCTGCATCGTCCCGGGTCCGCCCTAATACCACATGCTCGTTATAATCCTTTACATATACCAGATGCGTATGCCCGCCGGAAACCACCAGGGCCAGGAAAGGCGGTTCCAGTTCCTTATGCTCGATATAGTTTGCACAGATGTGCCCCTGAATGTGATGGACGCCGACCAGGGGCTTTTTCGCAGCGTAAGCAAAGGCTTTTGCTGTGGCAAGACCGATTAAAAGCGCACCCACCAGTCCGGGTCCGCAGGTAACGCCGATCAGATCCACATCCCTAAGGGAAACACCTGCTGTTTCCATTGCGCTTTTATAGACGCTACTCATGTTATTAAGATGGTGTCGGGATGCGATTTCCGGAACCACGCCCCCGAACACTTTATGAACCTCTATTTGAGACGATATCACATTGGACAGCACTTCTCTCCCATCCGCTACTAAAGCGACAGACGTCTCGTCGCAGCTGGTTTCAATGCCTAATGTGATAAATTTTCCCTCTTTCATAGTTTCCTCGCTGTATGTATCGATTTGTTTTGTGTATAGTGGTGATGGGAATTCCACCCCCGCTCAATAGGCACGCGCTGCGTGCGATACGATCATACTGCCCGTCCTGCGCGGTTGGCACTTGATTGTATTCGCCGGGGCACAATTCCCATCGCCACTTATTAAACTAAATTATTCTCCGATCTGATCTACATCCGGCCGGGCAGTCCCATGTCCATTCCCAAGGAGCAGCGATAATCCGCCGTCATATGCCTGCAGTTTTCACAGGAAAGGTAATTTGTCATATTAAAGGAATTCACATCCCGCCGCCTGGAAAACCGTTTGCAATCGGTGACAACATTGAGCATATCATCACCGTACTCATAATCTCTGTCATCGTTAAAACTATTTCTCATCTGCGTCCTCCTTATCACATCGAAATGACTTTCGGCATGATTTAGTATTCCGCAGAGGATTGCCTTCTATTCCATTTGTAGATCCGTAGCTTTACGCCACAGAATTATAGCATCTTCTCCATTGTCCTCATAATAACCTTTTCGAATGCCCTCAGCTTTAAAATCAAATTTCTCATAAAGCTTTATTGCCGGTTCGTTAGAGGCACGGACCTCCAGAGTGTGACGCAGTATCCCATTCTCTTCCGAGATCCGGATCAATTCAGCCAGCAGCATTTCTCCAAGGCCTTTTCTCCTGTGCGCCGGATGGACAGCAATATTGGTAATGTGTCCTTCATCCAAAATTGCCCATAACCCTGCATAACCGATGGTTTCTTCTCCCATTGCAGCGATCAGGTAGAATGCAGCATCATTTATAGACAATTCTTGTTCAAAGGCCTGCCTGCTCCAGGGAACGGCAAAACATTGATGATCAAGCGCGGCCATGGCCTCCGCATCCTGCAAAACAGCCTTACGAATAATACCGTTCATCACGACTCCTCAACTAACCACGGTGTCAGACCCCGTGGTTGCTTTTGACCCCACGGGGTCAGACCCCGTGGCTGCTTTTGACCCCAGGGGGACAGATCCTTTGGCGGCAAGCTTGCGCTCGGCTTCGGCTTTTCGCAGGTAGACCGGCTGCAGCAGTTCAAAGCTCTTCGCTCCGCCTGCCCCGGCAATCTCCAACGCCGCCATGGCTACAGAAGTAGCCCTCTGCAACCTGATTTCCGGTTCTGCTAAGATTCGGCCTATATCGTCATTCGACGATAGACGTTCTGTCGAAATTGCCCACTCTTTTAAAGCCCTTTCAAACACCCGGATCCCATCGCCGAAGAAACAAATCTCCTTCTCGTGCTCCGGGTCCGCCGCCTCTACCGCAGAAAGAAATCCATCCAGGCTCCAGGCATCGTCTCTGACGGCCTGACAGCATCTTCCTTCATCCCAGTAATAGGCCCCCGCATATACCTGTTCTCTTCTTGCATCGAAGAGAGGGCAGATGAGTCCCTGAAAATCCGGGACATTCCATGCAAAAGACCGCAGAGTCGGCACACTGATCGCCGGCAGGTCCAGCGCCTGCGCCAGCGCTTTTGCTGTAGCCATGCCGATGCGGATGCCCGTAAAGGATCCGGGGCCTTCCGACACTGCAATATGAGTCACATCGTCTATTCCCAATTCGCATTTTTCGAGTAAATCATCGATCATAGGGATCAAATTCTGCAAATGCGACAATTTTTTATCCGAAGTCTCTTCCCACACTTCCCTGTTTTCGTTGACGAGAGCAACGGAAGCGTTTCGGCCGGTAGTCTCAATGGCTAATATTTTCATCGATCTGAAATATCCTTTCGTTTTCCCCGTCACCATAGGCAATGTGTATGTGGATCGTATGATCCGGGAGAAAATCGGCAATGCGGCCTGCCCACTCGATCACACAGACTCCTTCTCCGTAGATATACTCTTCATAGCCCAGCTCGAACAGCTCATCTTCGTCCTCTATGCGATAAACATCAAAATGATACAGGGGCAGCCTTCCGCTCCTGTACTCTTGAATGATGGTGAAGGTAGGGCTTACAATCAAGTCAGTAATACCCAGTCCCTTCGCTACTGCCTTCGTAAAAGTAGTTTTACCCGCTCCCAGATTTCCAGTCAGAGCGATAACGGAACCGGGCCCTAGCTTGTCCGCAAGCTGTATCCCCAGCTCCTCTGCTTCCTTTTCATTATTTATATATATTTCTAACATGTTTACCCTCGTAATAGAGTGATGAGCAAAATTTTCATTAATGCAGTGATAAATAGGTCTTATCTGGGCAAAACTGTGCAAATTTTTGATTAG
>DCUA01000213.1 GCA_002329675.1 Firmicutes bacterium UBA1426 | reverse complement strand
AAAACTGAGTTGTGTGTGGATTATTGAGAGAATAACCTTCAAATTCCATACATAACTCAGATTTTTACATAGAAAGGACTGTTTTCTAACTATTGATCCACACATAACTCCATTTTTTGCACAAAATTTTGATTCCCTCGCATTCCCAAGATTTACCTTCAAAAGGCCTTTTCTATGGTGTTTTCTGTCGAATAATGGTATAATATTCTGTAAAGCCGGGATGGTTTTGAACCCGGTAATCTTTATAGTAATCATTTGTAGCCATCATTTACAATAACATTGCAGACAGGGTATCAGGATGAGTAAATTCGTTGATCATTACAGGACATTGCAATAAAAAAATTGCAGAAGTCTAGGTGGCAGGGGGACGTTTCGTTTGCCACCTGGTTTAGAATTGAATCTGTAATACCACCCATGCCGGAGTCTACAAAGTCTGTTACTCCGGCGCTTTTTATTTGGTGGTAAATAAACGTCACCCTGCCACCGTCTCCCCCTGCCACCCCTGCCACCTTCTTAATACTTTGCTAAAGTTTGAGAAACGGTGGCCGATATACAATAGAGCAGATTACAGAGCTATTTTATACTGCAGCAATACACGGAAGGAGCTTAGATATGTCGACACTTGATGAAAACAAAAAAGTCGGTGAAGAAACTCAACATGGAAGGTTTCTCACCTTTACCATAGAAAATGAGGTCTATGGCATTGAAATTCTATACGTAACGGAAATCATCGGTATTCAGTCAATTACAAAAGTTCCGGAAGTCCCTGAATATGTGAAGGGAATCACCAATCTGAGAGGAAAAATCATTCCTGTGATCGACGTAAGGCTGAAATTCGGAAGAGAGCCCATCGAGTACAATGACAGGACATGCATTATCGTGATTGATATCAACGACGTATCTGTGGGCCTGATCGTCGACAAGGTGGATGAAGTCCTGACCTTTGAGGATGGCGAAATCGCCGCGCCTCCTGCGAGCAAGACCGGGTTTGAAAACAGATACATTAAGGGCATCGGCAAATCAGGAGGAAACGTTCAGTTGCTTTTGGACTGTGAGAAGCTCCTGAAAAACGATGAGATGGAAATCATAGAAGGGATACAGTAGGAGGTAAAACCATGTCAGACTTACATAAGTTTAAACTGAGAACAAAATTGCTTTGCGGTTTCCTGATCGTAGCAATGTTATCCGGAGTGATAGGTGCCATCGGTGTTATCAATGTCACTGTAATGTCCAATGACTATCAGGACCTGGATGAAGTGGTTGTAATGCCAATGGGAACAATCACCGGCATCACTGATTCTTTCCATCGCTTGCGGGTCATTCTAAGAGATGCCCTCCTGGCTGATTCGGAGGAGCTTATGAAGGAAGAGCTGCAGAAAGTATTCGCCAGGAAGAACGAAATTGCAGAATACAATCTGCAGATAATGGAAGAATCCTGGAAGACAGAGGCAGGAAGAGCAGAGTTTCAGACTTACATGAACAACCTCCTGAAGTTGTATCCGCTGATCGATGATCTGACCGCAGCTATCGTGCGGGGTGACACAGAACTGGCTATAGAGATGCTGAAAGATGGATCGGATCTGGGCAAAGCATTTAACGCAGTGCAGGACAACATATATGTACTGTCATCAATGAAAATGGATTACGCAGATACTTTTATCAAGGATAAAAGAGACCGGGCAGGGAAAGTTGTTTTCGGTATGATGGCTCTGTCCGTAGCTGTTGTCATATTGGCCGTTGCGATCGGTTTTCTGATTTCTCATATAGTGAGCAAACCCATCAAAGGTCTTGTTCTGGCCGCAAACAGGCTGGCCGTGGGAGACGTGGATACGGAGCTTGATAAGAACAACAATACCTATGAAGTGGATGAGCTGATCACAGCTTTCCAGAACATAGTGGACAATGTCAAGGGCCAGTCGGAAGCAGCTCTGAAGATTGCCGCAGGGGATTTGAGCCTGGATATTGTACCCAGGTCGGACAAAGACGTTCTGGCTGAATGCATGGCATCTGTGGTGGAGACTCTCAGAAACCTGAGGGCTGAGCTGGATAAGATGTCAGATGCTACTGCAAAAGGCGATCTTCATATTCGCGGAGATGAGCAGAAGTTTGACGGTGAATACAAGAGTATTATACAAGGCTTCAACCGTACTGCAGAAGTAATGGCGGCAAAAGTATATCTGTTTGAAGAGATCATTGATGCCGTTCCATTCCCCGTATCTGTGACAGACATGAACAGAAACTGGTTATTCATTAATAAAGCTGTAGAAGATGTGATCGGTTATGAGAGGGCTGATGCCATCGGAAAACCATGTTCAAATAGAGAAGCCAATATCTGCAATACAGAGTCCTGCGGAATCGAATGTCTGGAAAGAGGGATCCATGAGACCTCCTTCAGCGAGGAAGGCAAGCACTACCGTGTGAATACAGAGTACATCCATAATGCGTCGGGCGAAAAGATCGGATATATAGAACTCATGCAGGACGACACCCTCATTGTAGAAGCAGATAAGTACCAAAAAGAGGAATCTGAGCGCCTTGTAGAGAAGCTTAACCTCCTGGCACAAGGTCAGTTGAATCTGGATTACAGCTTTGGAGAAGGCAACGAGTACACAGAGACCGAGTATCAAACCTTCAAAGCTTTATACGAAAGCCTCGAACAGGCCACCGAAGGAATCACTGCCATGGTGAAAGACATATCTAATGTTCTTTCGGAAATTGCCGGCGGAAATCTGGATCTGGAGATCACAGCAGAATACCGGGGAGATTTTCTCGAAATCAAAGATTCCATGAACCACATCATCAGATCTTTAAGTGAGATACTGGGAGATATCAACGAGGCTGCAGAACAGGTCTCCAGCGGATCACGGCAGGTTTCAGACGGAAGCCAGGCTTTATCCCAGGGGTCCACGGAGCAGGCAAGTTCCATAGAAGAACTGACGGCATCCATTTCGGAAATTGCGGCTCAGACCAAACAAAATGCAGGCAATGCCAATAAGGCGAGTGAGCTGGCAAACACTGCCAAGGATAATGCCATCCGAGGCGATGAGCATATGAAGGAAATGCTGACTTCTATGGAAGCCATCAACGAGTCCTCCATGAACATTTCTAAGATCATTAAGGTGATTGATGATATCGCCTTCCAGACGAACATCCTGGCTCTCAACGCAGCGGTAGAAGCAGCCAGAGCGGGACAACACGGAAAAGGTTTCGCTGTAGTCGCTGAAGAGGTCAGAAGCCTTGCAGCAAGAAGTGCCAGTGCGGCCTCCGAAACTACGGAACTCATCGAAGGATCCATTCATAAGGTGCAGGCCGGTACAAAGATTGCAAACGAAACAGCCGCAGCATTAAAGAGCATTGTTACGGAAGTGGAAAAAGCTGCGGATCTTATTGGAGATATTGCCAATGCATCCAACGAACAGGCCTCGGGCATTGCACAGATCAACATGGGTATCGAGCAAGTGTCCCAGGTGGTTCAGAATAACTCTGCAACGGCAGAAGAAAGCGCGGCGGCGAGTGAAGAGCTTTCCAGCCAGGCAGAGTTGTTGAAGGAAAGAGTAAATAAGTTCAGGTTGTATCAGCAAAACGTGGACAATGAACCAAAGCTGTTAGAATGTAATGGGGATGAAAATGAGACAGATGAAATAGCCGGGGAGACGGAAACTCCCATGATCGAACCTCCGGCTATGCCGAAAATCCTGTTGGATGACAATGAATTTGACAAGTACTAAAGGAGATCCGACTTTTGAGAAAAGTGACGAAAATCAACGTGCTGGTTGTGGAAGATTCTCTGTTATTCCGCGAAACACTGGCAAGAGAGATTGCAAAAGATGCCTCCATAGAAGTGGTTGGGACAGCAAAGGATGTCTATGAAGCAAGCGAAAAGATTATTGAACTGAGACCGGATGTAGTGACTCTGGATATTGAATTGCCAAAAATGGACGGGATCGCGTTCTTAAAGAAGCTTATGCCCCAATATCCGGTTCCGGTCGTCGTTATCAGTTCCATCGGAGACAAGGTATTTGATGCCCTGGATGCAGGGGCCGTTGATTTCGTCACTAAGCCGGAGACTTTCCGGTCAGGCACACTGGAGTCCTTTATCCGTGAGATCATCACAAAGATAAAGATCGCTTCCACAGCAAAAGTGGGAAATTTCAAGAAGGCGGATAAAGCAGGCTCGACCGGTTCAGGCTTTTCAAGTGACATAGCGAAAAAAATAATTGCCATAGGTGCTTCCACCGGAGGAACGGAAGCGATATACAACATCATCAAAACCCTGCCTAAGAACACGCCGGGAATTCTCATCGTACAGCATATGCCTCCGGTCTTTACAAGATTGTATGCGGAGAGACTGAACAACTCCTGCGTGCTGGAGGTAAAGGAGGCAGAGGACGGAGATGTTGTTGTGCCGGGAAGGGTCCTGGTGGCTCCGGGAGAATACCACATGCGATTGGAAAGCAGATCATCCGGTATGTATGTCACCTGCAAGGCCGGTGAGAAGGTAAGCGGTCACTGCCCTTCAGTAGATGTTCTGTTCGATTCTGTGGCAAAGGTCGCTAAGGAAAATGCCATAGGAGTCATTCTTACCGGAATGGGCAGGGACGGAGCCGATGGCTTGCTGGAGATGAGAAAGCAAGGAGCCTATACTATAGGCCAGGATGAGGCCTCCTCTGTGGTATACGGGATGCCCATGGTTGCCAACAACATAGGAGCTGTCAGTAAACAATTGCCACTTGATCAGATTGCAGAAGAGATTTGCAGAAGACTTTCTCTCGACTGCTAATAAACCATCAGAAATGCAGACCCCGTGGAAAAAGTATGAGCCGCGGGGTCTGTCTTTGTGATCAGTTTTATGTTACAATATCCTTCTGAGAAAATAGGAGGACTTATGATTACAAAACTGTTTTCATTTTTCGATGAGTATAGAAAATATGCGATTTTAGCCCCTCTTGCTGTGGTGGCAGAGACCATTTTAGAGGTCCTCATTCCCTATCTGATGGCTAAAATCATCGATGTAGGCATTGCCAACGGTGATCTCAAGTACGTATTAACAGTAGGCGGGACGATGATGCTTATGGCTATGCTGGCGCTGGTGTTTGGAGCTGCAGCCGGTCGATTTGCAGCAGTGGCCGCTATGGGCTTTGCGAAAAACCTTCGTCATGGTCTCTTTGAAAAGGTTCAGGGGTTCGCCTTTTCCAATATGGATAAATTCGGGACGGCCTCTCTGATAACACGCCTTACCACCGATGTTACCAACACCCAGAGCGTACTTATGATGATGCTCCGGATACTGGTAAGAGCGCCGGTGATGCTGATTTGTGCTACCGGTATTGCTGTATATATCAACGCCAGGCTGTCGTTGATCTTCTTCCTGGCCATTCCGTTCCTGGCCACGGGTCTGATCCTCATCATGACGAAAGCATTTCCCAGGTTTCAGGCCATGCTCAAGCAGTATGATAAACTGAATTCTACGGTGCAGGAAAACCTGACCGCCATTCGCGTTGTCAAGGCTTACGTCAGAGAAGAGGATGAAAGCGAAAAGTTCCGGGAGTCGGCAGAACTCCTTCAGAACAGCCAAAGACGTGCAGAAAAGCTAGTGGTGTTCACCATGCCTCTCATGCAATTTGTCATGTACGCCTGCATGGTTGCTATTGTCTGGTTTGGAGGCAACATGATCATTTCCGGATCAATGCAGACCGGAGAACTCATGGGATTTTTCAGCTATGTCACCCAGATACTCGTGTCTTTGATCATGGTAGCCATGGTGTTCATCAATATTGTTATCTCCAGGGCCTCTGTGTCAAGAATTCTTGAAATACTGGAAGAGGAGATTCCGATCCGTGATGCAAAGAATGTCTGTGATGGAGGGATCGTATGTGATGAAGCTGATGGCTCCATCCGCTTCGACGGTGTATCCTTCAGCTACGGGGAAGATGAAAAAAACCTCGTCCTGTCGGATATCAACCTTTCCATTAAATCGGGAGAAACGGTGGGTATCATCGGCGGTACAGG
>DCUA01000119.1 GCA_002329675.1 Firmicutes bacterium UBA1426 | reverse complement strand
ACATTCTCCTGCACTTTTAGAGCTGGGCGGAGAGGGGCTTTATGATGCCCTCGCCATGGACAAGCACTTTGCCGGAAGGGATTACTATCCCTTTTTCCAATCGGTCGCGGCAGACAGGAGCATTCGTTGCAGGAACAATCTGCACCATGGAGTGAATTGGATCCTGAAATCTCCGCCGGAGTACGGAATAACCTTAGACCTGTTGAAAATGATCCGCATGGCAAATCACTCTGCCGGCGATATTATTATATGCAAATTAGCGGAAGTGAAGGAGGAAGAACTATTCAGGCTGCTGTGGGATATGGACCGGGTACTGGTGGTAATAGACCCCCTGCCATCCAGGATGCTGGCAGGACATAAATTGCTTTGCCGCCTTCGTACATCCGGGCTGCCTGTTATCTATCTGATCAACAAGATGAACGGAGGAGTCAGCCGCAGGGATCTGTTAAACTATTTGAAGCTGAGAACGCCACACTTTCTTCCTATGTTGGAGCCGGAAATAATATATGGCGCGGAGTACAGCTGCAGATTACCCTATGATCTGGGTTCTGCCAGAACCAGGATAAAAAAGTCAATGAATGGTCTGATACGGGAGTTACTGGATGCACAGACGCCATAATGTAATATACTTGTAATACAATTTCGGTTCTCTCTAATCTGGTTTTATATTATAATAGCATGTAGAAAAAGTGCGTATTTTGTAAGGTTGCGGAACATTTTGTAAGAAACCGCTTTTTAGTGTGGAATAAATCAAAGGAATGACCTGTTTATGATAAAGTTCGAGAATGTCACAAAAATGTATGGCAGTAACATTGGGATCGAAGATGTGACCGTTAGTATCGATAAAGGTGACTTCGTCTTTCTGGTTGGCCCGAGTGGAGCGGGGAAATCCACCTTTATCAAGCTGATCTTAAAAGAGGTATGCGAAGACAAGGGCAGGATCCAGGTCAATGGCATGGATGTGACACGCCTGTCCAATCGCCAGATACCCAAATTGCGCAGGAGCATCGGTATCGTTTTTCAGGATTTCCGGCTTTTGCCCAACAAAACCGTTGAAGAGAATGTCGCATTTGCTATGGAGATTTTACATATCAGTTCGAGGACAATTCGGCGTAATGTACCTCAGGTGTTGAATCTGATGGGTATAAGTTCGAAAGCCAAGAAGTACCCTCATGAGCTTTCTGCGGGAGAGCAGCAAAGAGTTGCAATTGCAAGAGCGGTGATCAACAACCCCACCGTTCTCATCGCGGATGAGCCTACCGGAAACCTGGATCCGGATACGGCCTGGGAGATCATGCAGCTGCTGGACCAGATCAACCGAAGAGGAACCACGATTCTCATGGTTACCCACGCAAAAGACATTGTGGATCGAATGGGAAAGCGCGTTATAGCCATTGATAAGGGTAAAATCGTCCGGGATGACAGGGGCGGTGCCTATGGCTATTACGAAGATGAAGAAGCCCATAGCTTCCGATGCAAACCGGGAGGAGTGTTCGATAGCAATGTTTATTAGAGGGATTGGACATGCCATTAAACAGGCATTTATACAGATATTCAGAAACAGAGCCATGTCCTTTGCATCCTTGTTTTCCATAACCGCCATGCTCTTGATCTTAGGGCTTTTCTTCATTCTCATCGTCAACGTCAACATGGTGACAGAGAGTGCGAAGAAACAGTTTGATACCATCCAGATCTATCTTATGGATCAGACAGATCAAGTGGCGGCCACACGGATGATACAGGAACTTTCAGACCTGGAAGGAGTGGCAAAAGCCTGGTACCTTTCCAAGGAAGACGCCATGAAGGAATACAAGGTCAAATGGGGAGATAAGGGTTATTTACTGGACGGATTCACGGAGAATCCCCTTCCCAACTCCATAAGGGTGCAGGTATCCGATTTGTCACTGGCGGACAGTGTGGTGGAAGTTGCAAAGAAGTTTGAAGGAATAGAAGATATCAAGTATTACCAGACCGCAGTCGACAAGTTACTTGCTGTGACGAACTATATCCGGACAGGAGCTCTGGTAATCATCATCTCACTTGTAGTGGTGTCCGTGGTTGTCGTTGCCAACACCATCAAGCTCACTGTCCTGGCAAGAGCGCGTGAAATCAACATTATGAAATATGTGGGCGCGAACAACTGGTTTATCAGAGGTCCCTTCCTGGTGGAGGGTATGCTCATCGGATTTCTTTCCGCAGGCGTTTCTGTGGGACTGGTGAGTCTGGTTTACAACAAGATCATGGAACTCTTCGGGACGGATATGTTTTTGATGTTTTCCGTCACTATGGTTCCGGAGCGTTTCCTGATCATAAATCTTATTATGATATTTATGGCTCTCGGTATCAGCATCGGAGCCGTTGGGAGCATTATTTCAATGCGGAGATTTTTAGACACATAAGGGGAAGGGGTTCTAAGATGAGGAAGAAAGGTTGGATTTGCTACAGTCTTGTTGCGATGCTGTTATTCTCAATATTGAGCGTGGGCCTCAGCTACGGGGGCAATGAGCAGGACAAGCTGGATGAACTAAACAGGCAGATCAATCGGCTGCAGTCTCAGCTGAAGGCAGGGAAGGCCGAAGAAAGCAAGCTGAATTCTCAGATCAAGAATTTGGACAACCTCATTAAGGCAGCCGAAGGGGAAATCCGGGATCTGCAGAGCGAAATTGCGCAGACCAACAAGAAAATAGCGGAAGTTGAGGCTCAGCTTAAGGCCAAGCAATCTGAAATTGATAAACAGAACGATGAAATGGCTGACCGGATCCGTGCAATGTATAAAAACGGAGATGTCGGGATCCTGGAAGTTCTATTAGGTTCGGAGAGCATAACGGATTTTCTCACCAACCTGGATATGGCTCAGAAGATCTTTGACAACGATGTATCCTTGCTGGAACAGCTGGAAGAACAGCACAAGTCTATCGATAAGTACAGAAAGCAGCTGGAAGAACTTAGGGCCACGCTGTCCACGAAAAAGCAAGCAGAGGCTACAAAACAGGGTCAACTCCAGGCCAGCAGGGGTGATGTTTCCCAGTTGAAGGCTGAAATAGCCAGCGATAACAAGGCGTTGGAAAAGCAGATCGATGCTGTCAACGAGGAAGCAAATGCACTTATTGCAGAAATTCTTAAGCTTCAGGGCACAGGGGATTACGTGGGAGGTGTACTTGGGTGGCCGGTACCGTCCACAAAGCGAGTTACCTCGGAGTTCGGCTATCGGGTCCATCCCATCCTGAAGGTAAAGAAGTTACATACGGGTATGGATATCGGTGTGGCGAAAGGCAACACAGTGGTTGCAGCCAATGCGGGAAAGGTCATCAAAGCTGCCTGGAACAACAGCTACGGGTATATGGTAATGATCGACCACGGTGGTGGTATCGTAACTCTGTATGCCCATAACAGTCAGCTGAAAGTGAAGACCGGCGATATAGTCACGAGAGGACAGACTATTGCCCTGTCAGGGAGTACGGGCATGTCAACAGGTCCACACCTCCACTTTGAGGTCCGTGTCAACGGTGAATACAAGAATCCAAGAAACTATCTGTAACAGGAGTAATAATGCAGAAACAATGGGTTTTTCCCATAAAAGAAGATAATAAAGACATTTTGATATCACTTTTAGAAAAAAGAGGAATCATAGGTCAGGAGTCTGTGGAAGAGTTCCTATCCGACAGACCGCAACTGACCCATGATCCTTTTTTAATGAAGGATATGNNGCGTCAGCCTGATGATAGAAATACTGGGTAAGCTGAATGCGGATCTGTCCTACTATATTCCTTCCCGTTTTGAAGAAGGCTATGGGCTGAATCAGGAGGCCATCGCAAAAATTAAAGACAGGGGTACCCATCTCATCATAACCATAGACTGTGGCAGCGTTTCTTATGACGAAGTGGAATATGCAAAAGAGCTGGGTATGGATGTTATTGTAACAGACCATCATAATCTCAATGACAAGCCGGCGTCCTGCCTGTTGATCAACCCGAAACAGGAGGACTGTCCTTATCCGGAAAAGGGACTTTCCGGATGTGGTGTGGCCTTTAAGCTAGCGCAGGCATTGCAACGCAAATTACCAAAGAAACTAACAAAGGCAGATCTGAATAAAATGCTTGATCTGGTGGCTATTGCAACGGTGGGCGACATTGTTCCGCTTACCGGTGAAAACAGGACGATGGTCAAGTATGGTATTCGAATGATCAATAGCGGAAAGAGATCAGGTCTCTCCATGCTCATAAAGGGAGCCGGACTAAAAGATGGTGAAATAAATTCTGAAAATATTGCATATGTTATAGTGCCTCATCTGAATGCGGCAGGCCGCATGCTTTCGGCCAGGACCGGTGTAAAGCTGCTCACAGCCGACACGGAACAGGAATGGAAAGAGGCAGCGGATTGCCTGCTGGAAAACAACCGGGAGAGAAAGCGGATCCAGGATATTGCTTTCGAAGAAGCCGTAGCACAGATAGATGAGTGCGGATGTCAGGAAAGATTTCTGATCCTGGATCTTCCCAATGCACATGAGGGAATCACCGGTATCGTTGCAGGAAAGATAAAGGATAAATACAATCTGCCGACAATAATCGTCACCCCTACCGGTGAGAATAAGCTGAAGGGGACGGGCAGAAGCATAGAAGGCCTGGATCTGTATGAAATGCTTTCTGCGTGCAGCCACTTGTTTGACAAATTTGGCGGCCACGCAGGAGCCTGCGGATTTACCATGGACAGCGCAAATCTGCAGGTCCTGCGGGAAGCGCTCTGCACTTCCGCAGAAAGCCGCTATCGCACCGATCCCCTGTTATTCCAATCCAGGCTCAACATAGACATCGAGCTTGAGGCCGAGGAGCTCAAATATGAATTGATCTCCTGTATTGAGAAGTTTGAGCCCTACGGTCACAAAAACTCCAAACCTATTATTGCGATACGCGGGGTCTCCCTGTCCGGTCCCTGTTACATGGGAGACAGACAGCAGCATGTGCGCTTTTACGCCGATGGGGTCTCCTGCATCCTCTTTAACAGGGCGGATGAGTTCAGAGAATACTATGAACAGGGACGGCCGGTGGATATAGCGGGTTATCCGGAGATCAATCGGTGGAACGGTTCCGAGAAGATCCAGTTTATGGTCATCGACCTGCGTTGACCAACCACGGGGACAGACCCTT
>DCUA01000016.1 GCA_002329675.1 Firmicutes bacterium UBA1426 | reverse complement strand
TGCGATGATCCAAGTGGTCACTTTACCCACCGCACCTTCAGCGGTTGGCTTGTCCTTTGGCTTTTTAATCCTGGCCGGAACAACTGCACAGCCATAGTATTCAGCCATCTCAGCATAACTACGATTCAGCTTGGGCTCAAACGCATCTGCTTTAACAACACCAGTTTTGAGGTTGTCGGGTGTTAGGATTTTTGGGACACCGCCAAAGAAGTTAAACATATGAACATGAGCGTTGATCCACGCCTCATTATCCATAGTGAAGAAGGCCTCTGCGTATATATATCCACTGTACGGAAGCGCTCCAACGAACAGGTGTGCTTTCAGCAACTCCCCAGTAGCGCTGTCCATGACATGAAGTTCAGTGCCGGCCCAATCAACTTCAGCCTCATATCCAGGTTTGTGCTCGATATGCATTGTTGCTTTGTGTTGCCGAACGTACTCATAATAGTGATATCTAAACTGAGTGTACCCGTATGGGATTTCTCCGGCCTGACTGCAATCAGCACAGTATTCATCCCAGAGCAAAGAGAATGTGACGCCGCGTCTTCCGAGTTCTTTGTGTATCTTCTCGTAGTTGGGAGATAACCGTTTGGTTTCCTTTGATGCCTTTTCCGGGTAAAGCAAGACCTCCAGATCTTCATCACCCATGCCGCTTGGCAGTGGCCAGTTTAGGTTCTTATCCTCTGCGCGTTTAAGAACCTCTGCCACGGTGTTTCGTGAGTATCCGAGTGTTGCTCCAATGCTCGTTCGGGTTAGCCCTATGTCGGCTAACCGCAAGATTTCGCGGTAGTTAGTCATCAGTGTGACCTCCTTCTTATTCACGCATGAATGCGTGTAAGAAGATTGTACCGCAAAAATTACCTGTTGCACTCGAATCCGTCGGTTTCGCACTCATTTTCCGACATGAGCGCACTCATTTTCCGATCCAAGCGCCCAAGTGCGTCCGTCGTAATCACTTCAATCCCGAAAGCCCCACACACGATTTCCAAAGTACTCAAGCTATCCGTTCCTCGCGTTTCCAACCTGCTTACTGTCCACGGGCCGGGGAAGGAGCAGAGGTTGGCAAGTGTTTGTTGGGTATTTGTTGGGTCCAGTGCCGTTGTTGTCGGAGGGAACGGATCTTCGATCCGATTGGGTTCATTTCCATCACCTACCTTTTTCTTGGGTTCACCGCCACCCTTCTGTGGTAGTTGTTTGTAGTCTACCACAGAAGGATGACAGTGGATATGTTTAATAATGCAAACAGTCACTCTAATTCACGTGTGATTGATACAATGCCATTTATCAGTTCTTCGTAATCTTTCCACGGAAGGTTTTCAACATACTGTCCCTTGATAAATTCTATGGGTTTTCCGTTACTGTCTGTTGTCATAAGTTCCGGTCCATCTTCATCATAGAAATACCAATTCTGATAAGTGCCACTTTCTCTAATCTTATTGATAACCGGAGCAACTTTCTCTGCTGCCGCCTTCACGGCCTCGTCCATATCAAAAGTCATCAGAGCAGAATGAACTTCTGATAATTTTGCCAGTGCTCCACCCATTACTCGCGTCAATGAGATCAAATCAGCTGGCTGTCTTTCAATTATTGCTCTCTTTGTTTTGTTGAAGGTCTTATCGCTCAGAAGAATCTTTTTATGGCATCCAACGTCATAATGCCCCGCTCCCCAGAAGGAAGTTTGAATCACATCTGCATTGTGTGCGATATAATTTCTCAGCATCGTAGCAAGAGCGTAGTCATCAGATGAATCAAACGCTTTGTGGGTTTCATCATCCATCAGATTCTTGAATTTTTCATGTTCAGGGTGATGGGCTATATACTTCTGCCAGTGATCAAGGAACATATCAAATTCCAAAAAGAACGACCTTGCTTTTCGTTCTAACGCTATCTGACCGTAGAAGGTCGGCTCCTGCATCGTTTTCTTTAACTGTGCAAAATCCTCCAGAGCATCCTCAACATATTTTATCCTTGCAAGATTCCTTCTGTATCGCGCTAGTACTGATACCGCTGCCTGCAAATCTTTAGGGTCATCCACAAACTCCACAGGAATATACTCAATTTTTGTTGTCGGAACAATTGCCCGCCCATAGCAAAACTTAAGCATCTGATTTACCTTTGTTTGTATCCGGAACAGGATATAATTCCTGCCAGCACTCTTCACACAGTTGTCCTGAACCTTCAACATAGTAGCGGCGAAGAGTTACAGGAATTCCCACATCATATTCAGTTTCTTTTCCGCAACGAGTGCAGATTTCTTTATTCGTATCCATTTGGATTCTTCTTTTGCCAGTTCCAGGCATCTCGCACCATCTCTTTAATTCCGTACTCAGCCTTCCAACCCAACGCCTCTGCCGCTTTTCCCGGATTTGAGTAGCAAGTCCCGATATCGCCGGGACGTCTACCTTCAATCACATACGGAATCTTTACCCCGTTCACTTCTTCAAAAGCACGGATCATGTCAAGGACAGAATAACCCTTGCCTGTTCCGAGGTTGTAGATTTCCACGCCGCAGTTCTGATCTATCGCCTTCAGAGCAGCAACATGGCCACGAGCGAGATCCACTACATGAATATAGTCCCGGACTCCCGTACCGTCTGGCGTATCATAGTCGTTACCGAAAACGTGAAGCTTCTCAAGCTTGCCTACCGCCACTTGCGTGATATAGGGCATCAGGTTATTCGGAATGCCATTCGGGTTCTCGCCGATTAGGCCGCTCGGATGCGCTCCTATCGGATTAAAGTAGCGAAGCAGAACGATGTTCCAGGAGTTGTCCGCCGTATGGAGATCGGTCAGAATCTGCTCGATCATCCATTTCGTCCAGCCATAAGGATTGGTGCAGGTGCCTTTCGGACAGGCTTCAGTAATGGGGATGATGCTCGGATCACCGTAGACTGTAGCCGAGGAGCTGAAGATGATGTTCTTGCAGCCGTGTTTTCTTAGAACATCGACAAGAATCAGAGTTCCGTTGATATTGTTCTCGTAGTATTCCCAAGGGAGAGATACTGACTCTCCTACCGCTTTAAGCCCTGCGAAGTGGATGCAGGCATCAAACTGCTGTTCCGAGCAGACCGCTTCTAGCCCAGCACGGTCACGAATATCAACCCTATGAAACGGAACAGGCTGACCTGCGATCTGCTCGACTCGTTGAAGAGACTCCCGTGAGGAGTTGCAGAGATTATCAAGCACACATACACTGTGGCCTGCGTTTATCAGTTCAATTATCGTATGGGAGCCAATATACCCGGCCCCGCCTGTAACGAGGATGTTCATAAGAAATCACCTGAGATCAGTGAAGTGTTATACTGAAAGAATTAATCTTTTGAGTATGCTGGTGCACTCTCGTTCTCTTTCTTTTCTCGAATTTGATTAGTACCAATTACTACAGAATGTGGAGGAACATCGTGAGTAACTATGGCCCGCGCACCAATAATACAATCATCGCCAATAGAAACGGGACCTATTATAGTACACCCACTCCCCGACACAACATCATTTCCTATCTTTGCATGCCTTCTCTCGTTATTTGAGGTCCTTTGTTCATCCCCCGTTACTTTTGCAATAACTAATACGTTATTGTAAATTCTTACATTATCACCAAGTACCGTTGTTTTTCCAATACATGTCCACATTGGATGTTCAATTCTCAAATCTTTTCCTACAGTAATACCTGGGAAAATGTCACAACTGTACTTTTTTCGGATAACATTCCACTGATGTCTAGCAAGTGCATGATTCAGCCATCCTCCTTTATGCCACCTTGCTATTGATCTTTTTACGGCGGCTTCGCCTGCACGATCAAACTCAAATCTTTTATATAAGGAATGGAATTGTCAATATAAGTTCA
>DCUA01000232.1 GCA_002329675.1 Firmicutes bacterium UBA1426 | reverse complement strand
ATCATTTTCGCTATATTATTAAATATATTCAGTACGCTGTTACAGGAAGATGCACGCACTTTTGAAGTCTTACAGAAAATAAGCCGGATATTGCTGATTCTCACACTCGGATGGATAATTGTACAGATTATCAGGGGTACCTTTCATTATTGGCAGAACAAGCTCGACATCAATAATCCCAATAATCTTGAAGCTAGGAAGAGGCTTACACAGATGAGTATGATCGAGAGGATCACGATCATACTCACAGCCTTTATCTTCTTTTCGATAGCACTGATGACCATCGATTCAGTCAGGCAACTGGGTGTCAGCCTGCTGGCTTCGGCAGGAGTGGCGGGGATCATTATAGGATTCGCAGCCCAACGTAGTTTCGGACAGATATTCTCCGGTATCCAGATTGCTTTTACACAGCCGGTCAGACTGGATGATGTAGTAGTCATCGAGGGAGAATGGGGGCGTATTGAAGAAATCAATATCACATACGCCGTGGTAAAGATCTGGGATGAGCGACGGTTAATCATACCTATCGATTATTTCTTGAACAACCCCATACAAAATTGGACAAGAACCACTTCCGATATATTGGGAACAGTATTCCTGTATGTCTCTTACGACCTGCCTCTGGAACCATTGCGTGAAGAACTGGCACGCATAGTGGAAGATGACCCCAATTGGGATGGACGTGTCCATAACATCCAAGTCACCGAAAGCAAGCAGTGGTACAAAGAGATAAGGGTATTGGTCAGCAGTAACAACTCATCCAGCAATTGGGATCTCCGGGTAGCTGTCCGCGAAAAACTGATCGATTTTATCAATCGGTACTATCCCGGTTCATTTGCAAAGATCAACTCTGCCGCTACGGGAGAAAAAGGGACTCCAGCTGTTACGGACGAATAAATTTGGAAAGGTGCTTCTCCTCCGAGAACAGCACTGCTGTGTTAATAAATGCAAGGTGTGAATAAGCCTGCGGGAAGTTGCCTAACTGACGTTTGGTCTTAAAATCGAGATCTTCGCTGTAGAGCCCCAGATGATTGGAATAGGAAATCATCTTCTCAAATATTTCACGTGCCTCCTCTGTTTCGCCGATCTTAAAAAGCGCCTCGATCAGCCAGAAAGTACAGATAGTAAATGAAGAGGTAGGCACACCGAAATCATCCTCTGCTTTATAACGGTACATAAGTCCTTCATGATAAAGGTGCTCTTTGATGGCCTTTACCGTTTTTACGTACCGCTCATTGTCGGGTTCGATGAAATCATAGAACTGCATAAGTAACAACGAAGAATCATAATCGGTATTACCATAGGCCTGAGTGAAGCATTGCAACTCTTCGCTCCATCCCTTTTCATGCACTTCCGCCTTGATCATATCCGCTTTCCGGCGCCATTTCTCGGCATAGCTATCCCTATGTAACAGTTCAGCAATCAGCGATGCCCTGTCAACAGCCACCCTACTCATCACTTTCGAAAAGACAAAATGCATCTTCCTTGTACGGAATTCCCAGATGCTTCTGTCCGGTTTGTCCCACGCAGCCAATACCGAGCGCACCAGATTCTTGATGATCTCCCATATCTCCTCCACTTCGTCCAGCGTACCGGGAAAATAGAGATAGTATTTATAAATAACATCCAACAGATAGCCAATGGAGTCGTTTTGTTCCTGATAGTAGGCCGCATTCCCGATCCTTACAGGACGTGATCCCTCGTAACCGCTTAAATGGGGCAGTTCCTCTTCCGTCAGTTCACGTTCACCACGGATACCATACATGATCTGGATGGTTTCGTTACGGGACGACTTCAGGATGCGTTTCACAAAACCGATAAAACGCTCTGCCGTTGCCCGCTGTTTCATGAACAGCAGCGTATCTATCGACATGGAAGCATCGCGCAACCAACAGAAGCGGTAATCCCAGTTCCTGTTTTCCCCGATGCTTTCGGGCAGGCTGGTAGTCACCGCTGCCAACATGGCTCCCGATTCCTGGTATGACAACAATCTAAGTACAAGCAGGCTGCGTTTGATCATGTCGTTGTATTGCAGATAATCCCTGGAGCGATTCACGAAATTGAGCCAATACACTTTCGTGCGCTCATACTCCAACAGGATACGGTTGATATCCACAGTCATTAATTTCTGGTTATACGACAAAAGAAAGAAATGATGTCCGGCCAGCTCAATCTCCTCACGGCTGATCACTACTTCCGGATCAAAACTGCTATAGAGATAGATTTTATCTTCTGAATCTTCTGCTGAATGCGTTTTAATATAACTCCCCACTATTTCATGGCGGACCTCTTCCCTGGCATAGTTAATCTTTGGATCGTAAATTATTTTGACTAACGGCCGTCCTCTCGTGACCCTGATATACCGGTGAATTTCCGGCGGCATATAATAGCGGTTCGCCTCGGTCTGATAACGGGGCATATAATCGAACACGATAAACCCGTTCTCAGGCGACTCAAACCTTGTCAACAGCATATTGGTATGCCCGTGATAACTCTGGGTAATGGTATATTCATCCGACACCTCAAAATGAAAACTACCCCCTTTTTCCTCGTCCAGCAGTTTCGCAAAGACAGATGGGGAATCAAAATCGGGGAGACAGAACCAGTCTATACTCCCGGTTTTCGATACCAATGCCGCGGTGCGGCAGTTCCCGATGATTCCGTAATCCAAATTTTTCATTCCAATCAATTTTACGGGTTCCTATATCTTCTCTATAAAACAAAGATAGAAAAACCCTCTTAGAAAAAGAAAAATGAAGGAACACAAACATATAAAACAAATTTTACTGATGTTACCCCCTTGTCATTATACTAATGAAGGTCATGTGACAGAGAGTAATCTCATATACTTAATGATGACGGGGAGTAAACGTTTATTTGCTTTTTTGCGGCATTCCGCCCGGAAAATAACAGGCTTATCTACTATTATTTGACTTAGCCTATTGGCTCTCGTTACCAAGGAGAACGGTTTAGTATCGAATTGAATGGTCGCGTGTCCGTTGCAACAAACGGCCAATCCCCCTCCTGACGGCTTCTTTCCGATTTGTAATGATAACTTCCGAATCCGATAATGGATTCTCCCACATTTTGGGGTCAAAACCTGTACAATCCTGCATCAATTTCAAGAGATCAAAACTATCCTTTTTCTTTTGCTCCGTATCGGCAAACGAGTCGATAAACTCGTGAACATCTCCATTATGCTGTTTTGTCTTTAACTCTGCCATAAATTATCTTTTATTAATTTCTTACGATTCGCAACGATCTTTCTTCTACCAGTTCATCAACCAATAGATTAACCTAACGGAATATCGATTATTGTCAAGGATTGACTTTCCATATTTTATCGGAAACGGGCAAATATTCGGGTAACGCAGCGGAACCATACCAAGTGAAAATCTCAAAATTCAACAATCCGCTTTTGATAGCGGGATCAGTGAGTAATAACTCTCGCGCTTCCTCCGCTGAATCAATATTGTTCAGAATAAAAATTCCCCTGTAGCTATTTTCATTCTGCCCTAATGGGCCTGCCACAACCAATTTCCCTTCTTGCGTCAGTCTTTGGATATTATCTAAATGGCCTCTGAAATTTTCGCTAATAAAGTCTCTGTCTGTAGTAGTATTCGTCCCCGTCTTCAGGATAACAAAGAAGTAACTTTTCATCCCGTAGTCATCTGCACCCAACTTCACGGCCAATGCCTTGTCGTAATTGGAATTTGAGATTGTTGTATCTCTTTGCAATGCTACTTCACTGTTTTTTTGAGGATCAGATTGCCCAAAAGACAAACTTGCAAACAACAGTGTTATTGCTAAAAATAAATATTTCATCATCTCAGTTTTCAACTTTATCTACAGAAATCAACATCCTCTTTCCAAGATTGTTCACTAACTAATTACCGACAGGTCTGGTTTTCAGTTTCCCTTCTTCCGTCATTGCAAAATCCGCGT
>DCUA01000014.1 GCA_002329675.1 Firmicutes bacterium UBA1426 | reverse complement strand
GGTATACAGATAACACTATCTAATCTGAAAATCTGTATACTCTTGGCTCCAGCAAGGGATATTTAGTAGGTGCTGTCCACCTAAAGAAAGACAAAAACCAATAATCTGTATACCAAGCGGCTATCTGGTATACAGATAACATCCTCTTATCGAAAATCTGTATACCAAGCGGCTATTCGGTATACAGAAAGTATCTCAACCAATAAAATTCTGTGGTCGTGGACACTTAACAGTGGCTTTTGACACCGTCAAAAGCTTCATTATATACAGAAGGGCCACCTACAGGCAGAAACCTGTATGCTGGGCCGACATGTTGACCGGACCTGGAGGTAATCCTAGAGTGCAGTCCAGGAGTGCAGTCCGAACTGCAGGCTTGGAGGCTGGTCCTGGAGGACAGGCTTGGAGGCTGGTCCTGGAAGGCAGGACCTCTTATGGAGGCCAGTCCTTCCTTCTGAATGAGCTGTCCTTCCTTCTGAATGAGCTGTCCTGCCATTTGAAAACAGACCAGCCACGGATAACTCCGTGGCCGGCCTGAAGAGATTTATGTATTTGACTTGGATTTGTCTGGATTAAACGTAATTGTGCTTAATCTTGACTTCGACCGGCGTTCTGCCTTCCTTCCACTTGATCTCGCCCGGCAGGATGCAATCCTTCACTGGGCAGACATTCAGGCAGAGATGGCAGCCGACGCACTCGTCATTGATGGAGGGTCTTCTCTTCTTATCGTCCCAATCGATGGCCTGATGAGCCGCATCGTAGCAGGATACATAGCATCTGCCGCAGCCAACGCATTTCTTCAGATCGATCTTGGGGATGACCTTGAAGTCGCGGTTCAGTTCTTCGGCTGGAACCAGATTCGGAAGAGACAATCCGACCAGTTCGGAGATGTCATCGATGCCTCTTTCATCCATGAAATGAGACATACCGTTGATCATGTCCTTAACGATCTCGTAACCGTACTGCATAACAGCTGTAGTTACCTGAATGTTTCTGGCGCCCACTAACATGTAGTCGAGGCAATCGTTCCAGGTCTCGATTCCGCCGATACCGGANNGGTTTAACCGCTGTGCCGGAATAACCGGAGATGGAGGAAACGCCGTTGACAACCGGCATACCTGTCATGTTCTCATAGTCCATGCTGGTGATGGATTTTACCGTATTGATGGCAGAGATACCCTTTGCGCCGCCCTTAATGGCTGCAATAGCTGCAGGCTCCATGATAGTGATATTCGGGGTCATTTTTGCGATGACGGGAAGCTTGGTAACCTTGGAAATGGCTCTGGAGTACTGCTCAACCAATTCGAGGTTCGTTCCTACGTCAGAACCCATAGCGTGGCTTGTCATCTGCGGGCAGGAGAAGTTGCATTCGATCAGGTCTGCACCGGCCTGCTCGGACATGATTCCCAACTGCTCCCATTCCTCTTCGCAGCTACCCATTACGCTGGAGACGACTACCTTATCCGGATAATCTCTCTTGAGTCTATAGAGGAACTCAAAGTTCTTTTCGGTGGGTTTGTCTGAAATCTGCTCCATGTTTTTGAAGCCGATCCAGGGCATACCTGCCTTGTCATTCTGGTCAAATCTGGGCGAGCACTCATCCGCTACAAAGATACCAATTGTCTTGAAGAAGACGCCGCCCCAGCCTGTTTCAAAAGCTTTTGCAACCATGTCATAGTTGCCGCCTACCGGGGAGGAAGAAAGGAAAAACGGGTTTTCGCACTTTACGCCCATATATTCAATCGATAAATCTTTCTTAACAGCCATCTTATTTCACACCTTCTTTCTTTGTAAGGTAGGCAATGATGCTGTCAGCTGCATCCTTTCCTTCTTTAACAGCCTCAACTGCTGTATCTCCGCCATTTACTATGTCACCGGCTGCAAATACTTTAGCCAGGTTGGTTTTTCCGCTGGCGGTTGCCTTGATTCTACCTTTTTCTGTGACTTTGACTCCAGCAATTGCTGTCATGTCCTCGGGTTTCTGTCCGATAGCAAATACTACGGCATCTGCCTTGAGCTTCAGGCCAGAAACACCGTCTCTGCCGTTGAAGGCCATTCCTTCAACTTTCTTGCTGCCCAGAACTTCGGCCGGAGCCATATTGGTGGTCATGCCGATCCCCAGGGAAAGTGCATACTGGAATTCTGTCATGTTCGCGGGTGCTTCTTCGATGGTTCTTCTGTAAACAATATGTACATTCTTGGCGCCCAAGAGCTTCGCGGTAACCGCACAGTCTACAGCAACGTCACCGCCGCCAACGACGATCACATTTTCACCGGGGTAGAAGTTTTCTTTTTCGGTTCTGCCCTTCTTCAGGAAATCAATGGCTGTCCAAACGCCTTCCTTGTCGATTCCGGGAATCTCAGGAAGTGAAGCTCCCCAAAGTCCGGCTCCGATAAATATGGCATCGTAGCCCTCTTCGTTGAGATCTACGTCTCTTCCGACCTTCGTGTTGAACACGAATTTTACACCCAGATCTTTAACTGTTTTTACATCGAACGCTACCACATGTTCCGGTAAGCGGCTCGGTGTGATTCCGTAGGTCAAAACGCCTCCGGCTTTGTCTTTCTCTTCGTAAATTGTGACCTGATAACCTGCCTGAGCAAGCTTTGCGGCACAGGCCAATGAAGCAGGGCCGGCACCAACGCAAGCTACCTTGAAGGGTTTCTTCTTCTTGGGAGCTTCCAGAATCTTCATCTTGAATGCTTTTTCCTGATCTACTGCGAATCTCTGCAGTCTGCCGATCTGAATAGGTCTGTCAATACCCGTTCTGCTGCATTCTTTTTCGCAAAGCCGGTCATAGGGACAAATCCTTGCGCAGGATCCTCCCAAAACATTGTTTTTCCGGATGGTTTCGGCAGCACCCTTCACATTATTAAATCGAATGGAACGGATGAAACTTCCCGGATCTGTTCCGGCAGGGCAGCCTTTGCTGCAAGGGGCGTCAATACACAGGAGGCACCTCATTGCTTCTTCTCTTGCTGTTCTGAGATTGTAGCCATATTCTGCCTCGTCGGTGTACTTCCTCTTATCTACCTTACTCAACGCATCTCACTCCTTCCTATACTACGGATTGCTTAACATCTTAACGGATATCCATCTATATCCGATAGTGTTGTAACCAGTTACATGGCATTTACATTGTACCACTTCTCCAATAATATGCAAGGGAATTGACCGAAATAAAAGAAAATTGGAATAACTAATTTTGCTCGCGAGGATCGTATGTCACCATTTCAGACTCAGCTTGCCAGCTTCGCATAAAAAGGTGCAAAGACCGCATCCGGTGCATTTCTGAGAATCGATCCGGATCCCTCCCTCCTCAAGTCTGCTGACAGCGCCATACATGCATGCTTCTATACACATATTACAGCCTTCTATACAAGGTATTTGGTTATCTGCATGACAAGTGAGGGGGTCAGTCTTGATTTCTTCAAAGGATTTCAGTTTGTCTAAGGCTTTTCCACGAATCTCTTTGACGTCGCTGATATTGTTCTCTTCGCCCCAACGATGCAGATCTTCCACCATTTTTGTGACATAATCCCGTCCCTTGATCATTAACGCCGTGCCCACCTGTACTGCGGATGCTCCCAGCATGATGTATTCCAGGGCGTTTTCATAGGAGTCGATTCCTCCGACACCACAGATGGGAATGTCCACAGTCTGGGCAACGGAAGCTACCGATGCCAGCCCCAGGGGCTTTATGGGAACGCCGGAATAACCGCCGTAAGTAGGGAGCAAGGGCTCCATTGTCCGGATGTTTACGCCTAAAACGCAACGAATAGCATTGATGGCAGAAACGGCAGAGCCACCGGCCATTTGAACAGCTTTGGCAACTCTGGGAAGGTTGGTCACGTTTTGCGAGAGCTTGACCATGACCGGGATTTTAACATTCTCCACCACATAGCGGGTCATCTCGTACACTTCTTCCGGATGAGACGCCGCAACTTCCAGATCCACTCCCATGGGGGTCGAGAGTCCCAGCTCAATACCGTCCGCGCCGTATTTTTCCATTTTGACCGCCAGATATGCCAATTCTGAAGGAGTGTGGGCAGAGACATTTGCAATTACGATGCCGCCGTTGCTCTTGGCTATATCCATTTCCCGTTCCCAGCCCTCGATCTGCACATCGCTGAACAGGCGGATATTCTGCGCTCCCAGGCCATCGTAGGCTATGCGCGGCTTTACATCGATGACGGGATCGCTGACAATGGTCTCCGTGATCACAGCTCCCACCCCGGTGGCCAGACTTCTTCGGATGCTTTCGCCATCCCGGTTCCATGGTCCGGCGGCTACGATTATAGGACTCTCCAATGTCAGCCCTAAAAAATTGGTTTTCATAGTCTAACTCCTTGCACTTCTCCTAAAATATCTCTTTTATTCTCTCTTTGTGTCCACAGGATTTTCTTATCTTTAGCTTGGATTGAAGTACGATATCTTTCATGGCCATATCGCCGTTTCTTCTGCTCTCGATGACATCCAGGAGCAGCCTGGCTCCGGAAAGTCCCATTTTATGCAGGGGCTTTGCAACGGTGGAGAGTTTTGGTACCATCAGGCTGGACATACGGATATTATCAAAGCCCATGACTGCCACATCCTCCGGAATACATAATTCCGCATCCCGCAGAGCGTCAATGACCCCAAAGGCCAGAAGATCAGAGGTGGTAAAAATGGCCCGGGGGCGGTTCTTCAATGCAAGCAGTTTTCTGGTGGCCACATAGCCGCCTTCGATGGTGTTTTCCTCCGGTATCAGGTAGCTTTCTCTCAAGGGAATGCCCGCTTCCTTCAGAGCATTGCAGTATCCTTCTATCTTTCTTTTGTTTTCCATTTCGGGGGCTTTACCGTAGACCAGGGCGATGTCCTTGTGCCCGCAATTAAGCAGGTGTTGTACCGCCTCATAGGCAGCGGCGCAACAGTCAATGCGGACCATCGGTTCAGAGGAATTGCTGCTGTTTTCTCCAATCAGCACCACAGCAACCCCCTGCTGTTTCAGGTGGTCCAGCTCATCGCTGTTCAATAGCGAGGATACTAAAATGACTCCGTCGATATGGCGATCGATGAGAGTCTGTATGTATTTCCGCTCCTTTATATCCTCACCCTCAGTGATGCATAGGAGCACTGTATAACCTTTTTGGTTTGCCACGGATTCCACACCCTCAGCGATCTCCACGTATGCGGGGTTCATGATATTGGGAATCAGCAAAGCAATGGTATCTGTTTTATTGAAATTCAAGCCTCTGGCAAACCAGTTCGGCTTATAGTCCATCTGCTCCATCAGCGCAAGGATGCGCGCACGGGTTTTCGGAGCCACCGTCTCAGGGTGGTTCAAAACCCGGGACACCGTTGCAACGGATACTCCCGCCTGTCGAGCGATTTCTTTGATGTTCATTGTCGATCTCCTCGATTGTCGATTCTATTGGACATTTTTCAAAATTATAGTTTATTATCCCATTTTATCAGCAGATTTTCAATGTAATTCTGAGAGCAGCCACGGGGACACAGCCACGGGGTCAGACCCCGTGGGTTAAAAACCAGCCAGAGGGACAGACCCCGTGGGTGCAAAAGCAACCAGGGGGACAGACCTGCCAGAGGGTCTGTCCCCNNGGGTCTGTCCCCTTGGGTTAAAAAGCAGCCACGGGGTCTGTCCCCGTGGCTGTGTCCCTGTGGCTGGGTTTATTTCAGTCGGACTCCGTCCTCTATTTCGTTTCCGGGCGACTGGATCACCAGTTCTCCCTTCGTCAGCCCGGAAATGATCTCAATGTGGTCATCCCCTTCCAGACCCGTTTCCACCTGTCGCATCCGTGCCCTGCCATCCTCTGCAACAAAGACATAATGGTTCCCATCCAGCTTAAAAACTGCATTTACCGGAACCCTCAGTACATTTTCCTTCTCATCCACGATGATCTCAATATCTACATCACTGCCCAGCCGCAGTGATATCGAGGGTTCCATCCGGATCTCTACTTTGACCCTCTTCTGGATGATTCCAAGACCCGAGAGCTCTTCCCGGGCTTTTAGATGGATGCGGCGGACGCTGCTGCCTGTGGCAGGGAGACCGCCGCTGTCCCCTGCGTAAACCAGGACCGAATCTCCTGCTTCCACCTTATCCGCATCCTCAGCGATCAGATCCACTCCGATATATAGGTCTTCCAGATCTGATATTTCAAACAGACCTGCACCAACGGCAGTGTATTCTCCCTCTTTGGCATAAACCTCCGTTATCGTGCCATCCATAGGCGCTGTGACACCGGTCGCACCGGAAGATTTTGCGAAGCTCTCAATGGAGTAACGCAAGGAAGATACCTGCGCCGCCAGTTCTCTTTCTGCCGCTGTAGAAGCATCATACTCCTCCCGACTCAAAGCTCCCTGTTCATAAAGGGTTTTGTTCTTTCGCACCGCTTCCCTGGCCCTCCCAAGGGAGACTTCCAGGCCGGACAACTGGGCGCGGAGACTTTTCAAATCAAGTTGTGCCACGCTCTCATCCCCGGTAACAAGAAGGTCCCCCGCATTGACAAAGTCCCCTTCCGATACGATTACACCTTTGATTTCCCCGGAGAAATTGGAGGCAACAACTATCCTACTGCCCGATTCCACTGTGCCCGTCTCTTTGATCAGCTTTCGGACCGGACCTTCATCCGCTGTCACGGTATCGGCCTCTATCCCCCCTGTGTATAGGACGCCGATGGAAGCTGCTATCAGTACGAGGAGCACAGTAATAGCAATGATCCATTTTTTCTTAATACTCTTTTTCATGGGCAATCATCCTTTCCAGTCTGTCCGATCTATCATCCGGCTCTATTTTTTAACGCCTGCAGGAAATCCAGCTTTCTAATCTTTCTGTAGGTTGCAAGCTGGGCAAGCAACACAAAACCAATTGTGAATACCCCCGCCCATACAGCAGTTCCAAGGGTGGGCATCATATCCAGGCTGTAGATATCCGTACTGAAAACCTCTGAGCTATATTTGCAAAACATCCATCCAACCGGGATTCCTGCCAAAATTCCTGCCACCGTAATAATATTGTTTTCCCTTCGTATCATTCGGAAGATCTCCATTTTTGTAAAGCCCAGAACCCGCAGAGATGAGAACTCGCCTTCCCTCTCACTGATGCTGATCATGGTAGCGATGTACACAATGCAGAATCCGATGATGCCGGAAAAAAACAACATAAATCCGATACTGGCAATAATAAGGTCCATATATTCTTCATACACTTTTCGCATATCCTGCGTGGACATGATCGAGGCAACATTAGCAGCTTTCAGCAGCTTCTCCGAAACAGAATCGTCAGTGTTCAG
>DCUA01000008.1:4260-4445 GCA_002329675.1 Firmicutes bacterium UBA1426 | reverse complement strand
TTGATATGGCTCCACAAAGTATAGCGGATGCCGCTGCGGATGCGCTGGGGATCATTTCCCGGCACGCCAAGAAGTCCGGCGATCCTGTCCGCTTTTCGAAAGCCGATACCGAAGACATCATCCACCAGCTGATAGGGGTTCTCTTCGATGGCCTTTATCGTATCCGATCCGTACACCTTATAAAG
>DCUA01000008.1:0-4245 GCA_002329675.1 Firmicutes bacterium UBA1426 | reverse complement strand
GCGCTGATAGCCTCCGATTTGACTTTTCCGATACCTTCGACCTCTGTAAGCCTGTGAGGTTCTTCAGCGATAATACGCAGAGTATCTTCTCCGAACTTGTTGACCATCGCCCGGGCAGTCTTCTTCCCGATACCCTTCATGATACCTGAACTGAGAAAACCCTGAATTCCTTCCGTAGTTTTGGGGATCTCCTCAACATAGGTTTCAAATGCGAACTGTTCTCCATAAGTCGGGTGGTTTTTCCACTTCCCGGTAAAGCGATACCCTCTGCCTCTGTCCGGATTGTGGAGATAGCCCACTGCAGTAAACTGTTCCTGCTCTTCTTCGTTTTCAATTACAGCAATGGTATAACCGTTACTCTCGTTATGATAAATAATTTCAGAAAGGATCCCTTTTTGTTCTTCCATAATAAACCTATTTCACAAAGTAGATGTTGCGGAGCTTGGCCCGTATGGGGTTTTTCAGAGCCTTCGCCTTTTTGAGCAGCTTGGGTTTTGTATTGAGGCCCGGGAACCTGTGAACAACATCCACCAGCATTTTCAGCATCTCTCCTACCTTTTCCCCTTTGACGATCCCGGCTTCGATAAGGTCGCTGCCGTTGATAGCCAGATCCTCCACATAAATAGGCTCTCTGTTTTTGCGAATGTCGTCCAGAATGTAATATCTGCTTTCAATGCGGTATCCCGGGAAATCATAGACCTCCCGCTGTTGCTTGCAAATACTTGTAAGAAACTCGTAGATATCCTCACCATTAAGATAGATGAATCTCTTCAGCAAATACTTATCAACAGCGAAGTAAAGATCCATGAGGAGATTCTGGGCTGCCTTCTGCATCCTCGTTCTTTCTTTACCCAGGTTCAGCTCGTCGATGGCTTTCAGGGCTTTCTGCTTTTCAAAGCAGAGCAGGAGCAGTGCGAGCCGCAGATCCACATCGCATCTGGCCTTGTCGATATTTTGGATCAGAACGGAAAGATCGCCATTCTCCGTCCTGCCTTTCGGCGGGTAGCAGTCATTGAAAACAGCGTCCAGTACATTTGATGAAGCACATATTCGGAGAGCTTTTCCTGTATTTTTGGTAGTCAGTAGCTTTTCGAATTCATCCCTTCTTCTGTCCATGCTTATCTGTTCCAGCAGGCATGCGTTTTTTTGCATTGCTGTAAAGGTCTCCATGGTCAGATCAAAATCCAGTTGCCCCGCTAATCGAATGCCCCGAAGTATACGCAAAGGGTCCTCGGCGAATCTCTTTTCCGGATCACCGATGGTGCGGATGAGACGATCAGATAAATCCTTCTGCCCTCCATATGGGTCGATCACTCCTCGCTGGGGATGAAAAGCCATACCGTTAATGGTAAAGTCCCGTCTGGCCAGATCTTCTTCTATATTGTCGGTAAATACCACCTCATCAGGGCGTCTGTGGTCAGAGTAGCTGCCGTCTATACGAAATGCCGCCACATCCACCGGAAAATCATCATTTCCTACCCGGATCACACCGTATTTTTCACCGCCGCTTTTTGCATCGGGAAAGAGCTCCATCAGCCTCTCTGAAGGAGCGTTGCTCGCCAGATCCCAGTCTGCCGGTTCGATTCCAAGCAACATATCCCGGAGGCTCCCACCGACAATGTAGATCTGATGACCGTCTTCTTCNNGTACAAGACTTAATCATCTCTTATAGTGGTTTATAGAGTTTTCTGTTGTCGAGAGTCCAGACTCTTTCTGTAAACTCTCCCGGCTTCGTTCCGAAAAGAGCTTCCTCCATATCGTACATTCTCGCATCAACTATGTCCAGATAGTGGAGTATTTCCGCCTCGGGAAAGAGTGGCTTTTTCGGGCTTCCGTACTCCGGTTCATAGTGATGGGACAGGATCATATGCTCCAGCATGATTGCTCTTTCTTTTTTTATTCCCAGTTCCTCCGCCAGACGATCGATGGTTTTGACCCCCTGCACCAGGTGGCCCAAAAGCTGCCCTTCAAAGGAGTAGCCTGTGGCTATACCCGTCTCTTCCGCATCGATTTCGTTGAGCTTTTCAATATCGTGAATGATGACACCAGTAACCACGAGATCCCGATTCAGGTTCTTATAAACCTCACAATAACGCTCTCCCATGGCAATCATGCGCTTCATATGATAGAGGAGGCCTCCCCTCTCCGCGTGGTGATTCTTCACGGCTGCAGGATAGTAAAGAAGTTTCTCCCGATTATCCGTAAGGATTCTTTTGCAAAGCGCTTTCAATTCTTCGTCCGTCATAGATTCTACCGCATCTTCCAGGAATGCCAGCATATCTTCCGGTTTTTCCGGCGCTGTGCGGATAAAGTCTGCCAGATCAACATCATCCTGGTTGACGGCTTTGCGGATCCTGAGGATCTTGAGCTGTCTGAGGCCATTCCATTCGGTGACCTGGGCTTTTACCTTGACGATCTCTCCTGCCTCTATCTCATTAAGCGATGGAAGCTCCGTATCCGCTACGTCCCACTTCTTCGCAGTTATTTCACCTGTCGTGTCTCCCAGAAGCAGGTCGAGGTATTGTTTCTTGTTGGAACCCAGTTTTATCGCTATGTTCTTTACCATAAAAAAATCTTGTATTTCCTCATCGGTAGTCAGCAAACTGACATAATGCTCTTTCATATTTTGCCCTCCATTTTATTGTGCGTAGTGTCTACTAATTTCTCAGTGTTCACCACTAATTTGTTGATATTTCAATGGGTTCACGTGCCTTTAAAGAAAAAAGACAATGACCCCCCTTTTTGCGATACAATAGTTTCACTACAAACATTCCCCGCAAAGAGAAAGGAGTCATTGTGAAAACCATTGTAACATTTTTGTTTGAACTTATTCAATCGCTATTAACGAAGATTGAAGAACTTAATTTCATCATCGAAAGCCTAACTCCCAAGAAGCCGCCTTACGACTCACGAAGCCCAAAGTACAAGCATCTCTCTGTAGACAAACCTCCAGTCGTCCGCACCTTCGAGAAGCAGGATTACAGGAAGCTGCTCAAAGAGCACGAGCGTCTTTTCGGCAAGCCTCTCAAGCCCGTATCAAGACGCAGTTCCGCAGGTCCGCAGACAGGCACAGTATGCCCCTACTGCGGTGCCCCTCATACGTATCTCTACGACAACAATGGTGGCCGTGGCCAGCTTTTATGCAAGGTATGCAGCAACAGCTTCTTCCAAGGAAAGCCAGCTACTACATTCTTTCTTCAGTGCCCTTACTGCGGCAACACGCTCACAAGGGTGAAAGACCGCAAAGGGTTTTTCGTCCACAAGTGTGTCAGCAAACACTGTAAATTCTACAAAAACTCTCTTGCCACGCTTTCTCCTGAGGATCGTGCTGAATACAGTACGCATCCTTACCGGTTCAAACTCCATTACATCTACCGTGAATTTGCGACTGATTTTTTCAAAATGGATCTCTCCTCGATTCCCGGTAAAGGCGTGAATTTCAAGTTCCGCAAGTTTTCCCCGCATATTCTGGGCCTTTGTCTGACCTACGTGGTGAACTGCAGCCTGTCTTTCCGGCAGACACAGAGAGTCATGCTTGACGTACATGGTGTCGCCATATCCCATGGCATGATTGCACGGTATGTTCACACCGCCTCCGCCATCGTCTCCCAATTCACCCTCGACTACGACTACAAACCCACGAGTTCCCTTGCTGCCGATGAGACTTATGTTAAGGTCAAGGGCGTCAATCATTATGTCTGGCTTGTCATGGATGTCATCAAGCGCTCCATCATCGGCCATGCGGTAAGCAGTACCAGGACACTTGAGCCCTGCATGCTTGCTTTACGCAGGGCATTCTCCCATTTCACACCCTTTCCCGGCAAGGCCCTGAAGTTCATCGCTGACGGATACTCCGTTTACAACCTCGCGGGTCTTCAGTTTCAGATGCAGGGAATGGATTTTGATGTAACACAGGTGATTGGTCTCACCAACAAGGACCCTGTTTCAACGGAGTACCGCTGGCTTAAGCAGACCATTGAGCGTCTTAACCGCACGTTCAAGCATTCCTATCGGGTAACCAACGGCTATGGCTCTTTTTCTGGCGCAGACTCCCACGTCGCCGTGTTCGTCGCTTACTACAATTTCCTCAGGCCACATGCCTACAGTTACTGGAAGCCTCTCAACCAGATTCCGGAGCTTGAATCGCTGCCGAATATGCCGGCCAAATGGCAGAAGCTTATTGAACTCTCTCAGCTTCACCTTCTCAACATTCAGTCCGCATAAAAGATACTGTCGCTCTGTCAA
>DCUA01000140.1 GCA_002329675.1 Firmicutes bacterium UBA1426 | reverse complement strand
TGCCAGCGACAGCAGATGGTCTTTTCTCCAATCCATGCCGTTCAATTTACGGATCGTAGCAAAAGAAAGCAGGTCGATGGCACTCTCAAACAAATGGAGAATCCCACTGTTTTCTGCCGGGATATTGAAAGAGAACCGCTTGTCGCTGCCGTTACACTCGCCCTTGAAGTCAGAGCCGATCCCCCTTAGATTGGCATACCGTGCTTTCCCGTACCGGTCATGGCCCACAAAAACCACATTGTGGTATCTGCCGCTGCTTTCGTACAGTCGCCCGGTAGAGATACAGAAGTCGATCACCTCGCTGTCTATGCCGCGCCCGGAAAGATAACTGACTGCATGGGTGGCGCAGCGGCTGGCCGGGGGAAGGAGCAGCACCTTGGGTGCATCCTTTTTCGGTGCAGGCTCATAAGTGGGCGGTTGAACTGCCGCCTGACCCACGATCATCTCAACCGCTTCGGTGAACGGTATCTCCCGGACTTTGATCAGATAGTCCAGAGCCGTTTTGCCGCCGATGCCACGGGAAAACCAGCACCATTTGCCGTTGGAAATTTTAAGACTGTCATGGGTTCGGGTACAGTAGGTGCTTCCTCCAAAATGCACCAGTTCACCCGGCTCGTAGTTTTTGAGATAGGTCAGCAAGTCCATTTCCTTGGCTTTTGCAACGACCTCCGGGGGAATATATGGCATAAAAATCCTCCTTTCCATAGCCGTGAATTGACTGCTTGGAACAGTCCGGCTATGTAAAAAGGCCGGCTGGAAACCCCAACCGGCCCGGAGCTGTTATCGCTCCTTTTCGTCTTTCTTCTTATGTTTCTGCACTTCGGCTTTAGCCCGCTCCTCCACGGTCTGCCAGATGTCATCCATTTGGCCGGTCTCTTTGTTCTCCCAATCCGCAAACACATCGGCAAGGGGGCTGGGCGATTTCAGCAGGGCCTTTGCCTGTGCGTCCGGCAGATCGTGGTATTCCAGCGACATAAGAATGTCCTCCCGCACCGTGTACTCATAGGCGTGGTTCAGGATTTCCTCCGGGGGCTGGGAAAGCAGCCACGCCCGGTAGGTTTCCTGCTCAGCAAACATCTTTTCATACAGGGCGGTGTTCAATTCTTCGTTGGTCATGTTGTGTCACCTCCGTTCTGACATAGAAATAGCCGGGAGATTCTCATTGTGAGGATACCCCGGCTATGTACGGCAAAGGACCTTTCTTACATAATTAAAACAATTATTCGTTTGATACAGGGTTTATTACAAATGCCTCTGCAAGTTTATCAAAAATCGCGTTTTCAAGTTTGGTTTTTAGAATACGGATATTATCATACCTCTCAGCGTTCTTTAAAAACCATTCAAGGATATCTGTTTCATGAATGATTTCTTTCTCATCGTCTTTCAATGTTGCAATGATAGCTTCATACCAATTTGTAATAATGTATTTCTTTTGATCTGTTGTTAACTCCTTATATTCTATACAACAGCCAATGCGTGAGAACATTGCTGGCCCCAAAGCATGCTTGATTTCTTGCTCACTACTGAAGTTACATGTGCAAAGGAAGATTGCTTGTCCAAGATGAACCTTATAGTTCGTATCTACATATGTTCCTTCATCAAACAATTCATAAAATGCATTATAGAAAGCGGGATTAACCTTATCGAATTCATCAATTAAAATAACATTCGATTCCCTTGCTAACATATCTTTTGCAAAGCTGCTTTTTGAGTGTTCCGAACCAAAGACATAGTTATAGGCTTCGTTAGTCTGCATCATTGAAAACTGTATTCTCAGCAGTTCTCCACCCATGGTTTTGCTAATGCTTTTTGCACTTTCCGTTTTCCCAACACCCGAAGGTCCATATAACATAAGTACAACTGGCTTTGTTTTTGATTCTGTTGTTAGCCGATAGATACCGCTAACAAGTTGTTTTTTGCACTGGTCTTGTCCCTGTATATCGGCTTGTAAATTTGTGAAAATAGTCTTCAATGTGTCGCGTGATATGCTTAAATATTCAGACTCATGATACTCTATTTCATCACCATAGGCAGAGACTAATGACTCCAGTACCCTCCTTGGCGGATTATGTACATAGAGTGTTCCAATATCGTGGTTCAAGGTTACTATATTTACAAAATTTGATAATACATGTTCTAACACAGAACCATAGTCATCTGCCCGGACAATACAGTTATCTACATCAATATTCCGGTATAAAGCAGATTCTCTGACCCCAGATTCATTTGGTCGCAATCTGGCATTGTAGTGCTGTATAAGCTCCATAAAAGGAATCGTATTTTCATCGGGTCGAATCGTCTCTGCAATCATTGCTTCGAAATCCTTTTTTGAACCATAAAAAACAACAATATGATCAGTCATCAGCTTCCACCCCCGCAAGCAATACATCAAACACATCTAAAACCTGTGTATTTGCAGCACCTTCTTCAGCCGTTTTCCCTTCCTCATAGGTAGGGTTATCCTTTGGTAGAATAGAAACATTCATTCCAAGTTCTTTGTTGACATTAAGCATATCTGCAGTAGTTTTGCCAACTTTTATAGCATATATGCTTAAATTCATTTTAAGCAAATCGCTAATCGTGTAACCGTTTCGAAACGAATTAATATTAAACCTCAAAACGACACGACTTCGTCCTTTGGTGCCTATGAATTCATAGTATCCTTTTGCGTTTCTAAGAGCATTATCAAGTTTATCGATTGCAATGTTGAACTCTCCCGCTGGTATTGCTGTTCCCGTTTTAAGCATACTGAGATACGGGGAAACCATTACTATGTACGACAAAGAATCTTTCTCTGCAGAAATAACATAGTCTTTGAATTTCTTTATCGTTCCTTTTGGCAATCTTGAGGTACGGCGCTGTAGAGTCCCTTGGTCTTCCAAAATAGATAAAAAGTCGGTAAGTATAGTATTCTTAACAATATTTTTCACCATTTTATTGCTGTTAAATGACAGCCCTGCAGATAACTCAGCAGAAGCACTTGCTTCCCAACCAAGTAAGGCTTTGAAAACACCACCAATTCCCCCTTTTCCAGTTGCCTGGGCATTCTGATCCTCACTTGCCTCTCTTGTTTTTAAGAGTTCTTCGGTATTTTCTAACGTTCCACCAGCAACTATTTGAACATAATCAGTAACTGAGTCTTCGTCAAAATATACTATTTTACAAATTTTGTTTTCCATAGTCTTCTCCTTTTATATCTAAAGTAAGTTCACCTAATACGATAATAGTTTACAAATAAGGACTTAGGCTTTAATATACCGTGCTGATCTTGATGCTCCGATACGTTTAATTGAACCACTTTTCACCATCGCACCCAGTACGGCTTCCACGGTGGTAGGACTGACATCCGGCAGAATCTTGCAGATCTCTGCTTTGGAAAGCGGCGTCAGGCTATTCAAAACAGTTGCCTCTATCCGTGCCTTTTTGGTAATTTTCTTCCCATGTACTACTGCGAACCGTTTGTCCAGTTCCTTATAGCACATATACAGAGTTGACAGGAAGTTTTCGATGAATGGGAAGTAGGAATTTTCATTTGTCTCCCAACCCGCAGATGACTGCCGCAGAGCTTCATAATACCACGCCTTATAGTTATTGATCTGCTCCTCAAAAGAAACATACTTTCCTGCATCATAGCCGTTTTTATACAGCAAAAGCAGAGAAAGCAGACGGGACATTCTTCCGTTACCGTCACGGAACGGATGAATACAGAGGAAGTCTAGAATAACGCATGGAATTAAAAGAAGCTGATTGATGCCCGCGTCATTTCTTGCCTCCATATATGCAAGTTCCAACTGCTCCATGGCTTGCTTCGTTTCAGCAGCCGGTGTAGGACGAAACCGCACTCGCCTGTTTCCGTCTGCATCAACTTCCAGAATTACATTGTCATCTGTTTTGTATTGCCCACCGTATTCGTATCCGGCGATTGACATCATCATCTCATGCAGGTGCAGAATGTCCGCTTCCCGAAAATCAATGGTGTCATATCCCAAATGGATCGCGTTCAGAGCATCTCTGTATCCTGCAATCTCGGCCTCGTTATGATTGAGCGGTGCACTATTCTGATTGACAATCGCTGCAATACGCTCATCGCTTGTTACGATTCCCTCAATGGCATTAGAGCTTTTAATGGACTGAATCTTTGCTACAGCCTCCAATTCCGTGAAAACTGCCTGATGCTCCTCTTTACGAACACCGGCCATTGTCTTTAGCGATGCAATATTAGAAGTCAAGGTCACAAGATTTGCGGGCAGCAAACCGTTATTCAAAAAAGAGTAATCAAATTTTCTCATAACATGCCTTCCTTTCTGCATATATTTTATCTTTTTATGTGCAGAAAGTCAATATCGTAGGGACGCCTTTCTGCATATTGCGATAACAGATTATGTGCAGAAAACAGAGCGAATATGCATATAGCATTGATTCCATAAGAAGGAGTATACAGCTTCAAAGCCTCTGGGATCTTTTCATAAAAGCAAAACGGCACGGGGTTTTCCGTGCCGTCCATATCAGATCGCTTTAATTTTCTTGAGATAAGCCACCGCGTCCGTATGTCCACGGAAGTAAAGCTGCAGGCGCTCCATATCATCCAGCTTTCGGGATAACCGAAGGCATTGGACAAATGCGGCATGTTCCTCTGCGGTCAGGTGAATCTCACCTTTGTCCTCCATCACTTTCATAATACACGGGAACTGCTTTTTCAGATCAGAGATCTGCTGCTGAATATCTGCATATTCTTCGCTGGTTTTCCGCAGATCCGTTACAATATCGCTGTCGATCTCCGGGAAGGAATCCTCCAAGCGGGAGGGCAAATCGAAATATGTGTCACTCATGGTTTTCACTCCTATTTTTCTTTTACTATACCCATAGGGCAGAGCAATATCAAATGTGCAAATTCATTTCTGCTCTGCAAGATTGATGACTGGCTTGCCTTGCTTTTTCGCATATTTGATGGTTTCATAGGCACCGCCAAAATCCCGAAATAGATAAGCAATCAGGCAATCGGCTCTGTCCACCAACCAGCGGTTACGCTTTTGAATCGCGGCTTTATAGTGAACGCCGCACAGCTCCTCTGGAATAATGATTTCATCATAGTAGTATTCGTAGTATGTCTTTTCCGTATTCAGCTTATTGGACATGTACGGAAGAACCAGGGCAAGGCGAATCTTCAAGTGAGGATACTGCCGTTTTGCCAAGCGGACTGCTGACGCACATCTGCTGTCAAATTCGCCCATCCCTCCGGTGTAGAAGATAAACTCGCTGTCGGTCTGTAAAAGCTCTCGGATTGCTTTCTCTATTTTCGCATCCATCATCGGCTGATACACTTCCCGATGCCCTGCGAATGTGCAAGTAGTCATAGTGACCTCCGCATAATCTGCCCAATATTAGAGCATATTATATGACCATTATATCGAGCATAATATGAATATGCAAGATGAATGGGAGGTGCTCTATGATTGTTTATACCCCACTGTGGGAAACACTAAAGAAAAAGGGCCTCTCTACTTATACATTGAGAGTGAAATTCCAAATTAGTGGCAGTACTGTACAGCGTTTACGGAGGAATATGTCCGTTTCTACAAACACGTTGGATGATTTATGCAATTTGCTGAACTGTTCTCTATCGGAAATTGCGGAGCACGTTCCAAATAAAGAACAGCAGCGGGAAACTACAGAAAACGATGCTTGATTGCAAATAATTATATAGCATGGATTAGGACAGGAACAAGTCTGTAAAAGACCTGTTCCTGTCTTTTTTCTGTTTACCGTTCCATTCCTTTTGAACGAGAGCGCTCCGGCGCATCCTCGTCCGGCACATCGTCAATCAGGGATTTGTCCTTCTGATCCATGTTCAGCAGGATATTCAGTTCCTTTAATCGTGCTGTCTTTTCAGCCAGTTCCGCTTCTCTGGCAAAGGGCGCTGCCAGCTCAGTACGGGCATTTTCAAGCTGCACCTGGGTGTCTGCCAGTTCTGCGCGAACCGTCTCCAGCTTGCCGGGAAGCCCATCAATCACATTGTCCATACGGGTCAGATTGCCGAACACATCGACTCCCAAAACAGCCGTATGGGAAAGCGTTCCCTTCATGGTCATGCGGTACTCGTTGCTCGGTCCATCATAGGAAAGGACAAGAGAAAAGCCCCGGTACTGTCCTAAGAAAACAGCATCGGAGCCTGTCATTTTGCTACAAACATCAAGGATCGCCTTGCCAGCCGCCTCCTTGTCGGCGTAGGGCTGATCCAGAATCGTGATGCCCGCAAATCCCTCCTGGGGCTTCGGGTGGGCGGCGGCAATCTGCACATCCTGCTCATAGCCTGCGATTCGTTCCGTCAGCCGGGTAATGGCTTCCGGATATTTCTTCAAAACCATGTCCTCGAGCGCATATTTCTGGCTCAGGTAGCTGGCTTTGAGCATATTGAGCTTGCCCACCTCCATGTCCAGATTGCACTTTTCAATGATAAGCGGATTGCCGGTAGCCAGTGCCTTGATCTCGGAGTAACTGAGGGCCGTTTCGTCCACATCATCTGCTACACGCACCGGCGCTTTGGAGGTC
>DCUA01000208.1 GCA_002329675.1 Firmicutes bacterium UBA1426 | reverse complement strand
CGCTGGCGACCTCAGCCATAGATAAGGGAATGCCCGTAGAGCAACTCCAGCGGCTCTTAGGACATCAAAAGATCGATACGACCATGCACTACGCAATGGTGAAGCAACAAAATGTAAAGCTGGCACATAGAAAATACATCGGATAGGGGCGCAAATATGGAGCTTAAAGAATACCGTTTTGACGAAGTTACTATTAACTTTGATAAGAAAAGAGTTCCACTTTCTGGCGCGCAGCGCGAAAAAAGACAAGGTAATTTTCGCTATTATGGTGCACAGGGAGTAATTGATCACATTGACGATTTCATCTTCGACGGGACATACCTTCTGATTGCAGAGGATGGAGAAAACTTAAAATCCAAAAAACAAAATATTGCGCAAGTCGTTGAGGGACAATTCTGGGTGAATAACCATGCCCATATTGTTCAAGGAAATGATCTATGTAATACCCGCTATCTTTGTTACTTGCTAAACAGTATGGATTTGTCTGGGTATGTTACAGGATCGGCCCAGCCAAAACTCAGCCAAGCCAACTTGAATGCAGTTACACTGTTCCTTCCATCCATCACTGTTCAAGAACGGATAGTTGAGTGTTTATACCTGTTTGACAAGAAAATTGCAGTCAATCAGAAGATAAACGATNNAATTTAGCGGCTTAGAGCTGGATGTCAGAGACATCGATCTCGCCGGACATGAGTTTTGGGAGCAGCGAATCTCTGAGGGAAGCCAGTTTCTCATTTTCTGCTTTCAAGTGCTCTATTATTTTAAGACGCGCCATATACTCGCAATTAAACTGTTCAACTACTTCTGCCGGCGGATAAGCGATTTTAATTTGTCCAAAATCTGCATAGCTTAAAGATTGGCGTACCGATCCCGATGATCTGGTTTTGACTTCCTCTGAAAATCGTTTGGTTTTGACGAAGAAATCAAGAAAATAGTGATAGTTTGGTTCAGTGCGCACAACAACATAAACAGGACTTACACAACCAGTGAAGCCAAAGTTATTCATTCCGATAGAACCAATGTTTATTCTCGCAGGGTTGTACGCAAAATCGTATGGTTCGACTACAATATAGTTGCTGATGTTTTTGCTAAAGACCTGTTTATTAAAGTATTCTTCGGATAGCTGCAACTGTCCAGTATTTATTGCAGATAATACTTTATAATCGTTTTCTTTCACCTTCGTCCGTATAGATGTCGTTACCTCAGATAACGGCTTGACCGTCCAGCCCGCAGGGATTAACCCAAGTTCCGTCTCATAAAGCTGATTTGCGGATATGCCATCGAAGGACACAAAGAGCGAATGATAAATAGCTTGCGCTTGCTGCTGTAAATTATCGTTTTTATCAGATGTAAGGTGAAGACAAGCAAATGCCAGATCAATTTGATATTAAGGAAAAACTAAAAGAAGCAATTTTTGAATTGTATCGCAATGATTATCTGTTGATAAATAATAAGTGCTGTGAACGTTCCATTGTTTTTAGACTTGGACTTTATCTTGCTAACAGCTTAGCTGCGTACGGGCTTGATGTTGACTGCGAATATAATAAGAATGGCGAAAAGCCTAAATCTTTAAGCAATAAACGCTTTAATTATCCCGACATTATAGTACACAAACGAGGAAGCAACGAAGATAACGTCCTAATTGCAGAAGTAAAAACACCTAGAGATACACGACCAAAGGATTTTTATAATGATACTGTAAAACTCAAAGGTTTTACTCAAGAAGTAGCCTATCTGTATAGATGGGGAGTACATATCTATATCGCAGCGACTACTTGTAGTCTTGTTTGGTATACACACGAAGGAATCAAAGAGCTTTGCAGGTATAGGATTGAGTCAGATAACCATGATCTTTCGAAAAATTCTCGTAAAGATAATGCATTAGATAGATGGTATAAACAATTTTTACCCATTTATAAGAGGTGATCCACCATGCCCTTCACCGAATCCAACTACGAAAACGCCGTATTACAGCTCTTTACCCAGAGCCTGGGCTATTCCTATGTCTACGGCCCAGACATTGAGCGGGACTACCACTCGCCGCTGTATGAGGATGAACTGCTGCCTGCTCTTCAGGAGGTCAATCCCACCATGCCCCGGGAGGCGTTGGACGACGCAGTGTACAAGCTCAAAAACTTTGAGTCTGGATCTCTGCTGCAGAAAAATATGGTCTTTACCGATTATCTGCAAAATGGTGTGCCGGTGAAGTATCTGGTGAAGGGCGAGGAACGCTCCGGCCTGGTGTATCTGGTGGACTACCAGCATCCGGAAAACAACCAACTCACAGCCATCAACCAGTGGACGGTCATTGAAAACAGTGAAAAGCGGGCTGACATTGTCCTGTTTGTCAACGGCCTGCCGCTGGTGGTCGTGGAGTTGAAATCTCCCTCCCGCGAGGAAACCGATGCTTCCGCCGCTTATCGTCAGTTGCGGAATTACATGCATGAGATTCCGTCCCTGTTCATCTACAATCAGGTCTGTGTCATGAGCGACATGACCACTTCCAAAGCAGGCACCATCACCTCAGGCGAGGACCGCTTCATGGCCTGGAAAACCAAGGACGGCAGCTACGAGAACACACAGGCCGCCCAGTTCGATACCTTCTTTGAGGGAATTTTCGAGAAGCAGCGGTTCCTGGATATTCTCCAGAACTTTATCTGCTTCAACGTGGACGGTGCCAACACCTTTAAGATTCTGGCAGGCTATCACCAGTATTTCGCGGTGAAAAAGGCCATCGAATCCACCAAACACGCCACCGTCACTGACGGCAAGGGCGGCGTGTTCTGGCACACCCAGGGCAGCGGTAAGTCTCTGTCCATGGTGTTCTATGCCCATTATCTGCAAAAGGCGCTGGAGAGCCCCACCATTGTGGTTATCACCGACCGCAACGACCTGGACAACCAGCTGTATGGCCAGTTCTCCCGGTGCAAGGATTTTCTGCGTCAGACTCCCCAGCAGGCGGAAAGCCGCCAGAATCTGCAGGAACTGCTGGCGGGCCGCCAGGCAAACGGTATCATCTTCACCACTATGCAGAAGTTCGAGGAAACCGGTGAGCCGCTGTCGGAACGCCGGAACATCGTGGTCATGGCGGATGAGGCCCACCGCGGGCAGTACGGCCTTACTGAAAAGGTCGTCACCAAACGGAATGAAAAAGGTGAATTGGAGGTCAGAACCTCTATTGGTACGGCCCGCATCATCCGTGACAGTCTGCCCAATGCTACATACATCGGCTTTACCGGTACCCCTATTTCCTCCCAAGACCGCAGCACCCGGGAAGTGTTCGGCGATTACATCGACATCTACGATATGACCCAGGCGGTGGAGGATGGCGCTACCCGCCCTGTTTATTACGAGAGCCGCGTTATCCATCTGAAACTGGACGAACAGACCCTGCGCTTGATCGATGCAGAATATGACTTGATGGCACAGAATGCGGACCCCTATGTTATCGAAAAAAGCAAGAAAGAGCTGGGACAGATGGAGGCCATCCTGGGGGCCGACCAGACCATTGCGTCCCTGGTGGATGATATCCTCGACCACTACGAAAATTACCGGGCCAACCTGCTCACCGGCAAAGCTATGATTGTGGCTTACTCTCGCCCCATTGCCATGAAAATCTATAAGCGCATTCTTCAGCTGCGCCCGGATTGGACCGAGAAAGTGGGCGTAGTGATGACCCAGGGGAACAACGACCCGGAAGAATGGCGAGAGATTATCGGCAACAAGTCCCACAAGGAGGAACTTGCCCGCAAGTTCAAAGACAATGATTCTCCCATGAAAATTGCCATCGTGGTGGATATGTGGTTGACGGGGTTTGATGTGCCATCCCTGGCCACCATGTATGTGTATAAGCCCATGGCTGGGCATAACCTGATGCAGGCCATAGCCCGAGTGAACCGCGTTTTCCGCGATAAGGAAGGCGGTCTGGTAGTGGACTATGTAGGAATTGCCGCTGCCCTCAAGCAAGCCATGAATGACTATACTGTGCGGGATAAAAAGAACTACGGTGACCCGGATGTGAGCAAGGCTGCTTACCCCAAGTTCCTGGAAAAGCTGGAAGTGTGCCGCGACCTGTTCCACGGTTTTGACTACACCGCCTTCATGACTGGCAATGACCTGGAAAAGGCACGGGTGATTAGCGGCGGCGTCAACTTCCTGCTGGGCAAATCGGTAGCAGAGCATAACCTGCCGGATAAGGAAAAAACACAGAACGTCTACATCAAAGAGGCTCTGCTGCTCAAACAGGCACTTTCTCTGTGCAGCAGTATGGTAGATGAGAAAACCCGCTTGGAAGCTACCTATTTTGAAGCGGTGCGTACCATGCTTGTTCGCCTTACAACGGGCGGTGGAACCGGCAAGAAGTTCACGCTGCCGGAAGTCAACCAGCGCATCAATGAGCTGCTGAAGCACAGCATCAAGAGCGAAGGGGTTATCAATCTGTTCTCTGATGTGGGAAAAGAATTCTCTTTGTTCGATCCCAAGTTTTTGGATGAAATTTCCCGCATGAAAGAGAAGAACCTGGCTGTAGAGTTGCTGAAAAAATTGATTGCGGAGCAGGTTTCTATTTATCGGCGTACAAATGTGGTGAAGTCGGAGAAGTTCTCCGAAATCATCCAGAGTTCCATGAATCGGTATCTCAACGGGATGCTGACCAATGAACAGGTCATTGAAGAGCTCCTGAAGTTGGCCAAAGATATTGCCGCAGCCAATGCAGAAGGCGAAAAACTGGGGCTTACCCAAGAAGAACTCGCCTTCTATGATGCCTTAACCAAACCGCAGGCCATCAAGGACTTTTACGAGCATGACGAGCTGATTGCTATCACAAAAGAGCTGACGGATACGCTGCGCAAAAACCGCACCATTGACTGGCAGAAGAAAGAAAGCGCCCGCGCTGGAATGCGCAGATTGGTAAAACATTTGCTGAAGAGACATAAGTATCCGCCGGAAGGTATGGAGGATGCGGTGAAGACCGTTATGAGCCAGTGTGAGATGTGGACGGATAACCCGTAATTGAAACGAAAGTATGTAAGCCAAAAATAGAAAACACGGTGAATCATATGATTATTAAGAGCCATGCGGGTGACCATTTGCCGAAATATCTGATTCGTTTGTTCAAGGACAAAAGTCATATGCAGCAATTTGTTGCAAGTGGGAAAGTATACATGAATACGCTTGAGTTTTTCCGAAATATGGAAGAAGGCTTTCAAGGAGATCACAAAGAAGGAAAACTTATAGACAAATCAATGCATGTGACGCTGGTAGTTAGTTCGAAAAATGATTTCTCTAATCCTGATGTTATTCTAAAAGATGTTGAGTGGCTGACGAATGGATATGTTTATTGCTTTTTTGCAGCACAAGAAAATGATATTGCGATTTCCGATGGGAAACTGTACTACAATCAAGAAACACCTCTAAATTTGAAACAGGCAATTTTGCAGTATAGAAAAGAAAACGAAGGTCATGACACTCATGTCGTCATACTTGATGGGCCCAAAACTATTCAAGAAATAGAACGACAACTAGGAACTGTAGAATTTGGAGGTTATCAAGGATACGTTGCGTATGTCGAGAGTGGTTCCGTATCATCACAACAAATATACAAAATTATGAGTGAACAGCCTTGGGAAAGTGCATTTGTGAAAACCAAACGGTATCAATATCAAAAAGAATGGAGAGTCTTTATTGATACAAAACCGTTAGCTGACCACGCAGAACTTTATATGAAGGATATGAAAAAGTTGGTTGTAGGCTATTCCAATATCCTAGCTGCACAAAAGTTCGAGTAGGTTTAATTATCCTTCAGTGCTTTTCATGAATGATGACTATACAGGAGGAAACAACATGGCTATTCCAAAAGTGAGCCGGGAAGATATTTTGCATGCGCTCCACTACATCGATGAAAGCGGTATTCCCGATAAGTACAAAAGTGCGCGGTACTCTTTGGTCGATGAAAGGGGCCAAGCGTATCCTCCCCAATATGTAATTGCGGTTGCCAATCATCTGGCTAATGGTGCAGCTATCGGAACCGAGGAATACAATGCGGTAGAGGTCAAGAACTATTTAAAAAGCAAAGGATTTACTGTTACCAGTAATCAGGAAAAGTATGAACTGACCATTACGGCCGATCAGGTCTCCTCCAGCGATGAGTGCTTTGATAAGGACAATTTGGGGCTGGGTGACAACTATGTTCCTCTTGATGTGTACTTTCAGAATGAAAACGGACAGGTCATCAAACGAAAGTACAATAAGGGGGAGCGCCGAAATTCCAACCAAACAATGCCCCGCTTGGCTTTTCAGGTTTATGAGAAGCAAATCCGCGCATTGTCCGTTGAAGAAAAAGAGAACTTTCCGGTATGTCAATACAGCCCTGACTCTGGAGTGATTCGAGGTATCTTTCCGAGCGTAGAAGAATTTAGAAAGCATCGCAAATCTATAGAGTATATGACATACAGCTACGATGGCGACCGCAATTTTGTTATATACTGTTGGAACATTTTCTCCACCACCGAATTCGTTCAGGAATGCCTCAAACGCTTTGGTCAACCGGGCAACCGCTTTGTTCTTACATATCGTGAGAAGCAGGATAAGGAAGAAAAAGAATCTGGGCAAAACGTGGTCGCCTCACAACAGAAGCATGAGGGAAACCGAATCTTTAATGGTTACCGCAATCCGTATTCGGATAAGCTGATTGAATCTAAGAATATAATCTTCCGCGGTGCGCCGGGAACAGGCAAAACCTACCTTGCAAAGGAAATTGCAACCGATATTATCAGCGATGGTTATTTCGATGATTATTCTCTCCTGACGGATGAACAGAAGGAACAGGTGGAATTTGTTCAATTCCACCCGAGTTATGATTATTCGGATTTTGTAGAAGGGCTTCGGCCTAAAACCAATGCAGATGGGTCCATGGGCTTTGAGCTGCAAGACGGCATTTTCAAAAGATTCGTAGAGCGTGCCAGAAAGAACTACGAAAACTCGAAAAAATCACAAGATGTGGTCGAGAAAGAGTTGATGGCACAAGAGAGCATTGCGGACTTTTTCGACTCAGTAAAATTTGGGGCGGACACTTTTGAAACGGTCACAAAGAACGAATTCACTATCATAAGTGCTGATGAAGAACACATCGAGATTGAGATCCCTGGCAATGCTACTGTAAACAAACTGCGCCTGAATACCGATGAGCTTCGCCGGATGCTTGAATCTGATGTGTCGTTTACTAAAGTACGGGATGTCACAGCTTTCTTCGGGAAAAAATTTGCAACGCAAGCTTACTCTTATGACTTTGCGCTCTACAAGAAAATCCATAAAAAGTCTGCGCCTAAATCTCGGCAAGGGATTGCGCCGGAAAAACTGAAAAAGTATATTTTCATCATAGATGAAATCAACCGTGGAGAAATTTCCAAAATCTTTGGTGAATTGTTCTTTGCACTTGACCCCGGATATCGAGGCCCGGCGGGTGAAGTGTCTACACAGTATTCCAACCTACATACAGATCCCAATCGTAAATTCTATATTCCTGAAAATCTCTATATCATAGGTACAATGAATGATATAGACAAATCTGTAGACAGTTTTGACTTTGCAATGCGGCGCAGATTCCGTTTTATCGAAATCAAGGCGGATGAACGTCTGGAAATGCTGGCGTCCTTGGAAGATGATGAGTTGGAGGCGGAAGCGATTCGTCGTATGACGGCATTGAATCAAGAGATCGCCAAGACAGAAGAATTGAACGAGAATTATCAGATTGGCGGTTCCTACTTCCTGAAATTAAAAGACCTTACATTTGACCAGCTCTGGACAGACTATTTGTGCCCCTTGTTGCAGGAGTACATCCGAGGTATGTATGATGAGGCTGCAATTATGAGCCGCTTTGCACAAGCATATGGATACAGCGGAGGTAACCAAGAAGTTGACAATGAACCTGTTCAGAGTTAAAGACAATCGCACATTGCCTAAGAATGAATTTGCTTCGGTTCAGAATGTTGTAAATAGAATTGCCGATAAGACTCTGTATGAATTAGAACAGGAAGGCGTCTTTGTATTTCCTGAGAAAATTCATAACGCCTCCGACATCGAGGAAGAACACGTTATTCTCCAAAGTTATAATGCTTGCTACCGTACTAGTAATATTATGGGG
>DCUA01000013.1 GCA_002329675.1 Firmicutes bacterium UBA1426 | reverse complement strand
TCATATACGTCAATTCATCTTTTGTAATAGGTCCTTTTGTTTCGGCATCAAGGATCCGAATCCACTTCCCGGATTTAAGATCCTTGCCAACTATCTGAATCCCATCTTTCCATTTAGACAAACCCAATATTACAATATCCTTTGTCTCCATATTTTACTTCCTTTCCGTTATTTATCTTACGGTGCTATTGTGTTTAGAAACAATCCCAGNNTTATGTAATCCCAAGACTCCTCGTAAGTGCAACTTTTTATTGATGCTTTATTTTCAATCAAGTGTTGTATAAATATTTCCGGGTAAGAGTAACACTCTCTTGCAAATTCTTCCGCATATTTTCTTTTAAACTTTTGTTCCAGATTCATTTCATTGTAAAGGTAATGATTGTTTGTTGTAGAATAAAAATGTNNTAATAACCTTATTAAAATCAGTGGTCCATATAACTGCAAAGAAGAATTAGAAAAGCAACTGCAGGAGCATTTTAGCCACTTGAAAGTAATCACAGTTCTATCCGAGCAGGATATTGCTTGTTTGTTGTAGAATAAAAATGTAGAAAGTTGCAGAGCAAAAATCCATAGTAGTGCAAGTTGCATTTTCCATAAAAATGCAGAGATCCATTGCAGGCAAAAGCCCCATCATATATCCTTGTATCTGACCAAAGAATGCAAGGAGGATAAAGGAGAATGCTCACAATGGATCAGATACATGATATCAGATATCGGTATTATGGAAAAGGAGAAAATATCTCTCAAATCGCAGAAGCTCTGCAGCTTGACTGGAGAACAGTCCGCAAGTATATCGACAAAGAGGACTTCAATGAACCAGTTCCAAAACCAACCAGTGAAAAACGCTTCTGCCCCAAGCTGGAGCCCTTCAAGCCTATCATTGATGAATGGCTTGAACTGGATAAGTCTGCACCACGAAAACAACGGCATACCGCTAAACTAGTCCACAAACGGCTAAATAAAGAGGCTTTGGATTTCCATTGTTCCTATCGTCTGGTGGCTGAATATGTAGCTCATCGGAAGAAACAAATCTTTTCGGGTGCCAAAAGGGGTTTCTTGCCTCTGGAACATAAGCCCGGTGAGGCTCAGGTGGATTTTGGCACTGCTGATTTTTATGAAAACGGCAGGCGCATCACCGGTAAATATCTCGAGGTCTCCTTCCCCTACAGCAACAAAGGATATCTTCAATTGTTCCATGGCGAGAACATGGAATGCCTCCTCGAGGGGCTGGATACCATTTTCCGCCATATCGGCGGAGTTCCTCGAGAACTGTGGTTCGATAACACAAAAACTATCGTCACCAATGTGATCCGAGGCGGAGGCCGCACCCTAACCGAAAAGTTTCAGCGTTTTCAGGAGCACTATGGATTTCAGGCCGTATTCATGAATCCGGGAGAAGGCCACGAAAAAGGCAATGTGGAAAACAAGGTTGGTTATCAACGTCGGAACTTTCTGGTTCCGGTCCCCCACTTCATTTCTCAGGCGGATTTCAACAGGCATCTTCTGGATCTATGCGAAGAGGATGCGGATCGTGAGCACTACCGGCGCAATGAAACCATAGCGGAATTGTTCCAATCGGACCAGAAGGCACTTTGCCCGCTGCCTTCTATCCCCTTTGACCTGACCAGGCGAATCACTCTGAAGGCCAACAAATGGGGCAAGGTAACCTTGCACAAAGGGGCGCATGAGTATTCCGTCTCACCGAAGCATGCAGAAGCCATGGTTCACCTGGTGATGAGCTCCAATACGGTCCTCATTCAGGATGAGAACTATCGGGACATTGTCCGTCACAGGCGGCTGTATGGGGATGCCAAGCAGCAGCAGATGGATTGGCGCCCTTACCTACGGCAGCTCTCGCTTCGCCCACGGGCGTTGAAATACACGGGGATCTATGAAATGATGCCGGGATCCATGCAGCAATACCTGGAATGCTGCAAAAGGTCAGAGGTTGGCCCGATATTGAAAATCCTGGCCGAGCTCACGGAAAGCACTGGCTTTGATAGTGCTGTCAGTACAGTAAACCAGGCTCTGCAGTACCAGGCAACGGATGGCGATAGTCTGAAAAACCTTTATCGGCGGCTCTACATGGATGTGCCGGAACTACCGCCGATGCAGCTGAACCCAGGAATCCCGTTGGTGCAGTCCATTAAGCCACACCTTCTTGCCTACGACGAATTCATCAAACGAAGGGAGGTCGCTGCCGATGCTGGATCACGAAATCGCTGAATGCTGCAAACGGCTCCGGCTCAGCCGGAACCTGGTTGAAATGGCTCAGTCCATGGAGGGAAGCAATCATCAGGAATATCTATACAACCTACTATTCTCCGAACTACAGTATCGGAAAAAAATCCGCACGGAAAAGCTGGTTAGTAGCGCTGGCTTCTACAACGTAAAGACCTTTGAAGGATACCGTTTCGATGAAATTACCCTTCCAGCAGATCTGTCGGCGGAAAGCCTGAAATCACTGAAATTCATCGAGGAAAAGAAAAATATCATCATGTACGGAGGAACCGGTACCGGCAAGACCATGTTGTCGACGGCCTTAGGTGTTGCGGCCTGTAGGCAGGGAATTCCTGTGAAGTTTTTCCGCACGGCCGCACTGGTAAATATGCTCTCCGAAGCAAAAAAAGCGGGCAATTTAAGCTCATTCCTGAAAAAACTGAACCAGGCAGAACTCATCATTTTGGATGAATATGGTTATGTCCCGTTGGACCGGACCGGCTCGCAGCTTCTTTTCGAAATCATTTCGGATTGCTATGAGCGACGGAGTATCATTCTGAACACGAACCTGGAGTTTTCAAGGTGGGTCAATGTTCTGTATGATGAGCAGATGACCGCGGCTACTCTGGATAGACTGCTCCACCACTGCTACCTGCTGCTATTCCCAGGCACCAGCAACAGGATGAAGGAATCCAGCATCAATGACCTCTACCGATCCATATCGGAGAGTTCAGCCAATTAGCTATCCGTTAGCCTGCAATCCAGGATCTCGACTCAGTGAGTGAAAATCCGGATCTGCAAAACTATGGAAAATGCAAAGTGCAACATTCTGTATTTTTAACTTGCAACTTTTTGCAAAAAGTTCTTGCAAAAAACAGTAATGATCTAAATTACACGAAAAATAATATATTGAAAATTTGATTGGAACCCCATCAACCTTTAGTCTTGAAGTCTTTATCAATTTGTCGATATTCTGCCTTTTGTTCTTATTTCTTTCGATTATATCTTCTGTACGTTCTGTATAGATACCATTTTCTTTATACAGAGTTTTAAAACAATTTATATCGTTATTTTCGAATACCATTTCGTCCGGAATATAGGCTCCGTCCGTGTCAATTATCTGAACAATCTCCTGCAAGTCTTTAGATCTCAAACAGTATTGATTCAACACGGGTTCAATTGTCAATTTAAAAAGCAACCTCTCAATATTGGTCGGATTAATACCATAGGAAGATGTAATATCTCCACCTTCTTCTTTTCTTCTGCTTGATTCTTTCATGGTAAAGTAAACTTCAATGCCTTTATCGTACTTCTCGTATATCTCATTTATAGGCCCTTCCAAAGCATCTCTGTCAGATAGTCCTTCTACAACAAAGATAACGGCCTTTCGTTTCTTAACACTCTTCTTCATCTTGTTTGCCAGCCTTTCTGAACGCAGCCACAATTTTATATTTCTTTGTGCGTTCATA
>DCUA01000202.1 GCA_002329675.1 Firmicutes bacterium UBA1426 | reverse complement strand
GCGCAAAGGTGAGCCGGAGATGGTAGCCCGGGTCTTTGGGGAACAGTTTCATATGAACCTGATCACCATCGATGCGGTGGATCGTTTTCTGGATAAACTGGCTGGCGAAGAGGATCCGGAGAAAAAGAGAAAAATCATCGGTGAAGAGTTTATTCGGGTCTTTGAAGAGGAGTCGACTAAGCTGGGAAAGATCGATTATCTGGTGCAGGGAACGATCTATCCCGATATTTTAGAGAGCCAATCCGACAAAGGCGTAGTCAAATCCCACCACAATGTGGGCGGCCTGCCTGAGGATTTCGATTTTGATCTGGTAGAACCTGTGAAATATCTGTTTAAGGATGAGGTTCGCGAAGTTGGTGAGATCCTGGGCTTGCCTTATGAACAGGTTTGGCGTCAACCATTCCCCGGCCCTGGTTTGGGCGTCAGAGTAGTGGGTGCTATTACCCGCGATAAAGTACGGATCGTTCGTGAATCCGATGCCATATTCAGGGATGAGATCAAGGAAGCCGGGCTGGATCGGGAGATCTGGCAGTACTTCACCGTGTGCCCCGGAACCAAATCCGTCGGTGTTGCAGACGGCTGCAGAACTTACGGACAGGCAGTGGTCCTTCGTGCCATCTTGAGCACCGATGCAATGGCAGCAGAAGTTGCAAAACTGCCATATGACCTGCTTGAGAAAATTACCCTTCGCATCACGAGCGAGGTGGAAGGCGTCAATCGTGTCATGTATGACATCACACCGAAGCCGCCGGGAACCATTGAGTGGGAGTAATACGGTTTTCGATTTGGAATGAAATAACGCGGAATAGAACAACAAGAGCTAGCTGATGAAACGTGTCAGTTAGCTTTTAGTTATTTTCGCCTTCTATGTGTTTTACCTCCATCGATAAGTTTGACTTAACATTGTAAGGTGTTTATAATTTTATGTAAAAATGAACTACTACCAGTGATCAATTATATGTTGCAGAGGAGACTCGCAAGGAGGGAACAATGAGATACATCGATCTGAGAAGTGATACCGTTACTATGCCTACGGAAGAGATGCGCAAGGCCATGGCAGAGGCTGAGGTGGGCGACGATGTCTATGAAGACGATCCAACCGTAAACCGCCTGCAGGAGCTTGCGGCGGAGATGGTGGGCAAAGAAGCCGCCCTGTTCGTGCCCAGTGGCACCTTTGGCAATCAGCTCTGTGTTTTGACCCATACAAGAAGAGGCGATGAAGTGATCCTGGGTGAAGACTGCCATATCGTTCTCCATGAGGTCGGTGGAGCGGCAGTAATTGCAGGAGTTCAGCTCAGGACTCTAAAGAGCAATAACGGTATGCTCGACCCGGCTGATGTGGAAGCTGCCATACGCCCGGGCGATGATATTCATTATCCCCATACCGGGCTCATCTGTGTAGAGAACGCTCACGGACTTGGCACTGCAATCCCTGTTGACAACCTGCAGGCAATTAAGAAGATCGGTGAAGAGCATGGGATTCCCGTTCATATGGACGGGGCCAGAATATTCAATGCGGCTGTTGCCCTGGGCGTGGATGCGAAGGAAATCGCTGCCTGTGCCGATTCTGTACAGTTCTGCCTGTCAAAGGGTCTGGCCGCACCGGTAGGATCTCTGGTAGCGGGAACAAAAGAATTTATCGAGATAGCCAGGAAGAACAGAAAGCTCATGGGAGGTGGCATGCGTCAGGCAGGAATCCTGGCTGCGGCAGGCATCATCGCTCTCGAAAAGATGACCAAACGGCTTCACATCGATCACGAAAACGCTGCCTATCTGGCGGATCAGCTCTCCCGCATCCCGGGAGTATATGTGAAAGCTGATCGATTGGACATTAATATGGTATTCTTTGAAATGGGACCCGAAGTGATCCCTGAGCAGAAGCTTATAGACCATTTCCTGAAAAACGGAGTCAAAATCTGCGGCATCGAGGACGGAGAATGGCGCTTTGTGACAAATGTGGACGTCACGCGGGAAGACATTGACTTCGTTCTGGCAAGGTTTAAGGAATGCCTGTAATTCTTGAAAAATAATAACAAAAATTTGAACCGGTCACTAGGTACGCTCTTGTGACCGGTTTGTTAGCAGCGGAATCAGAAATATCTTACTACGGATTATTCTAAGTCCTTAATCCAGAGACTTGCATCCCCGTCACCGGGCATCTGCCAATCCCCCCGGATCGATAGGCTCACAGTACCCACTTTTGGACCTTCAGGAGCGCAGCTGCGTTTGAATTGATGCGCGAAGAACCGGCTGTAGAAAATCTTCAGCCAATGGCGAATAAACTCCTCATCATATTCATCATTAAAAGCAGACTTTGCCATAGCCAGCAACTTGACAGGGGATGGCCCCTGGCGCAGCGTATGATACAGGAAGAAATCGTGAAGGATGTAGGGCCCTACCTTGTCTTCCGTCTTCTGAGCGATCTCGCCGCTTTCGTCCGGAGGCAGAAGCTCGGGAGAAACAGGGGTGTTCAGGACATCGAGAAGAGCCGCGGCAAGCTTTTTGTTGTCCTTACTGAAGGATGTGTCCTGATTGGGTCCTGTGAGGACAAAATCGATAAACCATTTTATCATGACTCGCATAACAGTCTTTGGGATCCCTGCATTTACATTATACATAGCCATATGGTCACCGCTGTAAGTGCTCCACCCCAGTGCGGCTTCAGAAAGGTCTCCGGTACCGATCTGGATACCCCCTTCCATGTTTGCGATATCCATCAATATTTGCGTGCGCTCTCTCGCCTGGGCATTTTCGTAGACTGTACTTTTCACCGCCGGATCATGAGCTATGTCCTTAAAATGCTGCAGAACCGCTTCTTTTATCGGGATTTCGCGTATTTCAGTACCCAGTGCCTTCATCATGGACAGGGCGTTAGTATAGGTCTTTCCAGTAGTACCGAAGCCCGGCATGGTTATCGCGATCACATTGGAAGCCGGTTTATTCAGTAACTTCATAGCATTGACAGCCACCAGCAGTGCCAATGTAGAATCCAGACCACCGGAAACCCCAAGAACTGCTTTCTTTGAACCGGTGTGTGAGAGGCGCCTGGCCAGTGCGGCGGATTGGATCTCAAAGGCTTCCCGGCTGTTTTCCCTTGCTAATGATTCCTTTTCAGGTATAAAAGGAGTCTTGCTAAAGGCTCTCATTAAAGGAACATCCTCGCGCAGGAGTGGGAGTACCCGAAGTTCCTCTTCCATATAGGAAGAGGCTTCTGCGCTCTCCATTGAGATATGGCCGAAACCGGTGGTCCCGATCCTTCCGTTCACCAGCTTTTCGAAGTCAAGATCACTGTAGGTTATCCTGCTGTCAAAGGAAAGACCGGAACTCTCCTTTAATAGTGTACCGCCTTCGGAAATGACACAGTGGCCGCTGTACACCTGATCCGAAGTGGATTCAAAGGTTCCCGCGGATGCATAAATGTAGCCACAGAGGCAATCCCTGCTTTTTTGAAGGATCGAATAGCGCCTGCGCATGGAAGACCCCACCAGTTCCGGGCTTGCAGCGGAGTTACAGAGGATATGTGCGCCTGCCACACAAAGTTTTGCCCCCGGTGATGTGGGAGCGAACAGGTCCTCATCAATCTCCAATCCCAGAGCGATTCCGCTCTCGGGGTCACGAAAGATTATTTTACCGAAGGGGATCTGACAGCCAAAGAGGGCAATGGTCTTTCTGCTGTGTTCAATTTCTGCGCCGGGGCTGAACCAGCGGCTATCGCCGGAGCCTCTTGCTCCTGTGGGATAGTATTTGGGAACAATGCCTCTGATCAGGCCGTTCTGCAGCAGCATTGCACATTTCACCAAGTGGTTATCGATTCTAAGGTAGGTGCCCAGCACTAATGCAGCCCCCATCTTCTTTGTTGCCAAAGCTATTTTATTTATAGCAAGAAGCTGGTTTTTACAAAGGGAATCTTGAAAAAAGAGATCCCCACAGCTGGCTCCTGTCAAACAAAGCGCAGGAAAGACGATAATGCCCGCCCCCTTGCCATATGCTTCTTCTGCGCAACGAAGGATTTCATTGCTGTTAAACTCGGTGTTTCCCACCTTTAATATAGGGGACGCTGCAGCTACGCGGATCATTCCTAAATTATTCATCTGTACCTTCTCCCATATTCTTCGCCTAAGCAAAGTGTCTGCAATATTGTGCCGGTTCGAAATGTATGCATAAACCTAATTATCGTTTGATTGCATCTATTATATACTAAAAAACGGGTTATCAAAATAGGTATTTGGTATTAAATGCGCTCAGCAATGACGCTTGCCATGGTTAGGGATCCTGTGATAGAATAGGAGAAATATAGGCGAGTATAAATGCATGAATAAAGTGCATTTTGTATAAATATACAGACGTCTGATAAGAGTAATCAAGGAATGACGCCAAGGGAAGGAGAGAGACTATGAATAAGTACAAGAATGCATATTCAGAAATCACACAGGATATTGTGGAGCTGGCAGAACTGTGCAGACAGAAGAGCACTATAGATCCGGAGTATTACGGGAAATTTGAGGTAAAGCGGGGACTTCGCGATATAAACGGTAAGGGGGTGCTCACAGGCCTGACGGAGATTTCAGAGATCCAGGCCTTTGCAAGGGAAGGCGACCAACTGATACCTGCAGAAGGGAAACTTTTCTACAGGGGTATTGATGTTGAGCAGATCATTTCCGGTATCATTCGGGAAAAGCGGTTTGGGTTCGAGGAAGTGTCCTACCTCCTGCTTTATGGAGAGCTTCCGTCCGAAAATCAACTGAAGAAATTCACAGAGATTCTGGCGGGATACCGTACCCTGCCGACCAATTTCGTCCGGGACGTAATCATGAAGGCTCCAACAAATGATATGATGAATACGCTGTCGCGAAGCGTGCTCACTTTGTTTGCCTACGACAACAACGCGAATGACATATCATTACCCAATGTCATGAGGCAGTGTCTGCAGCTGATCGCCAATTTCCCGGTGCTTTCCGTCTACGGATATCAGGCTTACAGCCATTACATCCAGGGGAACAGCCTTGTTATCCATACGCCGAAACCGGAACTTTCTACAGCGGAGAATATACTACATATGCTCCGGCCGGACAGCAAGTATTCGGAAATGGAAGCACATATTTTAGATGTAGCATTGATTCTCCATGCCGAGCATGGCGGCGGCAATAACTCCACCTTCACCACTCATGTGGTAACATCGAGCGGAGCGGATACCTACTCCACAATTGCAGCGGCGCTGAGCTCTCTCAAGGGACCGAAGCACGGTGGGGCAAATATAAAAGTGATTCAAATGTTTGAACATATGAAGAAGGAAATTGCCGACTGGAAAAATGAAAAGGAAGTGAGGGATTATCTCTTAGCTCTTCTGCAGAAGAGAGCTTTTGATAATGCCGGGCTCATTTACGGCATGGGCCATGCGGTCTATTCCCTGTCTGATCCCAGGGCGAATATTCTCAAATCCTTTGTCAAGGAATTGTCTGAAGAAAAGGGAAAGGAAGAAGAATTCCAGCTCTATTC
>DCUA01000078.1:644-15232 GCA_002329675.1 Firmicutes bacterium UBA1426 | reverse complement strand
CCATCCGCAAGAAATATCTTTTCAATATACGAATAGTGTGCTCTCGCCCATTTCAGATCTTCTATGACATCTGCAATGGGCCGTATACGAAACTGTTCTCCTTTATACATACCGCAAAAGGTACAAAGATTATGGGCGCATCCGATTGTCACCTGGAGGATCAGGCTGTTGGCTTCACTGGGTGGCCGGTATACGCTGCCTTCGTATCTCATAGGCTACATCCTTTCCGGAACTTCAATGCCCAGAAGCAGCAATCCATTTTTGATCGTCTGCTTGGCCGCATAGGTCAACAACAGCTTTGCCTTCTTCTCATCCTCATTTTCTACCAGAATGTGTTCATTGTGATAGAAGCGGTTGAAGCTCTGGGCAATATCAACGATTTGCCTGGTGACGATGGAAGGTTCGTATTTTTCAGCAGCCTCGTACACCCTGTCAGGGAATTCGTAAATCAGCCTTGCGAGTTCATAAGCGCTGTCGTTGCAGATGTACTGCAGGTCCGCGCTCTGTCCCTTGGAGAGAATGCTTTCTTCATCCTCCCCTGCATTGCGAAGAACGCTTGCAGCCCTGGCATAGGTATACTGCACATAAGGGCCTGTCTCTCCGTCAAAGTTGAGAATCTTATCCCAGGAGAATACATAATCCTTGATTCTGCCGTTGGAAAGCTCGTTGAAGATAACTGCGCCTATTCCTACCTGCTTTGCGGTAACGTCGACATCTTCTGTGTTTACTTTCTTCTCTAAAATGATTTCCCTGGTACGCTCGATCGCTTTATTGAGAACATCCTCAAGAAATACCACACGGCCATGCCTTGTGGACATGGTTCCGTCATCCAGACTGACCAGACCAAAAGGAATGTGGATGCAGCTCCGCGCCCATTCGTAGCCCATAAGTTCCACTACCTGGATCCATTGCTGGAAGTGCAGGTTTTGCTGTGAGGCCACAATGTAGAGGTTTTTATAGAAGTCGTAGTGCTCTTTACGGTAAATAGCCGCAGCAATATCTCTGGTGATGTAGAGGGTCGATCCATCTTTTTTGGTAACCAGTGCAGGAGACATGTTGTATTCCGACAGGTCTACGATCTGAGCACCTTCTGATTCCACCAGCAGATTCTTATCTTTCAGTTCAGAAAGAACTCTGCCCATCTTGTCGGAATAGAAGCTCTCTCCCGCATAGGAGTCAAACTCGATCCCCAACATCTTATATACTTTACCAAATTCACGCAGGCTTTCATCCCGGAACCATTCCCAAAGAGCGGTTTCTTCTTCTGCTCCGTTCTCCAGGCGTGTAAAGGTCGCCCTGGCTTCTTCTTCCAAGGAAGGGTCTTTTTCTGCTTCTTCATGAAACTTCACGTAGTAGCCCCGCAAAGCCTCCATTGGGGATTTCACAACATCCTCTTTATTACCCCAATGGCGATAGGCTACGATCATCTTTCCGAATTGTGTTCCATAATCGCCTAAATGGTTGATGCGTACTGTATCAAAACCGAGGAAATCATAGAGCTTATAGATTGCATTGCCTATGACAGTGCTGCGGATATGACCGATATGGAAGGGCTTTGCAATATTCGGAGATGAATACTCAACGATAACCTTGCGGTTCTGCCCTACATCGCTGCTCCCATAGCGATCCTTCATAGAGGCGACTTCAGCCAGAACTTCGCGCATAAAGACTTCCCTGCCCATGAACATATTTACATAAGCATTTACGCTTTCCACTCTCTCGAACATCTCATTCTCTGATATCTTCTCAGCGATATCTTTTGCTATGACAGCCGGTGACTTTCTCATGACTTTTGCTAGACGGAAACAAGGAAAAGCATAATCTCCAAGTTTGCTATCCGTGGGAACTTCAACCATAGCTGTAAGTTCCTCTGCTGTGAGCCCCTCAATCTGTTCAGCCAACAGGGCTCCGATCTGCTCTTTAAAATTTATCATTCAACATTCCTCCTCAGAAATTATCTTGATTCCGTTCTTCTTCAACAGTTCAGCGAGGACTCCGTCCCCATCCACTAATGTATGCGTAAACGTGCCGTCATAGATCCGTCCGCAACCACAGGAGGGACTCCTGGATTTCAAGACGGCAAGCTCGATATCTTCCCCTGATTCCTTAGCCCGGGCTCTTGCTTCAGCCAGCACTCTGGCAGCGCCGTCCCGGAACTTTTCGGTGAAATCTTCTCCATCTATGCTGTAGACTCTGCCGGCACGGATCTCCATAGGAGATCTTGGAACAGGACAGCCTGCTGCTACTTCGGGGCAGACTGCGATATAGTTATGGCCTTTTATCAGATCGATAACATTTTCATTCAAGTTGTTCCCGCCGTTGTATTTACAATTTTCACCCAGTAAGCATGCACTGATGATATACATTGCTGGTCCTCTATTTCAGTGTGACGATGGTTACACCGTCACCGCCTTCATTATAATTGCCTTTCCGGTATTTTTCCACATGTTTGTGCGTTTTGAACATGGACGTCAGCCCTTCTCTGAGAATTCCGGCCCCTCTTCCATGAATGATAGTAACTTCCTTAAGCCCCGCCATGAAGGCATCATCCAGATATTTATCCACGTCCATCAGGGCATCGTCCAGAACCTTTCCTACTACGTTGCAGGTAGGCATGACCGAGATCACCTTGCTTTGATACATGCTGCTATGACGAGTATTTTGCTTTCTTTTATCCTTTTTCCCGTTTTGGATCCTGGATATCTGATCAAGTCCCACATTGATCTTCATGAGACCGATCTGTACCTGGACCTCGTTCTTTTCATCCGGTAATGAAATCAGCTCCCCTTTCTGATCCAGGGATAGTATCCTCACCGCATCTCCGATGTTCAGTTCGTCCGGACGTACGGGTTTAAGGTTTTGCTTAACCTCAATCTTTTCCCTGTGTTTATCCTGGAGTTCCCGGATTTCCCTGCGCAAAGCTTCCTGTTTTCTGTTCCATTGGGAGGGATCGTTGTATTTTTCCAGCTCTCGTAGCTCACTCTGAATCAGGTCAGCCAGCTCCTTTGTTTCCTGGACGATGTCTCTGGCTTCTTCTTTTGCTTTGGCCAGGAGCTTTTCCTTTTGTTCAGCGAATTTCTGCTGCTGTTTTTCCAGCTCTTCCTTTTGCCGTTTCATCTCGATGCGGAGAAACATAGCTTCGTCCCGTTCCTGCTCTGCCAGCTTTCGATCCTTCTCAATGGATGTGATCACATCTTCAAAGGCGATGTCACCTCTATCAAGCAATCCCTTTGCATGATCGATGAGGTGGTCAGGAAGCCCTAACTTCGCGGATATTTCAAAGGCATTGGACCTTCCCGGGGTTCCGATAGTCAGGTGATACGTCGGAGACAGGGTCTCCACATCAAATTCCATGGAAGCATTCTGAACGCCCGGGGTGGCAATGGCGTATTTTTTCAGCTCTGTATAATGAGTGGTTGCTAAGGTTTTAGCACCTCTTCCGTAAAGCTCATTTAATATGGATATGGCCAGTGCCGCTCCTTCTGTGGGATCCGTTCCGGCACCCAATTCATCCAATAGGACAAGGGTATCTCCATCTGCGTCCCGAACGATGTCCACGATGTTCCTCATGTGTGAAGAAAAGGTTGACAGGCTCTGTTCAATGCTCTGCTCATCTCCTATGTCCGCATAAACTTTTCGCAATAGCGGGATGATTGTTCCGGGTGCCGCAGGCAAATGAAGTCCGGAGTGGGCCATAAGTACGAAGAGGCCAACGGTCTTCAGGGTAACGGTTTTCCCTCCCGTATTTGGTCCGGTGATTACCAGCGTATCAAAATCCTTACCCAGGGAGACGGATATGGGAACCACCTTCTTCGGATCAATGAGAGGATGCCGGCCTTCACGGATATAAAGGATTCCGTCCGTGTTGATTTCCGGCGGTTCCGCTTTCATTTTGGCTGAGAGTTTTCCCTTCGCAAACATAAAGTCCAGCTCGATTAAAATACGCTGGTTATTTTTGATTTCTTCTCCTGCCTGCCCTACCGCTGCGGACAGCTGTGCAAGGATCCGATAAACCTCTTTCTTTTCTGCCAGTTCCAGTTCACGAAGTTCGTTATTCAGATTCACGATTGCCTGAGGCTCTATAAATAGAGTTGCCCCTGTAGCGGACTGATCATGAACGATCCCGGGAAACCGCCCTTTGTGCTCCTGCTTTACCGGGATTACGTACCGGCCCTGGCGCATGGTCACGATGGAATCCTGTAAAAGGCTCTTGTTGTCGGAAGAGGTGAGAATGCTGCTCATCTTGTTTCGAATCGCTTCATTTTGCAATCCGATCTTTCGGCGTATGCTCTTTAGTTCGGGGCTGGCACTGTCCGCCATCTCGTCTTCTGAAAGGATGCAGCGATCGATTTCACTTTCCAGGTCCTTCTGAATGCTGATCAGGGCAGCCAGCTGATCGATTTTTCGTAAGGCCGGTAAATCGCTCTTAAGGAAAGTGGCAGCGTGGCGAGCCGCCTGAAGGTTATAAAGAACCTCAAGGAGCTGCTTCATGGTCAGGACACCGCCCTTTTGAGCCAGGTTTACCCACCCGCTGATATCATAGAAACCACCAAGAGGCAGTGCCCCTTTATGCATAATAACGGAAACCGCCTCGGTGGTTTCCGCCATTTTTTCTCTGATCTCGTATTCATCCACAGAAGGCAAGAGCTCATCGATCACCTTCTGCGTCATAGACGAGGCCGCCTCCCCTCGAAGAAGCTCTTTTATCTTGTCATATTCTAAAACCCTGTACGCTTTTTCATTCATCTTATTCTATTCTGCTGATCCCACAATTTTCTTGTAGCGTTCCAATTCACTTTTCAATTGGATATTTTCCATCTGGAGGTCAAAAAAGCTGCTCTCCATCTCCCTGCATTTCAGTTCAAGCTCCTTAATGAGCAAATCAGAGGAACCCTTTTTCTCCTCCTGAGAGGTTATCCTTTGACTCAGGGTTTCATTCTTACGCTGCAAACTTTCGTTTGCCTGCTCCAGCTCCTGGAATTTGATCTGCAACTCCCGGTATTCAGACTTCTTCTGCTCGTAGGCACGCTGCAGTTCTTCTCTGTTTTCGACAGCGGACTGTGCATCCTCCTTGTATTGTATAAAGTTCTTTTTCGCTTCATCCCACAACTGGACATAGTGCTGTGCATCCTTTTCCAGCTGCTGGTTTTTGGCTTTCAACTCATTTACATTATCAACGGACCGGTAATACTCATCTGCGCAGTTCACTGCTGCTAATACCGCAAGAGAGGATGTGGGACACGAAGGCAGGCCTTTCGCAAGCTCGTGCATGGCACGATCCACATGGTCAGCTACCTTAATGATGTGATCCCTTGGCTGCTCTCCTGATATGGTAAACTCCTGTCCATAAATTTTAACCTGTACTCTGTTCCGTTCCTCCATCATGATAACCCTCCAATCCGGGGACTACGGTTGTTTATATTATGAATCCCGCAATACCGCATTAAGCTCTGCGTTTAATGCCTTTAGTATCGACTCATGTACCTCGGCCACCTGGCTGTCTGTCAGCGTCCTGTCCGGTGCCCGATAGGTAAGGGTAAAGGATGCGCTCTTTTTGCCCTCCGGGACCTGCTTGCCCCGATAGATGTCAAAGAGTTCGACCTTTTCCAGCAATCCGCTGCCGTTGTTTAGTATGATATCCTTCATAGATGCTACCGTGACATCTTCGTCCACCAGCATAGAAATGTCCCTGGAGGTGGAAGGATATTTGGGCAGAGGACTGTAGTAATGCTCCGTATTAGCCGCTTCCGCGATTCGGGAGAAATCCAGCTCACAACACCAAGTTTTGGTGCCAATATCGTATGTCTCCATGACATCCGGGTGAAGCTCTCCGATAACTCCCAGGGTCAGGCCATTATTTCTGATCATGGCACATCTGCCCGGATGATAGGTACCAAGTGCAGATTCTGCCACATACTCCGTACCACGGATTCCCAGTTTATTAAGCAGCTCTTCCACGGTACCCTTGAGTGTAAAGAAGTCCTCTCCTTCACCGTAACAAGTTATACAAAGATTCTCTCTCTCTGTTGGAAGTCCATCGCTCCCTGTGATTTTGTGGAAGGTATTTCCAAGTTCAAAGGCTCTCACCGCAGCGATATTTCTTGCATAGTTTCTGGCTACGGCTTCCAGCATATTTGGGGTCAATGTGGTGCGCATAACGCTGTTTTCTTCACCTAAGGGATTGAGCAGCCGGATCATATCCCTCTCCGGGCTGCCTTCGGCCATCCGGATGTGATCCACACCCTTCGGGCTTACAAAGGAGTAGGTCTGTATCTCCTTATATCCCATTGCAACAAGAGAATTCTTTGAAAGATCTCTCAAAATCTGCAGTCTTGTCTTTCGGGATTCGCTGTTTCCTCTGGGTAGCGTAATCGGCAAATTGTCGTAGCCATATATCCTGGCAGCCTCTTCTACAAAATCGATTTCCTTTTGCAGATCGAGTCTCACAGATGGGGGAAGTACGCGTATGCTATCCTCTGATGCCTCTGTTACCATCTCCAGGCTGCGGAATATATCATTGAGTTCATTCATCGTGAGCTCAATACCCAGTATTTGATTGACCCTGTTCAATCTCACCTCAACAGGTTCTATCTCCGCCTTGACAGGATAGACATCCACGACCCCTTTCACAACAGTTCCGGCACCTATCAGTTCGATGAGATGACATACCCGATCTGCAGCTGTTCCGGCCAGATTCGGATCAACACCCTTCTCAAACCGGGAGGAGGCTTCGGTGCGGAGTCCTAGCTTCTTGGAGGTGCTGCGAATGCTGTCTTCATGAAAGTTCGCAGACTCCACAACGATAGTGGTGGTATCCCCAACGATCTCTGAGTTCAGTCCACCCATAACACCAGCGATGGCAACGCTCCGCTCTCCGTCTTTGATCATCAGCATGTCTTCTGTTAGACTTCTCTCGGTCTCATCCAGAGTGGTGAACAGCTCACCTTCTTTGGCTGTGTCCACACAGATCCGGTTGCCTTTGATATTTCGTATATCGAAAGCATGGATTGGCTGTCCGTATTCCAACATGACATAATTGGTAATGTCCACGATANNGGCATCGAAGCAGTGCATCGGCTGGCCGTAAGCGTGAAGGATATAATTGGTAATGTCCACGATATTGTTGATCGGACGCATCCCTGCATACATGAGTCTCTTCTGAAGCCACCAGGGCGACTGCTCTATCTTAACATCGGTAACCACTCTGGCAACGTATCTCCTGCAGAGCTCAGGCTTTTTTATTTCCACGGAAATATAGCTGTCTGCATTTCCCTTCTCATCTTTACTTTGAGTGTCCGGATAATGCAGGCTCCCGCCAAAGGTAGCCGCTGCCTCTCTTGCCATTCCGATCATGGACAGACAGTCCGGTCTGTTCGGTGTGATCTCAAAGTCTATCACGTTCCCGGAAAGCCCCAGAGCTTCGACAATATCCATACCTAAGGGGTATTCCTGATCAAGGATCCAGATCCCGTCTTTATGGGCTACAGGGATCACCTTGTCATCATAGCCCAGTTCTTTTGCAGAACATAGCATACCCGAGGATTCCATACCTCTGAGTTTTCCTCTCTTGATGACCGTACCATCCGGAAGCTTACCACCGTGAAGGATCACCGGTACATAAGCCCCTTCGAACACGTTTCCAGCACCGGTAACGATTTGAACCGGCTCTTCATCACCTACGTCCACGATGCAGACCAGCAACTTGTCGGCATTGGGATGCCGCTCAATGGATTCTATCTTTCCTACGACAATATTTTCGATACCTTTGCCAAACTGCTCGACGGTTTCAATATTGGAACCGGACATAATCATCCGCTCGCAAAACTCTTCGATGCTCTTATCGACGGAGCAATATTCATCTAACCATTCCTTGTATACTAACACGTCATTTTCCTCCTATTTGAACTGCTCGATAAAGCGCATATCGTTTTCATAGAACAGTCGGATGTCATCCACGCCGTATTTCAGCATGGCGATCCTCTCTACACCCATGCCAAAGGCAAAACCGGTGTATTTTTCCGTGTCTATGCCCCCCACTTCTAAAACGTGGGGATGCACCATACCGCAGCCAAGTATTTCGATCCAGCCGCTCCCTTTACAGACTCTGCAGCCTTTGCCCCCGCATTTGAAACATGATACATCCATCTCCGCACTGGGTTCTGTGAAGGGAAAGAAGTGAGGACGGAAGTTCGTCTTTACATCGGAACCGAAAAGCTGTTTTGCGAAGGAATCCAAAGTACCCTTCAAGTCGGTCATTGATACACCTTCATCCACTAAAAGGCCCTCCACCTGATGAAACATTGGAGAATGGGTGGCATCTGGAGTATCGACACGGAAGCATCTTCCCGGAGAGATGATCTTGATAGGAGGCTTCTGCTTCAGCAACGTTCTCGCCTGCACCGGTGAGGTCTGTGTACGGAGCAGGATCTCATCGTCGATATAGAAAGTATCCGTCATATCCCTTGAAGGATGATTTGGTGCAGCGTTCAATGCATCAAAATTAAAATATACCGTCTCGATTTCGGGACCTTCTGCAATAGAGTAGCCCATGCTCATAAACACCCTGGATATTTCATCGATGGTGATGGAAATGGGGTGTTTGGTGCCCAAAGGCCTCTGTTTACCGGGCTCCGTCACATCGATACGTTCGGCCCTGAACCTGGCGTCTTTTTCTGCATTTTTAACCTGGGTAAACTTATCCTCCAGCAGGGATTCGATCTGGCTTCTCACACTGTTGGCTACCTGTCCCAGAACCTTTCGTTCTTCCGGATCCAGAGATCCCATGGATCTCAGAATCTCGGTAAGCTGGCCCTTTTTACCTAATAACCGTACCCGAACTTCCTCGGTTTCTGCCGGGGTAGTCGCAGCGGCAAGCTGGTCTTTTGCTTCCTGTAATATAGATGTTAGCTTTGTCTGCATGATTACTTCTTTTCCTCCGCTTCTTTATGGAAATTTTGTCTTACTGATTCATACATGAGGATCCCTGCGGCCACTGCTGCATTGAGAGACTCCACGGGCTCGCTCATGGGGATTTTCACATGACTGTCCGACATGTCGAGAAATTCTCTGCTGACGCCCCCTGCTTCGTTGCCGATGACAAATGCCACGTCTTTGTCCAAAGGAACTTGAAAATGAAAGTTATCGCAGTGGGGTGTGGCAACAACCACTCGTTTTTGCCGGCTGTGGAGCAGTTCCACTGTCTCCTTAACGCTTTCTGTAAACAGCACGGGCATTCGAAATAGAGATCCGGACGCTGACCGCACTACTTTGGGGCTGAAAAGATCAACAGTTCCCTTAAGTACAAGTATCCCCTGATACCCTGCTGCCTCGGCTGTCCGGATGAGGGTCCCGGCATTACCCGGGTCCTGAATGCGGTCCATTACCAGCAGATTTCCGTGCCCTTTCCGTTTGTCTGCTCCAAAGAAGCTTTCTGAATCCCATATCCTGCGCCGGACTATACCGGAAATACCCTGGGGAGTTTCAGTGTCCATAAGTTTATCGAAAACATTGTCGCTCAGTAGGGTTATCTTTATACCCATCTCCTGCGACTGTTCGATGATATCTTTAACATCCTGATCTTCCGCCTTTTGTAAGACGGATTCTTTAACGAAAAACACCTGGATATCCTCAGCTGCACCCAGTGCTTCTTTGCACAAATGAAGCCCTTCGATGAGATAGAGCCCTTCCTTCTCCCTGGCCTTGCGCTGCTTCAGACTCAAAGCCTTTTTTATGATAGAGTTTTCAAGGGATGTAATGTGTTTCATGGGCTTCCTTTGCATGAGGTATCAATATAAAAACAGAAGCCGGTGGTTTTTCCGGCTTCTCATCCTCATCCATCTGTTAATAGTTTCTGTTCTTATCCTTGTTAAGGAAGGACGGTATCGTGAAGTCGGTCGTATATTTCTTATCAAAACCATCATCTGTCGTACCGGCTTCGATGTCATTCTCTTCATCGGAACATGGCGGATGGTCTTCCGGGCCGCTGCTGTCATTGCTGCCGGGGCGTATGATATCCCGGTTTCCACCGGAGATCTTATCTGTTGCTCTATCCTCAAATCCGGTCGCAATAACGGTTATGATGATCTCATCCTGAAGCTCTTCCTTCACAGAAGCACCAAAGATAACAATGGCATCCTTGTCCGCGGCTTTTTCGATCTGATCCGCAGCTTCATTGACCTCAAGCATACCAAGATCGTATCCGCCCATAATGTTCAGGAGAACTGCCTTTGCTCCGCCGATGCTGGTTTCCAGCAAGGGGCTCTCAATGGCATCTTTTACTGCTTCCTGAACCCTGTTTTCTCCTCTTCCGCGGCCAACACCCATGTGAGCGATGCCTCTGTCGTTCATCACTGTGCGGACATCGGCAAAGTCCAGGTTGATCAGACCGGCTTCCGCGATCAGATCGGATATGCCCTGAACACCCTGTTTAAGTACTTCATCAGCCATGGAGAAAGCTTCGAGCATGGTAGTGTTTTTCTCAGCTATCTGCAAAAGTTTGTCATTGGGAACTACTACGAGAGAATCGACATATTTCTTTAGAAACTTAATACCCAGGTCAGCATGGTCTCTTCTCTTTTTGCCTTCGAAAGTAAAGGGTTTGGTGACAACACCTACCGTAAGAATGCCGGCATCTTTTGCTGCTTTTGCTATGATAGGAGCAGCTCCTGTCCCGGTACCTCCTCCCATGCCGGCGGTGATGAAAACCATATCCGATCCGGCCAGGAACTTGCTGAGATCGTCAATATTTTCTTCCGCGGCCTTTTGTCCCACTTCGGGATTTGCACCGGCTCCCAATCCTTTTGTAAGTTTTTCACCGATCTGTATCTTGGTTTCAGCCTTAGACATGGATAGGGCCTGCTTGTCCGTATTTATGGCAATAAAAGTGATACCTTTTAATCCGGCGTCGATCATGCGGTTTACTGCGTTGCTTCCGCCACCGCCGATGCCGATCACTTTTATTTGTGCATTTCTTTCTTCGTTCACCTCAAACTGGAGCATGACATGACCTCCTGCAGATTTATTCACTATAAAACATTTTGCATTTTTCGCAGAATGTTTTACTAATTATAGCATATATGGTGCACCTGTGCATCTATTAATTGGTGATATCCTTTTCTTTTTTCGTCAGATATTTCTCGATAATGAGCCTCCGGATGACCGCAAGATTCTGGAACAGCCGCCCTCCAAAGACCAGGATGACCGCGTAGTAGAAAGGAAGTCCTAAACGGTCTCCCAGATACACCAGTGCAGCAGCCAGGATCGCATTGGTCAGAAATCCGCTGATGAAGATGAGATTGTTATACTTCCCTTCCATATCCGCCCGGATCGCTCCCAGCAGGGAGTCCATGGCGGCCAGCAGACCCATGGAAATATAGAAAGAGTATTCCGAAGGGTATGAAACATCAAAGGCAAACCCTACAAAGATACCGGCTGCTAAACCGATCAGCATGACAATAATCAATTATTTTCACCTTCCTTTACCTTATCGGCAGTAGACAGTGTCATGTATTTGGATGCCCTGTCTTCTGTATATGCGGGAATTACAATATCATCCAGGATCGATATTCTGAAGATCAGTCCCCAGTCTTTCAGGACGGTTCCATATCCGCCGGGACCGATCAGGGCAGCTGACATGCGGGAACCGTCACCTATAGCACGAATGACAAATGGTCTGGCGTAAAACTGACCGTTGATGCGGACTGTATAACCGGAACAGGAAATAGAGGATGTATCCACGATCCTCTGTCCGTTTACGGAAATCACCTCAGCTCCTGCATCTTTCAGTTCGTTGATAATGAGTAGCAGGTCCAGGTCGTGCACCAGGATGTCGTTGGGATTTTCTCCGAATTCGAGATCACGGGTCCCGTCGTCGATGACTACCTCTACCCCGGGACCGATCGCATCCACAAAGCCTCCTGCAAGGCTGTAAAAATCCAGATCCTGAAACAGCCTGGCTTCAACCTCCCGGCTGATGTCTTCGTTAGCTGCTTTCAGGGCTTCAAGAGCTTCAAGCTCTTCCCTGCTTTCATCGGCGAGCTTTATGAGGTTCTCTATATCCTTACGCTCACCTTCAATGGTGATTCGATAGTCATCCAATACCTTTGAAGACACAAAAAGATGCTGTCCATTGACTGTCTTGGTCAAGACAACGATAGAGCACCCTACAAAGAGGCATATTATGAAATACAGGATCGCTTTTCCTTTCATGTGGATGCCTCTTTATTGTTGATCTGTTTCGCTGCCGTCTGCGATATCAACGGTCTCATCTGCTTCTGCTCCGGTAGTATCGACGGGCTTTGCATATAGATAGCGAAGAACACCGCTATAGCGGGGTATCTCGATTTCCTCCTGCTTGGCTATGGAAACCTGAAGTCCGTAATTGTTGCGCATGACTTCGACGATACCATAGCGAATGTTCAATGTACCCTCCATGGTATCAGGGTTGCCTATAGCTTTGATCGTGTAAGGCGGGGCTGTTGGAACAGTGTTGATATTAACGTTATCACCTGCCAGACTGATCTCAGTTCTGGCAATGATGCGCTGCCCGTTTATGGAAATGGCTTCCGCACCGGCATCCTTCAATTTATTGATCAGAGACAGCAATAAATCGGAGCGGACCATAATGGTGCTATAGCCATCTCCGGGGTTTTCTTCGGTGGGGATCGGGTCGTCAACGGTGATGATAACGCCGGGGCCTTTCACATCCAATACGCCGGCCGCCATGCGATATCGCTCCAGATCTTTCATGGCAGCTTGAAGTAAAGCATCTTCACTGAGACTCTGCTCTTCGATTTCTTTTAACCTCTGTTCCAATTCAAGATATTCTACCATGATCGATTCTTTTTCGTTTCGAACTTCCTTTAGTTGCCTTTCCAGATCGTTGGCCTGAGCAATGGTGATCAGACCTCCCTGTTCGTAAGCATCTGAAGTGTTCATCTGAATCGATAGAATCAAACCGATGAGAATTGCCAGAGCAAGTATTACTAGAATTCCACCCTTTTTATGCATTAAAACCTCTCCTGTCCCAAAAAAATCACTCTACCAAAGCGCTGAAGGAAATATAACCGTCTCCGGCCACTTTGATAACCCCTCTTTCTATCCCCTGAACATATAAATCATACAACACATCCTTCAAATCGTCCATGCTTTTCAGGATGTTTTCCGGACTTCCCTCGCAAAGCAGGTTATCATATATGTAAGCTCTGATAACAATACCGGAAAACTCGATCTTCTTGAAGAATAGCTCGTTTTCCTCCATACCTGCCAGCAGTCTCAGGGTTCCCGATAACATGGAGTTCTCCTCCACTTGGAGAGGCGTTCCTGTTTCTATGTTCGTCAGGGTCATACCTGTAAACAGAGTGAGCGCGGGCGCCACATCCGTCATGCGAAGGATCATTCCCTCCTTATCGATGATGATGAATCGATCTCCATAAGGTACACAAGCGGCTTCCTGACGCTCTTCGACGGTGATGATCAGTTCATCGGGCAGCTTTCGGGATATCACTGCATTTTTTATATAAGGATCCTTCAGAAGCTTGTCCTTCATATCGGTGGTGGATGTCTTAAAAAGATTTCCACCCATTCCGGCTTCCGCAATACTTATCACCTGTTGTCCCGTATAGTAACTATTATTCTCTACCGTTATTTTTTGTATATCAAACAGAGAGGAGGATATAAAATAATAAATACCTGTGCCAAATGCCAGCAACAGTACAAACTTAAGCAGATACCGCTTTTTCCTTCTCCTCTTTTTCTTTGTGTTCTTTTCCTTCATTTTCTATTCATTACTCCGGTTACTCTTTTCAATCTGTATGGCTTACCCGCTCTATTTGCCCTCCCAGGCTCTTTAGAATATCTTCCAGACGATCATATCCCCTGTCGATCTGTCCGATGTTTTCAACAATTGTGTTTCCTTCTGCTGCCAATCCTGCAATGACTAAGGCTGCCCCTCCCCGTAGATCTGCCGCAGTGACCCGCTTCCCTGCAAGACGTTCTACACCTTTGACGATTGCGGTCCTCTCAATGACTTGAATGTCAGCTCCCATTTTGTTCAGTTCTGATACATGCTTGAACCGATTCTCAAATATGGATTCTGTAATCTCCGTGGTCCCTTTAGCCAGGCTCATGGCAGCCATGAGCTGGGATTGCATATCTGTAGGAAACCCCGGATAGGGTTGGGTTTCAATTGGTCTGACAGCCGCGAGGCGATCAGGCGCCTCAAGATAAATAAAATCCCCGCCCCTTTGCACTTTACATCCGGCTTCTCCTAACCAGTTCAGGATGGAGTCCATGTGACCGGGAATAGCTTCCTTTAACAGTATCTTTCCTCTTGTCACAGCAGCCGCAGCTAACAAGGTTCCCGCTTCAATACGGTCGGGAATGGGTTTGTACTCAGTCTCGCGAAGGGGTGATCCTCCGATAATGCGTATCTCGTCACTCCCGGCCCCGGATATTTGTGCGCCGCAACTTACCAGATAATTTTGCAGATCAATGATTTCCGGTTCTTTTGCGGGATTCAGGATCCGGGTCTCCCCTTCTGCCATCACCGCTGCCATCATGACGTTCTCCGTAGCTCCCACGCTGGGAAA
>DCUA01000078.1:0-620 GCA_002329675.1 Firmicutes bacterium UBA1426 | reverse complement strand
GTCAGATGAATGTCGATAGGCCTCTTTCCGATCGCACAGCCTCCCGGATCACTGAGAATCACCTGACCGCATCGGGCAAGGGTGGGTCCCATTAAAAAAACAGAGGATCGGATCTCTTTCATCAGTTTTTGTGGAATACGGTAGCTGNNTCCCACAATACGTTACATCCCATTTCTCTCAAGATAGACACCATAGTCCGAATATCGGACAGGTGCGGACATTTTTCAATTCTGCTGGTGCGTCCGGAAATAATAGTTGCTGCCAATATAGGGAGAACAGCGTTCTTTGCTCCCTGTAAACGGTACTCCCCTTCTAAGGTATTCCCTCCTGATATGTGATAACTTTCCAAGCAAACGACACCTCCGCAAAAGGGTTCATAGTCTCTCTATAAAGTCATAGTATGCCTTCTTCCCTTGAAATGTGCCTAAATATGCAACTCAGCGTAGATGGCGTCTGCACCGTCAGTGCGTCCCAGAGATGCACTCNNCCTTTGCCATGGCATTCAAAGCTTCCCTGTTATGCATCAGACGTAAAGTAACACCTTTTAGTTTCTCTCGGGTCAGATCTTTTTCTTCGATCAGGACAGCGCCTCCTTTGTCAGCGATGGCCTTCGCATTAAA
>DCUA01000187.1:6645-7673 GCA_002329675.1 Firmicutes bacterium UBA1426 | reverse complement strand
GTGGTTTCGTTTACTGCTACAAGATTGCAATCAGCCGCTTTAACTGCTCTGTTAACCACAAGGTGTGTCCCCCCGGGTGCAAAAGCAGCCAAAGGGTCTGTCCCCGCGGTTGGTCTGTCCCCCCGGTTGTGTATTGTCAACCTTGTTTGTAATTTTGGTTTACATTATGGTCTTCTTATTATATACTGGCTTCAGACCACAACGAAATCGGAGACTGACTATGATGAAAAAATCAACAACGTATCAAATGGTTAGCATTGGTGTTATGGCTGCCGTGATCTGCATACTTGGGCCGTTATCCATCCCCATAGGCCCGGTACCCCTTTCCTTTACGAATCTTGCCATATTTATCTCTCTTTACGCACTGGGCAGGAGAAATGGAACTATCAGCCTGCTCATCTACATCTTTATTGGTTTTATTGGTATTCCTGTTTTTTCGGGTTTCAGCGGTGGTCCCTCCAAACTATTAGGACCCACAGGAGGATATATCATAGGGTTTATTTTTATGGCTCTCATAGCAGGCTTTTTCATCGACCGATTTTTTAATAAATGGTATCTGTGTTTCACCGGTATGGTCCTCGGCGCCATTGTCTGCATTGCCCTAGGAACTACCTGGCTGGCCTATCAGGCTAATATGTCAGCCGGCGCGGCACTCGCAGCGGGCGTGATCCCCTTTATACCCGGAGATCTTGTAAAAATCATACTGGCTGTTATTGTGGGCCCGCAGATCCGCAAGCGTCTGATCAAAGCCCGTCTATTCTCGTCTTGAAATCATGACAGGATTTCAGCCGTAATTGCACTCAAAAGGCCACCCTCAAAGGATGGCCTTTTATTTAAGTTATTTAATTAGTTTATTCTACAGGCGGTTCTTCCAAAAGCCCTTCCCCGCCATCCAGCTCTTCATCAGGCGTTACTACCTGGCTTGCAGACGACCCGGTGTTCAGCTTGTTCAGATAGCTCTCCAACTCATTCAGGTAGGCGCCGTAGGCCGCCCAATCACCGCGTTCCTGAGCTGCCACTGCATTGTT
>DCUA01000187.1:5417-6630 GCA_002329675.1 Firmicutes bacterium UBA1426 | reverse complement strand
CACCAGGAGTCTCTGTACCCGGCTCCTCATCATCGCCGTTAAGCGGAGATCCGGAACCGGCTCCGAACATGGTATCCAAAGCCTGTGCCAAGGTCGGCTCGTAGGCGATCCGGTCATTGTAGTAAATGATGACACGCTTCACCTCGGGCAAACTGCTGTTGGTAGCTTCCAGGTAAATAGGTTCCACGTAAACCAGAGAATCCTCGATGGGGATTACAAACATATTTCCTCTGGTATAGCTGGACCCGGCTGAGTTCCACAATGAGAACTCCTTGGAAATATCCGTCTGCTGATCGATAAAGCCTTCGATCTGCATAGGTCCGTAAACGATCTTGGACTTGGGCAGCCGGAAAAGCACCAGCTCCCCATAATGCTCCCCGTCGTTCCGTGCGATCAGAAGACCGGTCATATTCTTTTTACCATAGGGCGTATAAGGAATGGAGTTGATGAATTCCTCTTCGGCCTCTCCGGGCATCTTCATGATGTAGTAGTTTGGTATCATGGACTGTGGTTCGATTCCATAGATCTCCTGAGAAATTTCCCACCTGTCCTCCGATTGATAGAATACTTCTACATCGTTCATGTGATATTTGGTGTAGATCCCCGCCTGAATGGTAAACAGCATGTTGGGATAACGGATATGTTTCCGCAGCCCCTCGGGCATTTCCTCAAAGTCCTTAAAGAGCTTCGGATATATTTTCTTCAGTGTATTAGCGATGGGATCCTCATTGTCCACCAGGTAGAAATTAGCATCTCCGTTATATGCATCCACGACCACCTTGATGGAGTTACGGATGTAGTTGACGCTGCTTTCCGGGCTGAAAGGCTCAGAGTATGGATAGTAGCTGCTGTAAGTATAGGCATCCATCATCCAGTAGAGCTTTCCGTCCACGGTAACGATGTAGGGATCCGCATCATAGCTGAGGAAAGGAGCGATCTTCTCCACTCTCTCCTTGATGTTCCGGTGGATCAGGATCTTGGAATTGCTGTCGATATTGTTGGAAACAAGGATCTTAAGGCTCTGCTCCCGAATGGCAAACATCACACGATTCAGAAGGTTTAAGTGGATCCCCGCATCCCCTTCATAGGTATTGTATACGTTTGTATCTCCGCTGGGGTAGTCAAACTCCATCTCGTCCGTATTGGTGATGATATAGTTGTTTGTCAGTTCACCAAAGTAGATCTCAGGCCGGTCAATAGCGATTTCGTCCAC
>DCUA01000187.1:5089-5280 GCA_002329675.1 Firmicutes bacterium UBA1426 | reverse complement strand
GTATATTCCCCATTGATCATATACCGGTCCACATCAACATCATTGAATTGATAGTAGGTCCGCAGGTTCTGAGCCTGGTTATAGAACTTTTCTGCAGGTTCAAAGTCGTTTATACGAATATTGGATATGGTGCCCATGTTGTTGAGGATATCTTCCTTGGTAAGAGTATTAGATGCTGCAAACTCTCTGAT
>DCUA01000187.1:0-5065 GCA_002329675.1 Firmicutes bacterium UBA1426 | reverse complement strand
GATTCCTTGTTGATCTCATCGGGCGAAACAATAAGGTTTTGAACCATAATGGCCGCGCCGCTTCCCGCAACGGAAAGAATGATCATAATAAGGGGAACGGCCAGCATCATCTTTACTTTTTTCTTCTGGAACCCGATTACAAAGGTCACTGCCGCCACAAGGGACAGAGCGATCAGGGCTCTATAGACCCAAAGGGTAACGTTGATATCCGTAAAACCTGCCCCATACAGCACGCCGGTGCCGGAATACAGTAACTGGTATTGCTTGAGCCAGAAATTCACGCCCACCATCAGGAAGAAGATCACACTCAGCACCTTGATCTGCTTTGAAGCAATCACCAATAGCTGCTTGAGGTTATCCTTATCCAACTGCACGGAACCGGGACGTTTCGGAGGAGTGTTAAACCCTTTGAACATGCCGCCCAGCGCATCGTTGATGCTTTGGCCGAAGGCCCCGAAACCCTGCGTGTAATTACCGGTGTAACGTTGCTCTCCGTTCTCATCGTATTGAAATTCGCTGCCTCCCTGCTCTTCAAATATCCTTGGCCGCCTCATAGAAAGCAGAATGGAATAGAACAGCAGAGTGAGAACCACAAATGCAACGATGACCCCGATGAGGATCTGATTCGCATGGGTTATCAATTCCAGTCTGAAGACATAGAAAGATATATCCATATTGAAAATGGGATCCGCTATACCAAACTCCGTGCTGTTTGAGAACTTCAGAATATCAAACCACAGTCTGGTCACTGTTGACAAGGTGATCAATGTTCCGAAGACAGCACTGATCCCCAATGCAATGTAGTTCAGCGTCCTTTCCTTCAACGGCGGATTATCCGCAATCTCCACACGCTTGTAATATCCCTTTTTCAAACCCATAAGATAAACATAGGACAATCCTGTAAGGACGATAAACGTGGGAATTCCCAACTTCAGCTGTGTAAACAGCTGTTTGAAGAATACACTGGTATACCCCAATTCTCTGAACCACAGAAAATCAGTGATAAAACCAATCATTGCCCCAAAAATCCCCAGGATTATCACCAGGATGATGATCACCAAAGTAAGTCCGATTCGTTTCTTATTCAAAAAATCACTCCTCCTTTGTTCTGCTGTTTATTTCAGCAGGCTTTTGAGTGCAGCAAGAGCTTCTTCGGGAAGCTGATCCCTGCCACCTTTGAACTCCTTCAACGAGTTCAGGTAATTGATCCTATTCTCCACGCTGTTCTGGAGAAGCTCTACATAATCCTGATCTTTGAAATCCGGTATAAAACCTTCCACATCCATGGTCTTCATGCCGGCATAATCTCCAAAATTCTTAAATTCAGCGGTTTCATCCACGATCTTTTCAATAATATCGATGGTCACCTCTTTTGGTATCTTGCGGTCGAGGAAATGACCAGTATTAATGATATAGCATACAACGCCCCTCTCTTCAAAAAGAGCCTTGAACTTATTGTAATCCTCACTGAGCGCATAGGTGCGGAAGGGGTTTGCGTATGGCTCAAATACCAGTGCGTCTTTGTCAACGCCCTTAAGCAGTTTTTCCGCTGTGGTCCGCTTGGTAGCCAGGCATGCTCCCATAACGGAGGCCAGCACAGGATCCTCGAGCTTGATCACCGGCGGAAGAGAGTGGTCCTTCATGAGCCATACGATGGTGTTGATAGGCTCTTCCAGTTTGTCCACACGGTTTGCTGCCCAGAGCTTGGACTTAATTGCACGTCCATTACCGTTGCGCACATCTTCTGTTACCGGGACCATCTTTCCATCAGCATCGATGGTTGCACCGCAGTTCTGCATGGTTATCAGATACTTATTATCCCCGGATGTGAGAGGATAATCCTGGGTCTTATCGAAATAAGAAGGTTCCATGGCTACAGTGGATCCATTTTCAGTGGAAATAATGTATGCGTCGTCGTGCAACACCGTCACATCGTATTTTCCGTCGTGCTTTGCATGAGTCAGAGTGGATTTGCCTGAGCCGGAGAGGCCGAAAACGCCCATAACGTGTTTCTTACCATCCTTGCGAACCATGCGTTTCAAGCCGCCGTGGCAGGAAGCATAGCCGTTCCGGTTGGCCACACTCCAGGCCAGGGTCAGGGTACCTTTCTTGTGCTCACCAAAGTAGCGAAGCCCTAACAGTGCTGCGCAGTTGTGCTCCGGATCAAAGTAGGCGATCCCGTTCGGATATCTGGAATCTCTCCAGTCAGGATCCGACAGGATGTAGATATCCGGTTCGTTTCCGATGGGAACGGACTCTGTATACATTTTATTGTAAAAATCGTTGATGTACTGGAAATTCAGAAGCCAGTTGTACATGGTGTTTTCATAGGTCTCAGGTACCAACAGATTTGCTTTTATTATGAAATCCTTATCAAGTCCTATATATGCCTGAGTGTGAAGCATCTTCTTGTATCTTGTTCCATAGACTGCTTCTCTGAGGATCCCTGCGTAATCCGCTTCTACGACTCCCTTTTCACCCAGGATAATACGTGCACCCGCGAATCTTCCTACGGTCTCGCCGTCATTGAAGAGAAGAATTTGTGCATCGTCGGGCAGGCCGATCTCTTCCGGCTTGTAGACAGGTAAGTCAAGGGCAATTGTTCCGGAAGATGCCTTGGCCATCCGGTAAGCTTCCTTTAGATCCAAGACTTTCCTGACATTGTTTCCATAAAACGCAGTTTCAATAGTCGTGCGCGATGGAGAAAATGCAATATGACCCAGACCGATCTCTTCTCTCTCAAACATTGATTTTGTTGACATGTTAACCTCCACTTTTTTTTATGAAACACCGCCCGGCCAAGGGCAGATTTCTATTATAATCTTAGTAATTGTAGTAGCGAACGATCTTCATTTCGCCATCAACGGGCTCCAGTTGATAGATCCAGTTGTACTTCTTGATGGTAGTTTTACTTCCCTGTACTTCCTTGATCTCTTCATAGGTCCAGACATAGAAACCCTTCTCTCCCTGCCTTATCTCACCGATTTCAAGCAATTGGAAGGTCTGTTCCACTTTGCCGACTTTGGAGAAGTCAACGGCGTTCTTACGNNGAGTCAAAATCAACGAGGGTCGCTACGATTTCCTTGTCATAATATACGTGCTCTCCATTGGGCAATGTTGTCCAGTGGTTATTCTCAATGGGTCTGGAGTTTGCAATGTCCGCATCAGCATACTTTCCATCGGGTTTCCAGACTAAGCTTTCGTTGGCTTTTACCGCTGCAATATTTTTATTGCGGTCCGATACAGCAGCTATCAAGGTTTCCTTATCTGCCACAGGCTTGGTATCCGGCTCGGTGACAGACACCTGACCTTCGTCCTGATCAGGTCCTTTCGAATCCGGATCCGCATTATCGTCCGGGTTTGTTACTCCCTCGGAATCCACATCCTCATCCGTTTCGGTTCCTTTAAAGAAAGTAACCGCACGGTCTTTCCATTCAACCAGGGTTTCACTTATGGCACTGTTGATCTCTCCTGCCTTTTCTGCCGCCTTGGTTTCCGGCATGAAGTACTGCACTCCCAATATTGCAGCCTCTGCCAGCAGCACGATAATAATCAGGATGAGAATGGCCTTTCCTATGTACCCTCTTTTTTCTGTTTCTACCCCTTCTTCATTGGTGTCAAACCATAGAGGTGTTTCCGGTTCTGCAGCCGCCTTTTCAGGTTGCTTTTCCGTCTGTTCTTCCGGTAATGATTCCGGTTCCGGAGTCGGATCTGTATGTGCTTCCTGCGATACTTCCTGCAAATCACCGATCCAGATCACTTCCGGCTCTTCCTCTTCATCAGGGCTGTTTTCGGGGAGATCCTCTTCGGGGATTACCGTTGGAGGGGTTTGTACAGACTCTCTTGGGGTCTCCGGCTCCGGCTCGGGTTCGGATTGGGATTCATTATCAGGTTTGAGCTCTGGCTGTAACTCTGTTGACATTGGGGATTCAGACTCAGACTCTAATGATTCAAACTCAGGTTCCAGTCCTGACGCAACTTCCAAATTGATCCGATCTGACAGATCCATTTTTTCTATGTAAGGGTTTCCCCGCGGGGGAGAGTAATCCTTTATTCTGTCATACTCTTTGTCAAGAAGCTTCTGAAAATCCTCGCTGGCTTTGTCAAAAGTAAAGTATTTATTCAGCTCCTGCGTTAAATCATAAGGCTCCTCTGATGAATCCTTCACGCTTTCTGTGTCAGCTATTCTCCAGTCGAAGTCGATGTCTTCTGTCTTTCGCGGTTTTGGAAAACCGTTCAGGTTCCAGTTGAACTCTTCTGTAGATTCTTCCTGCACAACAAAACTGCCAGGCTCTGCCTGCAGTGTTTTTTTGTCTGATATTGTTGATCCGTTGCTTACTTGATTGTCAGGGATGTCGTCTGTCTTTTCCACAATTTCGGGAATCTGGGTCCCGCATACTGCACAGGACTTGTCCCCATCTTTCAATGGGCTTCCGCATTCTTCACAGAGCATAGTTCCTCCTCGACATCAGGCTCCGTTTTATGGCTTCCCGGCGCCTGTTTTTTACCGTTTGTATTACTCTACATTATAATACATGCCTCAATATATAGCAATTACCTTCTCTGATACAACGAAAAATGGACGGGGTTACCCCCGTCCGTATGGTAATGGAGAGATTAGGTTGAGGAAGGCGCTGCGCCTCATATCGGGCGCAGCTGCTCATCCCGTTGTAAGGATTTTAGTCGAGTCACTGCAATTCTTAGAAATCTTCTTTTCTATTTGTGCACTGATCGGCTCTGTTGTTTTGCCTGGCCTGATCGCCCTGATTCCTCTGTTCGGAGCGCATGTTCTTTTGGTTTGCTTTTGCATTTTCGTTCCGAGCTTTGTTTCTCTGTTCGTTGGTCAAATCGGACCAATCATTACGGTTGTTGTTATTTGGCATTTTCAATCCCTCCTCAAACATTATTTTGTACCAAAGGTTTTTTATTATGAGCGGAAATTTGAGGAACAGAAAAATTTTAGGATTGATCATTTGATTAAAGAACTATGACTCTTGTTTTATGGGAAAAATATCCTAAAATTTGATCCGCTATTGACCAAATTTTAAGTCCGGAACTTTTTGAT
>DCUA01000096.1 GCA_002329675.1 Firmicutes bacterium UBA1426 | reverse complement strand
TGCTCGGATTGCCTCAGTGTTATTTATCTGAAGTTGCTTTCGTCAACAGAATCCAGGTTCTTAAGTCCTTCGGCTGTTGGCCGCCTGGCTTCATATGCATCAATGATTGAGACCTGATCCTTTAAGGATATCTGGGAATACGGAACCATTGACGAAAGCAGTAAGGCATGGGTCTTTCCACAAGACGCGCAACGAACCCTGCAGATGCGGAAGCGCAGCCTGCCACCCGGCACTTTGATGTGGCGGTGATAATAAGCATGAACAGACAGGCACCCTGCCTGACCGCAGGAGCACCTGAGCCGGTGGAACTGGAGATTTGCGATTACACTATTATAAAAATCTGGAGTTATAGGATTGTTTTCTTCGACGTAAAGAGTTATCATAGCTTTGTCTAAAACATACAGGCATTGCCTGTACGTTTAATGTTGAGGCAGGAAACCAAACTTTGGTCGGGGCGGTTCCTGCTTCTTTTGTTTCAATAGTTGCAAGACTATGATAATACAAGAAGGTACAGGATAAAACAATCTGAAGAAAAATATGTCAGATTAATTTATACTGTACCTTCTTTTAATTTGCTCGAAAAAGAAGAAATCAGGAGCAGGTAAATTTACGAATAACAGTAATGGTTTTAAAGACCTGAGAGAAGTGTTCTCCGTACTCATCATGGAGGGTGTTCATGAGATTCATCACCGCCTCACTGGTTTTGCCAGGGATACGGAACGCAAGGTAGGTTTCCGTCTTCTTCTCCAACAGGGAAAAGACAACAGCCTCCTTACCCGCTCGCTTGCCGACCACGGTATCGCCTTCCCAGTGGCCCTCTTCAAGACGAAGAGATGCAATCTCCGGGCGGCTGGAAATGCTTGTGCCGTAGCGCTTTTTGTTCTCTCGCACACGATGCTTCTTCGCTTTGCGCTTTAACGCCTCGGGCAGTTCCGTTGGCTGGATGGAGAGGTGCCCTTTCCAGACCATATTGTAAAGGGTACGGGAGCAGACCATCTCAGACGGCTCGAACAGGTCGTGTCGCTTGGCATATCCGCAGCAGGCATCCAGGGACCACTTGTGTTCCCGGATCTGCCGAACCACCCAGCTGGTGAAGTTGCTGCAGACGCCCGCTTTCGGATGCCTGTGGCAGGACGCTCTGTTGGCCCTGTAGACGGCTTCTCCCAGCTTGGGGGAGTAACCTGGAGCTTTCCCCTTGTTGCTTTTGCGAGCCGGTGTGCCTCGCCGAAGCTCATTCGTAACGGTGGACGGGGCGCAGCCTATCTGCCTGGCGATGGCACGAGGGCCGAGGCCCTGCTTCTCGAGGACCTTGATGGCTCCTCGGTCTTCTATGCGAAGATGCTGTCCCTTCTTGCGTTCTGCGGATTCTGTGATACAATGATGGCAGTCCATAGTGATTGCCCTCCCTCTGTAGAAGTTGTGTGGTAACTTCATTCTACCACGGGGAGAAAAATCACTATGGATTTTTTACTCAAGTGTCCAACTTGATTTTACAATCAACCGTCTAAAAATGTATCATTAAACGGTATGCTCATCGCTTTTCCTTCTACGTAGGACAACGCATATTCAGATTTTACACCGTTATTATTACAAGCAACCAATGTTGCAACACATATTACGGCTAACAGAATCAAAATTGCTTTTTTGACAATTCCGGAAAAGTTCATTCTTCCCACCTCATTCGTTTTTATAAGTTTATATAACAGCATTCCTCTTATTTCTTGTTTTTACTCTTTACCATTTCTCTGAAATCGTCTCGAACGATAGAGTATGAAATCAAATTTACCACAAGATTAATTACGTCTGGTTCATCTAATCGAAGAAGATGATCTGAAGTAATACTACCCAAATAATATTTATCATGTGCAAGTATCTTTGGGTATCTGCTTTTTACAAATTCACGCAGTTCGGATTTCTTGCCACTGCCAATACGACCTATTGCAATTCTACCGTTATGATAGAATTTTACTGTGTCTCCATTAGCGGTGGCATCCTCATCAATCAAAAGTTGAAGTGAGTGATGTGAGCTTTTTTCATCATCGTGCGCCACACAAATACATGAAAGAGGATGTTTGCCGGGCAGCATATTTCCGTCATTGTCCGTCCAAGCGGTCTTCCTATATGTCGCAAATCCAATTGAGAATATTTCAGTATTTTTATCTATGCTAACCAGAAACGATCTATAGGGTCCGTAGAACTGACCGCCAGAAGCGTTCCCATAAGTTAGCATTCTTACGCCGTAATCTTCCAAGAGCGTAAATAAACCGTAGTTTCCTTTGGGAAGTTTAACCCTTTCGTCAAGAAGCCCCTCCCAAAGATTAAATGCAGGCAAAGCAAGCTCCATCGGTGTATATCTGCTGATATCCGTATAGTAGCTATTTTTGTCTTCGGCGAACTCTAATAATAGTTCTTTTTCGAGTGACTCATACGGGATTCTTTCCGGCAACTCCTCTGGTTTGACTTCAACACATTCCCCTGTAAGCATAGAAGAATATGCTGGTAAATCTTCTATTTGGATATATTCCTTTTTATCGTCATCATATTTATAGCAAAACATCTGCTTCCCATTTGTTAGAAACGTATATACGCTCCCCAACGCATCGCTATAATTAAGTGCTTGATTCATTGCTTTTTCATCAAGAGGGACTGTTTCCGCTTTGCACTCAATTACTGTAATTGGAAAAACATCATCGTTCTTATTTTTTCCAAGAATAACAATATCCGCCCGATCTTTTGAATTGATTCCATAATGCGAAAGATGTTCTTCTACTTGTATCATAACAGGTGGAACATCCAGAATATTCATGCAATATGAAACAACCTTCTGGCGAACAGTTTCTTCTGGCGTAATATAAATAAGTCTTTTCCTGATAGGATCAAGATAGCATTCACGTTTGTTTCGTTTATATATTGGTGGCAAGCAAGCCTTTGATAAGTCCATAATATTCCCTTATTAATGTTCCTTGATTTGATGAGCGATTACATTTAATCTTCAGATTTCCATTTCATCGTTTGTGAGTAACACCATTGGCGTATCTTCAAATTCCGGAACCAACATCTTTATTACTTTGAAGTAGTCTTTGAAATATTCACTTGGGCAAAAGAAATTTGCAATTTCCCGGTGCTTGTCATCATATTCTTTGGCATATAGAACTCTTTGTATTCCTTTTTGAAATCAAACACCATGAGTTACATCCTCCGCAATTACAGGTATTTCTTGAACGCCTTCTTCATTTTGAGCATGACATCAATCAGCCAATCAAACTGTGCGTTCCATTGATTCTTATCACCGAAGGTTACGATCTTCTCGATAACGATGCGGCTTGCCTTACGCTCCGGCAGTTCCCGCCAGTCAAAAGTCAATCCGGCATCGGATTCGATTGCATCCTTATTATCGAAGAGGGAGTGGAACAGGTCTTTATCCTCACTGATATACAGTTCCACATCCAGTTCGTTCCTTTTCTGAATCTGCGATACGGCGATATGGCAGGCAGAAGAACCCACGCTGAAGTTCATCCAATGATCCATAGACGGCTTGCGGCGATTGAAGTTCTTTGCAAACTGTGTGTTCTGGAAAGCGTAATCTTGGAACGCTACCCAATAGTCATATCTCTGTTGCTGAGTTTCGTTCGCAGACTCATTTTGCTTTACTTCCTTTGTCCAATCGTTCGGCTTCTCAATGACCTCAAACTTTACGGCAGGCTCGGAAGTGCCGATACGGTACAGTTTTATTTCACAGAGGAAGAATCCGATTTTCTCATCGGTATGGTTGTTCAGCCATTCAATGGCTGCCTTATGTTCCTCACGGGCGTGTTTCACTACCCATATAATCACATCCGCCGATTTGCCGGACGCATAGGTTATCAGCTTGCCCAGGTGGTCGTGGTTGGTATCCTCCAACTGATTCTCGATAATGATTTTCCGATCCGTTCCTGTCTCGGAGGCAAAGATATCGACATTGAAATCTCCCACGGAAGACTCCGTTTCGTCAACGGTAATATCAAGCCCCACCGCATCCGCAAGGAGAGCGATGTTATCATCCTGTGAAAGCCACGGAGTAAAGTCCAGGGCTTCATGTGGCCACACCGTCCGCAGGTCTTTTATTTCTTCAAGTCTGCTCAAATTCACCATTGTCTTACTCCTCCTCGCGCTTTACATAGGTCAGTTCAATGTCGTATCCCAGAGATTCCAACATCTGAATGAAAGTCTTATTTACGATATTCTCGTTCTTTTTTATCAGCCGATTCACATAGGACGGAGTGGTTCCCACGTCCTCGGCAAGTTTCGCCTGCGTGGTTTCTGCTTCTATGCACTTTACCTTTACATCGACTTCAATATTGTTCTTAAGCATTAACTTCCACCTCGTCTATCTGTTTTGAAATAAATTGCATTATCCGTGCAATTTATTGTAACACATATCGCGCCGTTTTTCAATCCCGTAACGAAAAAAAGACACCCGACCGTAGCCGAGTGCCGTTCCTGTCTGTGTATCTGTTATGCCTGTATCTCCGAGCCGTCCCGGAATGTGACCGTGATCTCCTTGTCCCTGCCGACCGTGATGAACTCGACCATGCTGCCCCAAAGGCTGCCGTCAAACTCGCTGATGGTGCCGTCCTGTGCTTTCAGTACCTTGATGAAGTCCGCCAGCCGTTCGCTCTGCGCTTCCTTTGCAGAGATGGCGGCCACCACCTCATCGTACCGTGCCTTCGCCGTATCGTACCGTTGCACAAGCCCATCGTAGCGTTTCTGGTACTCGTCCTGGTCCTGCGCGACACGGGCATTCTCCGCCACGATGTTCTGTGTCATTTCCACAAGCACCGCCATCTCTTCCTCCAGCTTGCCCTTTTCTTCCTGCAGGGCATCTGTGACGCAGAGCGTTTTGCGGATGATCTCCGCATTGGCGATGATTTCCTTCTTCTCGGTCACGAGCTGGTTGTACGCCGATACGAATGCCGCCTTGACCTCGTCCTCCGTGACATGGGGAGTTTGGCACTTATCTTCTCCACTATACTTGCGGTTGCAACGGTAAATGACCCTACGATAGCGGTCTGTGGAATGCCAGACC
>DCUA01000019.1:7359-9622 GCA_002329675.1 Firmicutes bacterium UBA1426 | reverse complement strand
CGACATTAGCCCCTGGCTGTTCGTCAGGGGCTGTCGTTCACTTTGCCGCTAATCTGCTGAATAAGCTACAAGTGCTACTTTTCCTCCATTGGATGAAGCGATCTTGTTTTCTGCTTCGCTGATAATTGCTAAAGCTTCTGGAGAAAGATTGGCTAAGTTACTTTGCATATAAGCACCACCTCCTGTTATAGGGTTTACCGAAATTAGCAATTTATGCCTTGTTGAAGGATAAAGCTGCAAACTTTTATTAAGATTTTCGCAGGCTGCGCGATCCTGTACGATCGAGATTACCTTCCCAAAGATATGCCTCCGTCTCCCTGACCACCACTCCATTGAGTAGTAGCAGGGAGATCAGGTTGGGAATGGCCATCAAGGCGTTCATGCTGTCAGAAAGATCCCATATCAAAGGCATAGATGCGATAGAACCCACGAAGACAAAGATGGTAAACAGATATCGATAAGGAGGAATTCCCTTTTTCCCGGCCAGATACTCCACTGCCCGCTCACCGTAATAAGACCAGCCCAGCATGGTAGAGTAAACAAAGGTGAATAGACCTATCGTCAGTACAAAAGGCCCTACGACGGGGATCTGGTTGAATGCGGCATTGGTTAACTCAGCACCATTCAACCCTTCCGAAATGAAGGGGAATTTTATAATGGTGCTCACTAAGACCAAACCGGTCATCAGGCAAATGACCACCGTATCCCAAAAGGTGCCGGTCGCGGAAACCAATGCCTGGCGAACGGGGTTTTTCGTTTTCGCTGCAGCAGCCACGATGGGAGCGGATCCTAGGCCGGATTCGTTAGTAAACAAACCTCGAGCAATTCCGTAGCGAGCGGCCGTCATGACGGTAGCACCGATGAACCCCCCTCCCGCTGCCCGGGGAGAAAACGCGTTATGTATTATCATCTGTATCGCGGGGAGTACATAGGGACCGTTAATATACAATATGATCAGACACCCGGTTATATAGAAGATGCACATGAAGGGGATCAACTTTTCGCAGACGCCAGCGATAGATTTTACACCACCGAGAATTACAGATCCAGTGAGTAACATCATGATGATCCCTGTTATGAAAGGGGGCAGATGAAAAGTCTTATCCGCAAGCACAGCAATAGAATTTGCCTGTGCCATGTTGCCGATGCCAAAGGATGCGAAAGCGGTAAAAAGGCAGAACAGAACGGCCAGCCATTTCATGCCCAGACCTCTTTCCAGAGAGTACATGGGTCCGCCCAGCATCGTGCCGTCAGAGGTTTTTATGCGGTATTTCACGGAGAGGAGAGCTTCTGCATACTTTGTCGCAATACCAAAAACACCGGTCAGCCACATCCAGAAAACAGCGCCGGGACCTCCGAGTGTAATAGCGGTAGCGACTCCCACAATGTTTCCGGTTCCGCTGGTAGCGGCAAGTGCTGTGGTCAAAGCGCCAAACTGGCTCACATCTCCTTCGCCGTTCATGTCTTTTGTAAACGAAAGCCTGATCCCCAGCAGGGTGAAGCGCTGGATGAAACGAAGCCGGAAAGTGAGGAATAAATGGGTCCCGAACAGCAAAACCAGGAGCGGAGGCCCCCAAATATACGCGTTTATAGATGTGATAACACTGTGAAAGTCCTGCAAGGCGAATCCTTTTTCAAGATTGTCAAAGGGACGGGTCATCGAACCTCCGTCCCCCTGAACATTAAAGCAATAACGATTAGTTAGTGTAATCTTATTGCGGCGATGCATAAAAATTGACCTGATGAAGACGACAACTTTCGACAAAGCCCACTTAGAACCGTGGCACCAAAAAAAATACAAAGAATATTATATTGTATATCATGGTAAAGGAGTTGGTTGTGTGAGATATATAGTACAACCTTGGGAGACCTGGGAATCGATGGATACTATAGCAGCACGGTTTGGAGTAACGCCGGAGGCATTGGTGGCCGCTAACCCTATTCTGAACGGCGCACCTCTTGGCCCCGGAATGATGCTGACGATCCCGGGAAGACCGGAAATGGATTTTCCCAGCGGAACATATATCGATTACGTCGTTCAGCCCGGTGATTCCATATACAATATAGCCGGCCGTTTTCGCCTGAATTACAGAGATATTATTTCACAAAATGCCCAGGTCACGAATCCGGACGTGATCTGGCCGGGCATGGTCCTGAAGCTGGTTTACAGGTAGCCCGTAAAAAACGGATGGAACAGAGGGGGGATTGCATCTCTCCTCTTGTTCTGTTTGCACCGTGATGATCAGTGCCTTGATGTTTCAGC
>DCUA01000019.1:0-7313 GCA_002329675.1 Firmicutes bacterium UBA1426 | reverse complement strand
ATGGAAATTTCCCTCAAGCTTGCAGGAAATGAGCTGGAACAGTTTCAGCTTACTTTTTTGCGTTTTATGGTGGGCGGCTTATTATTACTGCCATTTGCAGTGTCTGAGATTAAGCGCAGGCAGTTGCGAATGGATGTAAAAGACTATCTGTACTTACTCCTATTAGGAATTGTATGCATTCCCATGAGCATGCTTCTGTTCCAACTGGGCGTCATGAGGTCAAACGCTGCAACAGCTGCCCTCATCATGTGCGTAAGCCCGCTGTTTACCATGTTCTTTGCNNCCATTTAACATGCAGGAAGGCAACACAGTTCAAGGAATCCTCATGGTGCTGGCAGGTGCTGCACTCTTTGGGCTATACAGCGTTCTGGGTAAAATCAGTATCAAGAAAATAGGAGCGATCCCTCAGACTTCCATTAGTTTTATCTTTGGGTCTTTTGTGTTGCTGGTAGTTTTATGGATTTTGGATAAGCCGGTAATCGCAGGAGTCTGGCCGGACAATGTTTTTATTGTTTTATATTTGAGTGTTTTTGTTACCGGATTGGCTTATTTGTTCTATTTCCAGGCGATCGCGCTATCAAATGCCACAACCGGATCAATAACATTTCTGGTGAAAGCCGCCATAGCGCCTATGTTAGCTGTTATCGTCCTGAGAGAACCCTTGGGAATATCCTCCATCTTTGGTATTGTACTGGTTTTGACCGGAGCAGGGCTTAATATCTTTGCAAAATTTCAGAAAGAGTAGCATAACCAAGAACGGGGTCTGTCCCTATGGGTTCAAAAGCAGCCAAGGGGNNCAGCCAAGGGGTCTGTCCCCGTGGCTGCACTTGACATTTCCCTGTATATTCTTAATAATCAAATAAGGTGATACTATGCAGGATTGGATGATAGAGTTCGTCAATCAGTTCGGATATGCGGGTGTTGGGCTGCTTATCGCAATAGAGACTGTATTCCCGCCGATTCCCTCGGAGGTCATTTTGACATTTGGAGGGTTTCTCACGACCTATACATCCATGACTTTATGGGGTGTTGTAAGCTCTGCCACTGCAGGATCGCTGACCGGAGCAGCATTACTTTACGGAATTGGCAGATGGCTCAATCCACACAGGCTCCAGCATTGGCTGAATGGCCGTCTCGGGAAACTTCTGCACTTCAACTCCAACGACGTGGACCGGGCTGTAGGCTGGTTTTCGCGAAAAGGTACATTCACAGTGTTTTTCTGTCGGTTTATTCCCATTGTGCGCAGCCTGATTTCTATTCCCGCAGGAATATCCCGTATGAACATGGGTAAGTTCTTCCTTCTGACCGGTGCAGGAACGGTTATCTGGAACTTCGTACTCGTATATGTGGGCTCTCTGGCAGGAGAATCCTGGGAGAGGATCTCGGACTACATGCATGTCTATGCAAGGATTGCCTTGATAATCCTCATGGTATTGGCCGCAGCTCTTGTGTATCTGTTTTATAAGAAGAGGTTTTGAGAACCGGATCGGAGGTGAATTGTAATGAGTAACGTCAGTAAATTCTATGTTGGTCAGAGTGCAGTAGAAACCATTAAGGTTACGGAGAACCTGATCTACGAAACCGCTGACTACAGCGGTGACTACAATCCAATCCACACTTCCAGGGACTATGCGGAAAAGAAGCGATTCAAGTCCAGAATCGCTCATAGCCTAGTCTGTGAGGCTCTTACTTCAAAAGTTATTGGGATGAAATTGCCAGGGGCAGGGGCTGTCTTCATCAGTATGAGTTTCGTCTGCTTAAAGCCTGTGATCATCGGAGACGAAATTACAGCAACTGCAACCATCGTGGAGATCAACGAAGAAAAGGACATATTGGATATCCGGGTGCAATGCCACAACCAGAGAGATGAGTTGGTGGTAGAGTGCGATACAAAAGTCCTTTATCTGGGTTCCGATGATGAATGAGCATTGTTTTACGGAAATGATCAATTATTAGGAAATTAAGAAGGAAAAAGCATCTGTGGTCATCAGCAAACAGATGCTTTTTCAAAAAATGCAGAGTTACCCCGAAATGGAACGCTCTTTAGTCGAATTTCTATACTGAGGAATTATTGATGATAGATATAGATAGAGATGCCGCAAGGGCAAAAGTTGAAGGGGCTTATCGCGAGGAATTCCTTCTTCGCTTTGAAAGCTTCGTACTGAAGACAGCTTATAAGACAACCAATCAATATATAACAAAGAGCGAAGATGTCTGGTCTATTGCATTTTTAGCGTTCAATGAGGCAATCGATTCCTATGACCCGGAGAAAGGGAGTTTTATTTCATTCTCCGAGATGATAATCAGAAGAAGGCTATATGATCATATCAGGAGGAAATCCCGTCAGGCGCCGGAATTGCTTGTGGATCCCATATCTTTCAACGGCGAAACAGATATGGAAGAAGGAAGCACAGCCCTCTCACGGCAAGTTATGGACAAGACCGTTACAGAGCCGGATGATAGTACAAAATGGGAGATCGAGGCCATTTCTCAGGTGTTGGATAACTATGGTATTCGCTTTATGGACCTGATATCCGTGTCGCCGAAAGCGAAAAAGACCAAGGCTGCCTGTGCGCAGGCTGTGATATGCCTTATGGATCATTCCTACCTGATGGAACGTATGAAATCTTTCAAATTACTTCCTATAACAGAGATAGAAAAAAATACAAAAGTACCCCGAAAAATCCTGGAGCGTCACAGAAAATATATAATAGCGGCAGCGGAGATCTTATCCGGAGACTATCCCGTTCTGCGTACATATATAGCTTATATAAACTTATATAGAAGGAGTTGTAACAATAAATGAAGGGGATCGTTTTAGATATAGAAGAAGGGAAGGCCGCAATACTCACTGAGGATGGCGAAGTCAGGGGTATTGAGGACAGACAGTATCGCATAGGGGAAGAAGTGGTACTGCCGGAATCTTCCCGGATTCGTGCGGGGCTTCTTCGGTGGGGTGCCGGGGTTGCTGCCGCATTTGTACTCTTTACGGCGGGAGCTTTCGCCTATACTACCCCCAACGCATATATAAGTGTCGATGTTAATCCCTCTGTTGAGATTGCAATCAATGTATTCGACAGAGTAATCGATGTAGAAGCGGTGAACGATGACGGCGGGGAGCTGATTTCCTCCTTACCCTTAAAACACATGAATATTGAAAAAGCGATGGAACTGTTGACCGATAAGCTGATCGAGGGAAATTACATATCCAATGATGAAAACGGCGGTGTGATCATTGCAACATCCGGAGAAAATCCGAAGAAGGCAGAGAAGCTGGCGATTAAACTGGAAGAAAAAGTTCGTAAATGTATCGATGAAGAGGGAAAAACTGCTGTAGTGGAATCGGAAGCTGTGGGTCTGGAACGGGTAAAAGAAGCGGAACAGTTGGGAGTCACACCGGGCAAACTCAACCTTGTAGAGAAGCTGGTCAAAAGTTCCCCGGTTCCTGAGGAAATCGTCATTGAAGAATGGCTGGATAAACCGGTGAAAGAAATCAACAAGCTCATCCAGGAAAACAAAAGAGCCTTAAAGGAACAGGAAAAGGCGGACCGGGAAAAAGATAAGCATAAGGACAAGGAAAACGGGAAATCTTCCTTAAAAGAAAATGAATCCGGAAAAAGCAACGGAGAAAAAGATAAGAAGAAGAATGATTAACACAGGCTTCGATGCGCAGAAGTCTGGTTATGTAAAACCTCCGGACTCATGCGGGAAAAGCATGAGTCGGAGGTTCTGTATTTAATTTTGTTTATAGATTTTTGGCAACATATGGGATAGAATTGAAACATATATTAAAGTTTTATCGTCGAAGGATCAAGACATAAATTAGGAGGGGATTTTTTTGGGAAATAAGACTTTTAAGAAACTGAGTTGTCTGTTGCTTTCCGGCGCTTTGATATTTGGGCTGTTTCTGCCCGCGGAAAGCTACGGTGCTTCCAGTTTCAAAGACATCAAAGGTCATTGGGCGGAGCAATATATTGAAACAGCAGTCGCTCAAGGAATCATCAAAGGTTACACAGACGGGAGATTTCTTCCCGACGAGAAAGTATCCAGAGCCGAGTTTATCAGTATGGTAAACCGGGCCTTGGGCAACACCGCTACGGGAAACACCCGTTTCAACGATGTCCCCTCCGGAGCCTGGTATTATGCCGATGTGTCCAAGGCTGTTACAGCCGGCTTTGTCAGCGGTTTTGACGACGGGACATTCCGGCCGAACCACAAGATCACCCGACAGGAAGCCGCTGTCATGCTGGCGAGGATCATTCCTACCTACGGGTATAGTACAAATCTAAGCCGGTACGGGGATTACAGGTCCATCTCCGACTGGGCATATACGGCAATGTCCAAGGTGAGCGGAAAGGGCTATATTTCCGGATACACCGATGGGAAGATCCATCCCCTGGATTCTCTGACGAGGGCCCAGGCAGCAAAAATCATTAGTGATATCATAATAAAGGAAACCATCGTATCCACGGATCCCATCGTAAAAAAGGATGGAACAAAGCTTTCGGGTAAAATCTATTCCAACAATGTAACGATCCATAAAGATCTGGACGATGGAGATGCGACGATAGAAAACTGCGTCATCCTGGGCAAACTAATTGTCCAAGGTGGTGGAGAAAGCACTGTCACGGCCAATAATTCCCGGGTAGCAGACGCAGTAATAAACCGGTCGGCCGGTCCTGTCCGGGTGTTGGCAAAGGGAGAAACAGCGATCTTGAACACCCAGTGTTCCGAGGACTTCGCCCTTGAGACTTCCAACCTCGCAGGGGGCACTTTTGGCACCGGATTTGAACGGGTCAGCCTTACCTCCTCATCATCGGGAACCCTGCAGGGAACCTTCCCCTACGTTTCACTGGACGGTTCATCCGCCGATCTGAAATTGCTTTCGGGAACGATCACCAAGCTGGACGTAAACAGCGCAGGGAGGAGATCCGACATTACCGTGGAGAGCAAAGGCACTATTAGCGAAGCAAACGTTTACGGCGAATCCTATTTCCACGGAACTGGTACTATTTCCAATATGCAGGTCTACGCGAAAGGCGTTACATACGAGACCAAACCCAAGAAGTGGACGATCCATTCCGGTGGAGAAACTCCCTCCCAGAGTGATCCTGAACTGTCCATGACCTTCAGCCCTGCAAATGGAGCCACAAAGGTCTATCTGGACACCAAGATCACCATTACATTCAATTCCGCCATGCGGGAGCGTGACGGGAGTACGATCACCAATGCGGAGATCCAGGATATCGTTACCATTCGAAAAGGATCCACAACCGGGAGCAGGGTCGACTATGCCGGATCNNCCGAAAGGGTTCTTCAACCGGGAGCAGGGTTGACTATACCGGATCCATCAACTCGGCTAAAACCGTGATGACCCTCACACCTTCAGAACTCCTGGATGAGAGCACGCGGTACTACATAGTGGTAAAGGCCGACACCATGATCGATGCCAACGGTGAGAGAAATGAAGGAGAAACTTCCTACTTCAACACTGGAACCGCCACAGAGAAGCTGGTTGTGACCTACTCGCCTGCAAACGGAGCCACGGGGGTAGCGGTGAACACAAAAACCTTCACGATAAATTTCACGGAGGGCGTGAAGCGGTACAACGGTAATACCCTCTCCACAAATGACAGTTATCTGAGGAGCGATGTGGTTCTGTTCCAAAGAGGGACCACCAATGTAAGTACCAATGATTATACCGTTTCTATCAACAGTGCCAAGACCCGGATCACCATCACGCTGGACGACGACTACAGCCTGGCGCTGAATACGAAATATACCATAGGCATCCGCTCTTCAAAGCTGAAGACAGCCGGTGGAGAGAATGTACCGGCTTCCAGTGCAAGCTGGACCACCGCTGGAAATCCTGTGCTAAGCAATGTCAGCACCGTGCCCTATGAAACAGCAGTGGACCTGAAGGTGACGCCGAACGTAAGCGGTAAGATTTACGCAGTTTTACTGGCTGGTGACAAACCTGCTCCTACAGCGGTACAGATCAAGGATGGAAAGGATGCGGCGGGAGGCAGCGCGATCGCAGCAACCAACGTATCTGCGACGGCTTCCAACGTAGCAACCTTGAAATTCTCCGGAGGGGATATTGCTCGCGATACGGCCTATAAGGTCTATGCTGTCCTATACGATGGGAACAACAATCCTTCATCTGTCGTGAGTGCATCCGTAAAGACGGAACCTTTGAAATTGAAATCGCTAAAAGTAATTCCTGAGGGAGGGACTTCCAATGTGATTGCCGGATTCAGTCCGGATAAGACCGTCTACGAAGTTATCGTACCCAACGGGACTTCTTATGTAGAAGTGATCGCAGAAGCGAATGCATCCTCGTTTATTGGTGATGTGATAATAAATGGTGAAGAGAATGCCACGGCTGAGATTTCACTAAGCGGCGGCAAGGCAACTATCACGGTGATCGTGCAGGAAGAAGGGAAAAGTTCGGTAACCTATAAGGTTACCGTCCGGGAAACCGGCACCGCAGAGCTTGAATCAATGACGATAGGGCAATCACCGGGGGACCAGGAGGCTTATGATCCGAATTCAGGTGAAAAATATCCTCTGGAAGAAGGCCCCAAAAAAGTGTACCTAGTCATCAATCCGGAAGATCCGAATTCGACAATCAGGATAGGCGGGGAAACAAAGTCGGGTGGCGAATCCATAGAGATCAACATTGGTGCGACCACTACTGAAGTGAGCTTTGTAATCGAGGCCTCCGACGGGGTGACAAAAAAAACCTACAAGATTCGATTTGATCGCACAGCCTTCCCGTCGGATGTTGACGATGGAACAGGCGATGCCCTTCCTGGTGAAGGCGGTGAATCGTAGCAGCTATGAATAAACGGGCAGAACCCGGGTATCAGTAGTACAAATACGAAGAATGAGAGGTTTGAAAGATGAGCTGGAAGTTTGTTTTGTCACTGATCTTTGCCCTGATCGTAGCTGTTTTCGCTATACAGAATGCGGCGGCGGTCGAGGTCAATTTCCTGGCCTGGAAAGTGAGCATATCACAAGCATTGGTCATATTGATGTCTGCAATTTTCGGAGCCATCGCCGTACTGCTGCTGAGCCTTGTAAAACACATGAAACTGAACTCCGTCATTCGAAGCGACAAGAAAACCATAACCTCTTTGCAGAATGAAAACCAGACTCTGAAGGGCAAACTGGAGCAGGCTTCGGCAAAGGCCTCAGCAACCGTAACAGCGGTTTCAGAGGCAGCAGATCCGACCGTTTCTGAATCATAAGAGGAGCCGGGGAAATAAATAATAGGCAAAAATAGAAAAGGAGCACTTTTTGTGCTCCTT
>DCUA01000109.1 GCA_002329675.1 Firmicutes bacterium UBA1426 | reverse complement strand
AAGGAGTTTGAAAGCGAAATTACCGCTAAAGCAGCCGCCATATAAATAATAATATAAAATATTAAACCTTCACCAAGGTGCATTTTTGTATCTAAGAAGTAGGCGACGATGATAACCAGGAATCCAATCAGTAGTACGTTTAGCAACCTGCGGTGCCAGGCTGCGCTGGCGCATGTTCCTCCTTCAGATATTCTCTTTCTAGAGGCTTTCAACCAATACAGATACCCTAAAANNCATACAGTGTAGCCAAAAAAGCCCAAAAGGTGCCTTCATCGCTATAAGGGGAGTTGCCGAAGTGCTTCATGCCATTAGAAAATGCGAGCACCAGCATACTGAATAGTGCTATTATCCAACCCCGAATAAAAGTCTTCTTCATGTTCAGGTGTACGCTTTCTAATCTGACCGCTTCATCGGTTTCCATTGGTATCGCTTCCGGATCGGCACAGTATATTTGCATTTGCTTCCATTCAATCTCTTTTTCCCAACCGCCTTCCATACAAAGCTCATCAAGCAGCTTTTGACTCTCTGCAGGCATGGATTCAAATTCCGAACCCGCCCTTGGAAAAACCACAGCAAACTTCTTGTTTGACGGCTCTGCTCTTTTAAATTTCCACAGAAACGCTCCAATGCATTCGATTCTCCATCCTTTCGCCGCCATAGCAGTTAAATTATCCTCTATGCCCTTATAATCAAACATTGAAAATGATGAAATCTGGTACCTGGTTTCAAAACCGCTCATTTTGCCCCCCTGATCCAGTACTGATCAAACTGTTATAATCGTCTATCTGCTTTATCAACCGATTGTATTCCTCTTCCAGGGTTTTCTTCCCTTTCTCTGTGAGTATATAGCTTATGCGCCGCCCTTCCACTCCGGTCTCGCAAATCAATCCGGCATGCAAAAATTGCTCGATCAGATTGTACAGTGTTCCCGGGCCGATACATACTCTCCCTTTTGTAATCTCTCTCGCTCTTCTCATAACATCTACACCGCAGCATTGTTTGTTAAAACAAAGCATAGTGTAAAACATTTGTTCTGTTAATGTTTTAAGCTTATCTCTCGCCAAATTAATCCCTCTTCATATCGATTATCGATATTTCAGTTTAATTATACACTGAATATTGATAAATTCAAGTATATCTTTTGTATTCCTAAAGTTCACCCAATAGCGGATTTTCAATAAACCCCCAACGCCTATCTACCTGCAAGCCAATCATGCCGTCGCTGGAATCAGTAGCCAATAAGAAATTAGGCGGGATAACGACATTGCCGTTGATATCTTTAAACCCAAACCGTTCTCCCTCTTTGAATCTAACTAACCCTTCATGATAGCGAAAGGGGCTAAAATCATTTTCGCCTGTTGAAATTACGTCTCCCCTGCGGTCAATATAAACTGTTTTACTGCCATGATCAAAGGCTACGGCAGCCATCCCGCCGGAAAAGCTGTCTGCAAATGCAAAGCTCCTGTCGATAACCTTCTCCTCATTTTTATCCAGAAAATAAAACAACCCGGTTTCTTCCTCCATAGCCGGTATACAACCCTCGCTGAATTGACCCAGTTGAACATATCCCTTTTTGAAAAGAAGCCGTCCGGCTTCGTCTATTATATTTTGCTTTTCGATCCTCATATCCTTTTCATCGCGATAAACTACTCTCGCTACCCCTTCCGAGTAGGGATCTATCCGCTCAAAATCCGTCTCAAAGAGGACTTCGCTATCTCTGTTTATTACAGACCAGGCTCCCCCAATTTTCACAGGGGCGAGACCGTCGCTAAAGGCCATGGCCTCTTCATACACAAATGGAAGGACTTCATTACCGGCCTTGTCAATGTAACCCCACTTGCCTTTCTGCTTTACTGCTGCCAGACCCTCACTAAAATTATTGGCTTTCCGGTACCGGAGAGGGATAACCAAGGTGCCTTCCTTATCGATAAATCCTACTTTACCCCATTCTTCCACGGTTGCCAAACCCTCGCTAAAGGTGGGCCATACTCCACCATAATCGGGTTCAATGGTCCAGACAACACTATCCTTAACCCAATCGGGATCCGTATCGTGAATACTACCCATGATGAAACCAAAAATTGGTATAATAATAATCAACAGCATAGCCAGCTGTGCAAGTTGAGACTTCAGATACCTTTTCTTGTTACCCTCCTGACTAAAGAAGTCTTTGTTGGCCTTAATCATTAGCAGGGTATCAATAAACATAACGAGTGCGATAAAGATTACAATAACGATAATCGTAATCTGTAGTTCAAAGGGACTATAGGAGTTTCTTATCATAGCCAAAAAGAGGTTCATGGATACTATTAAGATAAAAAAGGGGATTGCCACATAGATAGGGCGGTGCAAGTTGAACTTTGGAAATAGCAACCCTTTTATACGCCAAAAGAAATTAGGGTGGTTCTCTTTTTTCATCTCATCAATTTCTGGCCGTGTCATCTCTGCTCCCTTCAGATAAATAGTATATTAACAGTATATCATAGAATACGGATCCGTTTGGATGTATATGCTCATGACCTGCCTAAAGTACTTGGCGCCCAAAGCTGCTTATTGACACCCAACGTTGTCAATAATGCAATTAGGGATCATCACACCTAAAAGCAACCGGGATTTTGTAATTCAGAAATTGCGGTTGCTTTATTCATGATTTTCCGGTGCTTTAGAGCCGATTTACTATCAAAAGCAACCGGTAAATCACCTTAGTAAAATATCGGTTGCCTTTCTGAGAAAAAAAGCAACCGATATTCACTTGAAAATTTTCAGCGGTTGCTTTCCTCGTGTTTTGCAGTTGTTTTGGCCTGATGATTGGGAAATAGGCAACCGCTATCGTCCATGGCTTAAATTCTGGTTGCTTTCAAGGCGTGACAGCAACCCCGTCCCCATGTCCCCTTGGTTGCTTTCAAGGCGTGACAGCAACCCCGTCCCCCTGTCACATTCGTCCCCCTGTCACATTATGCTTTGTTGCGCTTTAAGGAAATAAAAATCCCCACTGTACACAAACATGTAAATACTATAAAACAAATCCTCATAACATACATGATTGCAGAAGCATCCGCTTCTCCCAGGGGAGTGTTTCCCAGAAATCCTGCAATAATAAATGTGACAATAGCCATACTGCCGCTCTGTCCCAGGTTGCGCATAGTAGCCAGAATGGATGACGCCACGCCGTAGTCTCTTTGTTCAACACAAGTCATCACTGCATTGGTATTAGGCGATGAGAAAAAGGCAAAACCCAATCCCACCACAACAAGGGGCAGGATTACGAAAACCAGAGGGCTGTCAGCCGCAATAAAAATGAAGATAAACAACCCCAGTGCACAAAACCCCATACCGAAGGAAGCCAGTTTGTGGGGCGATATGCGGTCGGAAAGCCTTCCCGTATAAGGCGATAATAGCGCCATGATCAGGGGCTGGCTGATGAGTATCAACCCTGCAGCCTGAGAATCAAACCCGCGTATCAGCTGCAGATACAGGGACATTAAATAACCCAGTGCCGAGGTGGCCCCGTAATTGAGAAATGCAGCCAGATTAGAAAGCAGATAGCTGCTGTTCTTTCGAAAGAGTCGGATCTGGATGACAGGGCTTTTCGTACGAAGTTCGTGGCGGAGAAAGATGAGGAACAGCAGGATCGATATGGGGATCAGGTATTTTGCGAAAGCCTCTGTTGCATAGGCAGATAGCCCGTACATCATGCTGACGATGACGAGTACATAGAGTATGCTCCCCAAAAGGTCCATGCTCTGTTCCTGTTCCTGTGGTACCGGGGATGCCTTGGGCAGTTTTATTGTCAGCAGAAATGTGATGACCCCCACTATAAATGTCAGGGTAAAGATAGACCGCCATCCAAAGGAATGATTTAACACACCACCCAACACGGGACCCGTGGTAAGACCGGTATAGGTGGCACCTATCAAAAACCCCAGGACGCTTCCCCGCTTTTCCGGGGGATAATAGCTTATAAGAGTTGCCTGATTGGTGGCAAATATCATCGCAGCGCCCAGGCCTTGCACAACCCGGAGTATTAGCAGTACCTCAATAGACTCGATAAGACATAGAAGGCCGGAACATAGGGAAAAGACCAGAATACCTATTTTCAGAACCCGCACTCTCCCCGTAAGATCCGCAAGTCTTCCAAAAGGCACGGAAAAAGCAGCGGCTGCAAGTATATACCCGTTGATGACCCAGCCGATGGCAGTTGCTCCTGCATGAAACTCGCTGTCGATAGATGGTATAGATAAATTCAGAGCACTTCCNNTCCCCTGTATTTTCTTTATTCATGATATGCTCCTAACGTAACCGTTACGATTTCGGGAGAATTAAAGAGACGGAATCCCATGTTTCCATTGCCGATGCCTCTGCTAACTATCATGTTCTGTTCACCAAAGGTATATAATCCACCATCGTACTCCGGAAAGAATGTTCTCTCCGGCGAGTACACACCACCTAAGAAAGGCAGCCGGATCATGCCGCCGTGAACATGACCGCTGAGAGTCAGTTCCGCTCCCCATTTCCGATAGGTGTCCGCATATAGCGGATTATGCGCCAGAAGGATGCCGAATCTGTCCTTGTCTTTTTCCCCAAGGATCTTTTCCAGTTTATCAATGCTGAAATAGTATGTTTCCGCATCTTCCTGTACATATTCACTTGTCCGGTCGCTGTAATAACGAAGGTTAAACCAGAGACCATAGAGGTCGATGCTCTCCCCTCCTCTTTCGATGACGACCTTTTCGTTATCTAAGATACGAACCCCCATCTTCACAAGTTCAGAGTGCAGATACATACGACTGCTGTTGCTGAGGGATTGCTCGTGGTTTCCCACAACATAGTATACTTCATAATCTGCAGCCAACTCCTCCGCAAGGGATANNTTTCCTTTGTCGAAATCCTTGCTGTGCAGATCCGATAGCTGCAGGATCTTATATCCGTCAAAGGCCGGCGGGAGTTTATCCCATTGCAGTTCATATTCGCTGGTGGTAACCAGCTGATTGCTTGCGTAGCCTGTTCCTGCCACAATAGCTGCGATAATTACCAGTATAAATAAAAATGATTTTCTGCGTTTACGCATGTGCCTCTCCCGAAAGCTATGAATTGACGTTATCCACCAGCCAGAAGACGTCCGGCTTGGCAATAAGGCGTGCATTATTATATGCCATATCAAGTGTCAATATCGTTGCACCGCGATAGTAGGGGACCCGTCCGGAACGATCCAGTGACAGAGCCAAAGCGCATTGGGGCCTATCCGCCTCCTCCAGTTCGCCCAGATAGATGGGCAGGAGAAACTGGATCTCCCCTGTTTCTCTCCAGAACTGGGGCACTGCGAGCTTATAGTTTCGCTCAGCCATCAGTTTTGCACGTAAAATGGCACTGTCAAAATCCCGTGCGATGCGAGCCAGCAAGGCTGCTTTCTCCTGGGGATTGTCCTTGCATCTCTGATACTCTTCATCGTATTTCGGCAAGCGCTTTCTCTCGACTCCATCCTCGAAAATGTGCATGTCATTGAGCCGGATAGCAAGACGGGCATCGAAGATAACTTCACGATAGTCGTTGAAGAACTTAGCGATGCGGGGGATCTTGTACATTTCCCCATCATAGATGCTTGCGATCTCTTTTTCACTTTCCGAATAAGGAATGACATTTTCAATCATATCGTATGTATGGACCCCGAATCCGGGTATATCTATGCTGAGTTTCTTCTTGTCCCCTGCAATGATGATCTGGCGAAACAGACGGTTCAAAAGACCTGAATTAAAGTAGACCTTTCCGTTGACTTCATCTACCTTTAAAGGCGTTCCCGGTCCTGCATTTTTGTCCTCATCCATCAAATGATACAGGGTGTGAGTGATATAAGAGCGAAGGATCCCATAAGGGGGACTGTTCTCAATATTGGAGGTCCATTCTTCATCCATAGCCATCTCTGCCAGCTGCTGCAGGAAAGCGTTGGCTTCACCCACATTATTGAAGAGCATGCTCCCTAAATGGTAGTGGCTCTGATCCAGGATCCTCTCCAAAAAATCGCTTTCCGTTACAGCTACCAGATTGAACCAGTCTCTTGCGGCATTTGGATTTGTGTTCTGTTCCATGAGAAGCCAGATGGGTTCACCGGACTGATCCTTGTACCCGCTGGGGAAATAGGAAATGGCATTATCCCGGCCCGTGCTGTAAACCCCCAGCCGGCCTTCTGACTGAGCCTTAGCGAAGGCATCCTGCAGTTCTGTTTCCCATTGTAAGGCGGTATAGTTCTGCCTTGTCATGCTGTTAAGAACCCGGGTTATGTTCAGATAATCCCTGATCTGTGTGTAGTTATTTAATGAACCGGCCTTTACCTTCCAGACTGCAAGGATCTGCTCTTCCGTTCCGATTTCCACGCCGTTGAACCTGGCATCCAGTCCACAGCCGGGGTTCTGAGCTGTAAAACCGCCGTATATCTTGTCTCCATTGTCTGCACATCTATAACCGGTGTCGATCATTATGTATGCGATATCGCGAGAGTCTGTGCTGACAGGTTTCAGGTATTTATCCCAGCAACTGCATGTTTCGTACCTGTTTGCCCACTGTTCTTCGACGTAAACTCCCAGGACCTCGTAATCGATATTTTCGCCATATAATTTTCGAATGTCTGCCGCATAGCTCGATCTGTTTTCAACATAACCGATGGTAAAAAAACCGCTCTTACTGCTTACTGTCATATTCAGGCTCCTTTTCAAATGTCATTGGTATACAGGTCGTCTAATCTACTCTATTGTAACGTGTGCCTTCCTTAAATGAACGTATGGACCGGCAGACGCTCTCCATTACCCTTTCCCTGGCCTCTACGCTACCATATGCAATGTGGGGTGTGATAAAAACTCTGTTTGGATCCTTAAGTCTGAGCAGGGGGTTCGAGGCTTCTATAGGCTCCTTCTCCAGAACATCAAGGCCTGCCGCAGAAATGATGCCCTGATCCAGGGCTTTTGCCAGATCCGCTTCATTCACGATACCGCCTCTGCCAAGATTTAAGAGAATGGCTGTGCTCTTCATTTTCTTAAGTTCATTCATCGTGATGAGATCATATGTCAGTGGACTCATAGGTGCATGGATCGATAAGATATCCGATGTGGCCAGCAGTTCATCCAATGCAACCTGATGATAAGGGGTACTTTTTCCTGTGTTGCCTGTTACGGAATACCATATAACATTGCAGCCGAAGCTCTCTGCATATTTAGCAACTCGTCTGCCTATATCTCCGAGGCCGATGATCCCCCATGTTTTGCCATCCAATTCATAAAACTCGTGTTCCGAATAGTTCTCCGGGACTTCCGAAGAATACTGCCCGGTCTTTATAAAATCATCATAATATCTGCAGTGAAATTGAAGATAAAAAAACATGGCAAAAGTGAATTGCGCAACGCTGTTTCCTGCATAACCGGGAACATTAGTCACTCCTATCCCCTGTTCCCTGCAGTAATCAACATCGATGTTATCATAACCGGTCCCCGTCTGGCAGATGAGTTTGAGCTCGGTCAGATCTTTCAAATTATCCCGACTCAACCTGCTGGCGTTCGTGACGATAACAGATACATCCGGGTTTTCCCGGCATAACACTTTACCGATATCCTCATCCGGAATCTGCTCGTAGATTCTCAAATTGCCCAGTTCTTCCAGACCGGATAGGTTTACTTCATAACCTAATGTTTTAATGTCCGTAAATACTATCTTCATAGGCTCCTCTTTCTGCTGTATCTGTAGACGATATCATTGATCATCGCATAGTTCGTTAAAGTTATCTAAAGTAGCACCCATACCCATAATGCTATTTACAGGCAAGGAGAAACAACTTCCCATAGCATCCGTATTTAATCCCGTCGCCTCAATTATGCTCTCCATGATGGCATGCCTCTTTTCCATAGGAGCGAGTATCATGACTATGTCCTTTTCCGGCTGAACGGTAATACCGAGATATTTAGCCGCTTCTTTCGAACCCAGGCTGCGGGCATGTACTAATGTTCCTCCGCTGGCACCTGCTTCTTTTGCTGCCTCCATGACCTGTTCAAAATGTCCGCTGTTTACAACAGCCATGATCAACTGATACGGTTCCTTTGCTGTTACGTTCATGTCCTCACATCCTATCTCTATATTTTCGTCCGCTTTTCTACAAATATCGGACAACACTTTGCTTATACTGCTCAGGCTAATAGTAAAAACCACACCTGTACCCGGTCTGCTCAGATCGATCTCCCGGTTCAGTTCATTCATGATCAGGTCCGACATACGATTGGTGTGAATGCTGATCGAAACGATCTTCATCGGCCCGCCGTAACCTAACATCTCATAGATTCTCGACTTAGCTGTGCCATGACCATAAGTCAACAGGACAAAGGGAGTCTTATTTTCATCATATAAGTCTGCCAGAACATGGTCCAGTTCTTTATCCATAATTGTAATCAGCGCTTCCAGCCTAAGTTCCGAATTATCTAACATCATGTCCTCCGTTCTCTTCACATGGGTTATCGGTTGATATTATATAACATGGGGTTTTCTTCGTCCACGGATTTCCATATTTTCTAAAGTCTTTCCCTTTCTATTTGCCTGATGACGGTGAGGGTGCGTCCAGCTCGATGATGGTATCCTGCTCTGTGGGGAGCTCGGCCTGTCTTGCCGCAGTTCTGGATTTGATCGCATAGGCCAGACCAAACAGTTGGAGGGTGATAACAGGCATCATGGCCACCAGTGCAACGATGCCGAAGGCATTGATATAGACATTCCCTCCTATAGCATCACAAGCACCTATGGCAAAGGGCAGCATAAACGTAGCTGCCAAAGGTCCGGATGCGACTGCCCCGGAGTCAAACGCAATCGAAGTAAACAGCCGCGGAACAAAAAAAGTCAGTACAAGCGCAAACACATAACCTGGAATGACAAAATAAAGAATCGACAATCCGGTTATAACGCGCACCATGGCAAGACCGACGGACAAGGAGACACCCACAGATAGGCCAATGCCCATGGCTCTTGCTGAAATCGCCCCCGCTGTTATTTCTTCGACCTGTCTTTTCAGAACAAAAACCGCAGGCTCCGCTGCTACTACAAAATACCCGATGGCCATGCCCACTATGATCAAAACCCACGGACTGCTGTTCTCGACCAGGACATTTCCCAACTGATATCCCGCAGGCATAAAACCCACATTTACACTGATCAGAAACAACACCAGCCCCATATATGTATAGACGGTTCCTGAGCTGATCTTTAGTATGGTCTCCTTTGCCAGCCGTAATTTAACCACCTGAAAGATTGCAAAGAGGAGCAGCATAGGAAACAACGCTACACCAATTTGTTTAAAATATTCGAAGAAGTTTGATCTGTACAGCGAGGTGATGTCTCCCATGGATTGGATCTCCGGTATGGTGATCGCACTCCCTCCAGAAGGTTCGAAAAACATACCCAGGATCAGAACGGTAATGATCGGGCCGATAAGACAGAGTGAAACGAGGCCAAAGCTGTCCTCTTCTGTTGTATTGTCTCCGCGAATGTATGCCAGACCGAGCCCGAGAGCCATAACAAAAGGTACTACAATAGGCCCCGTTAACACTCCTCCGGATTCCCAGGCTACAGATACAAATTCTCTTCCAGTAAATGCAGACAGAATAAACGCTGCCATATAACAGCCGATCAGTATATAGGAAAGCGGTAATTGAAACAGGATCCGGAGAAATGCTCCGACGAGCGCCAGGCCGACTCCAACAGAAACAGTAATGATAATGGTGGAATCCGGTACCCCGTTGATCTGCCCTGCCAGAACCAACAGGNNCGGCTCTGCCATACTGATAAATATACCTATCACAAATGTTAAAACGATTATAAAGGGGAGTTTCCTGGTCTTCACCATTGTAGACCCGATATGTTCACCAATGGGAATCAGGGATACATCCACACCCAGATTGAACAGGGTAATGCCTAATGTCATTATAAAGGCACTCACTAAGAAAAGAAACATGCTCCACAACGGCATTGGAGCAACTGTATAGTTCAATACCAAAACTAAAACAATGATCGGGATTACCGAAAAAAGAGACTCTTTTAGCTTTGCAAATAATAGTTTTAACACTAAGTCACCTCAACCTTCCTATAATACTATGTACACATTTTCTTATTACATCCTCTTCTATTCTTGTATTGATCGTTGTAATACTCTTTTTGGCGCATTAAAAAAACACGCACTGCAGTGTGGACGAGCTTAATATTATCCTGTTAAAATTTCATCTCAATTGTCTGATGGTGGATAATGCGCTTAAAATAACTGGTTTTATTATACCAGAATTTCGGCAAAAAAGGAATGCCTTCTTTCTATACCCCACTATGCTGCCAGGAGTTACCATTAGAATCTTATACCCTTTTATAATAAAATTATATCAAACTTATTTGCCTGCTTTATACCGGAGGTACATATGAACAGACATCTGCAATCAATACTATTTATCGCCGGCCTGGTGTTATGCACATCTTTCGTTATACTTATGAGCCCCCTGGAAACGATGGATCATGTCCCTGCGGAGGACAAGCCGGTTGCAGAAGAAGAACCGGTCGGGACCGCGGAAGACAGCTTTAAGACCGGAAATAAACTGCAAAGTAATATAGATCAGCCATATGATCTGCCTACCAA
>DCUA01000220.1:8231-8469 GCA_002329675.1 Firmicutes bacterium UBA1426 | reverse complement strand
TGACAAACCGATGATCTATTATCCTCTTTCTACGCTAATGTTAGCTGGCATTAAGGACATTTTGATTATCAGCACTCCGGAAGATACTCCAAGGTTCGATAGTCTGCTCGGGAACGGCTCTCAGTTTGGCATATTGCTTTCATATGCAGTTCAACCGAGTCCAGATGGACTTGCCCAAGCCTTTATTATCGGAGAGAGATTTATCGGAAATGATCCTTGCGCCATGATTCTTGGAGAC
>DCUA01000220.1:0-8178 GCA_002329675.1 Firmicutes bacterium UBA1426 | reverse complement strand
GGCATTGTGGAATTTGACAAAGACTGGAAAGTACTGTCTGTTGAGGAGAAACCGAAGAACCCGAAAAGCAATTTTGCAATCACAGGACTCTATTTCTATCCCAGTGGTGTGGCAGAAAGAGCAAAACAAGTTAAGCCTTCAGCGCGTGGAGAGTTAGAGATTACCACGCTCAACGATATTTACTTGCAAGATGAGCTACTTGACGTAGAATTGTTGGGTCGTGGTTATGCTTGGCTTGATACTGGTACAATGGATAGCCTTGTTGAGGCTGCAGATTTTGTTCAGATGACGGAAAAAAGACAGGGCATCAAAATATCAGCCCCGGAAGAGATAGCATATATTAAGGGTTGGATCAGCAAAGAAAAACTGATTGAATCTGCGGAAAGATATGGAAGGTCCCCGTATGGTCAGCATCTGAAAAATGTCGCTGATGGTAAGTTTGTATATTAATAATTCTGTTGGCAGGTGTTGAGGAATGGGCAATTTTACGTTTACTGAAACGAATATTAGAGGGGTTTATATTGTTGATGTGAAGACCTATGGCGATAACCGAGGCTATTTCANNGGCCGTGCATGGCGATAACCGAGGCTATTTCATGGAGACTTATAAGGAATCGGATTTTCGTGAAGCGGGTCTTAATTATTCGTTCGTCCAAGACAATCAATCATCGTCCCATAATGGTGTCCTTCGTGGTCTTCACTTCCAGAAGAAATATCCCCAAGCAAAACTGGTGCGTGTACTTAAAGGCGAAGTGTTCGATGTAGCGGTAGACCTCCGTAAAGGTTCTGTTACTTATGGTCAGTGGGTTGGAGTCTTCCTCTCTGAAGAGAACCATCGTCAATTTATGATTCCTCGTGGATTTGCTCACGGTTTTGTGGTCGTTTCTGATCATGCCGAGTTTGCATACAAATGCGATGAGTTATACCATCCAGAAGACGAGGGCGGCATCCTCTGGGATGATCCTGATGTAGGTATTGACTGGCCTGATGTTGGCATGGTTATTCTGTCTGAGAAGGATAAGAGTAATCCAACGCTTGCTGAGTGTAAGATTGAATTCGAGGTGTGAGAATGACTGTTTTTGTAACTGGGGGAGCCGGGTTTATTGGCGGAAATTTTATTCATTATCATCTTGCTCAGCATCCAGAAGATAGGGTTGTGTGTATTGACAAATTGACATACGCAGGAAACTTGACCACACTGTCTCCCGTCATGGATAATCCTAATTTCCTTTTCTGTAAGCTGGATATTTGTGATCGCGAAGGTGTGTTCGGCCTCTTTGAAGCGGAAAAGCCGGATACGGTCATAAATTTTGCAGCGGAGAGTCATGTAGATAGGTCAATTGAGGATCCTGGTATTTTCCTTCAGACTAATATCATTGGTACTGCCACAATGATGGATGCGTGTAGAGCATTTGGGAATGTGAGGTACCATCAGGTAAGCACTGATGAAGTCTATGGAGATTTACCGCTAGACCGGCCAGACTTGTTCTTCACAGAGAAGACTCCGATTCATACGTCTTCTCCGTACAGTTCCTCTAAGGCTGGAGCTGATTTGCTTGTCCAAGCATACCACCGGACCTATGGCCTGCCTATAACAATCTCTCGTTGTAGCAACAACTACGGACCTTACCAGTTTCCAGAAAAGCTGATTCCCCTGATTATTGCTAACTGCCTGAACAATCAGCCTCTCCCTGTCTATGGAGAAGGGCTTAATGTCCGTGACTGGCTTTATGTGGAAGATCACTGCAAGGCTATCGATTTAATCGTTCGGAAAGGCCGTATCGGTGAAGTTTACAATGTGGGCGGCCACAACGAGATGAGAAATATCGACATAGTAAAGTTAATCATCCATGATCTTAGGAAAAGCGAGGACCTCATTACTTTCGTTGCAGACCGCAAAGGGCACGACCTTCGCTATGCTATTGACCCAACCAAAATTCATAATGAGTTAGGATGGCTTCCAGAGACAAAATTCCAGGATGGAATCAAAAAGACAATAGCTTGGTATCTGGAAAATCGTAACTGGTGGGAAGAAATTATCAGCGGTGAGTATCAAAACTATTATCAGAAGATGTATGCGAATGGATAAGGAGCGGCATAATGAGAATTCTAGTAACGGGAGCAAACGGGTATCTAGGACAGGGAATTGTCAGGCACATTCTGGACTGTGGACTCCAAGTAGTAGGTACAGATCTCAGAGATGATCGAATTGATGATCGAGCTGAGAAAATCCCGTGTAATCTTTTTGAAATTGAAGACCCCTATGATTATTTTGGGAAACCAGATGTGCTTCTGCATCTTGCGTGGCGCGATGGCTTTGTTCATTACTCTAATGCCCATATCGACGATCTCCCTAAACACTATGCTTTTATTAAGTCTTTTGCAGATTCAGGTGTGAAGACAATTGCAGTCATGGGTACCATGCATGAAATTGGATTTTATGAAGGATGTATCAAGGAAGAAACTCCGTGCAATCCAATAACTCCATATGGGATAGCCAAGAATAGCCTCAGACAGCTGACGGAGATGCATTGCAAGCAGAAGGATAAGAACTTCATGTGGCTTCGTGGATACTACATTGTCGGCAACAGCCAGTATGGTTCTTCTATCTTCTCGAAAATCACGGCAGCAGAAACAGAAGGAAAAGAGGAATTCCCATTTACAATGGGACAGAACCAGTTTGACTTCATCGATTATGAGGACTTTTGTGAGCAGGTTGCCAGAGCGGTTGGACAGGAGAGTATCCTTGGCGTCATAAATATTTGCTCCGGACATCCTGAGAAGTTGGCTGATAGAGTGGAACGGTTCATCAAGGAGAACGGTTACAAGATTAAACTCAAGTATGGCGCATTCCCCGATCGTCCCTATGACTCTAAGGCAGTTTGGGCTGATGGACGCAAGATAGAAACAATAATGAAAAAGGCTTGACACGGAGGACGCAATGGATGGATAATCTTTTAGCAAGCAAGCAAGCAAGCAAGCAAGCAAGCAAGCAAGCAAGCAAGCAAGGGATAACTATATAGATGTTTTGAAGGGTATAGCAATTCTGCTTGTTATTCTGGTACATTTTGATCAGAACTGGACAGCGCCTTATAATATACTTCAAAAGGTTTCTGCAATAGGGGCGAGAGCACCACAGTTTTTCTTTGTTATAAGCGCATTTTTAACATGGAGATCTATAGAAAAAAATGGTATCGATAAGAGTTTTTATTTGAACCGAATTAAACGGTTACTCCCTACATATTATATCGCTCTTGTTCTGGCGATGCTACTGCCGACAGTAACTATAGGTGAATACTCAATAGGAAATATTGTAGCTCACTTCCTTTTGCTACATGGATTAAATCCATATTGGATCAATACTATTTTAGGCGTTGCTTGGTACATAGGGGATCTGGTATTATTCTATGCTATATGTCCGTTGCTTAAGAAGGCAATAAACAACCTTTTGAGTAGTTTAATCGGGTTTGTCATTACTACTGGATTGTCGGTTCTTGCACTTGTAATTTACAACAGATTTGGCACAGAAGTAATGGGCAACCTTGAGATGTTTTTTACGACGTTCTTCTTCATCCATCAATTACCGGTTTTGATGATGGGGGTTGTGCTGTATTACATTATCGAGAAAACCAGGGCTGGAGAGGTAAAAATATTCAGGGCTCTGGTATTTTTAGGTGCAGCTATCATAATCGTTTTAGTAATATTTCTAGTTTTACATCTAAATAAAAAGATACTTGCAAGTTCTTTCATAGCGGGATTATTGTTCGCATGGATTTTTTTGCTTTCACATAGCATGAGGTGGGCTTTGTCGATAAAGTTGTTCACACCACTTGCGTTTTTAGGAAAACATAGTTATGGGATTTATTTATTCCATTATACGATCATAACTTGTTTAGTTCTAATTCCACATGCTGAAAGCAATGTTTTGCTCTGGCTGTTATTCTATTTCTTAGTTATAGCGATTTCTTCGATAGTATCAATTGCTGAGGAAAAAATGGAAAGATGCTATTTGCTCAAATCAGGTAAGGAAAACCATGAAAGAATCTAAGAAACGTATAGTTAGATTAGAATTGTATTATAAGATGTATTGCAGTGCTCTGGGTAGCAGGGCTTACACATTAGTTGGCTTAAGTCGGCATTTCTGTTGGCAAATGCATAACGGTGCGTCAAGGATACCGCCAGGCACTAACCTCTGAGCCGCTTGTCCTTGACATGCTGGGATGTATTTGCAATTTGAAAACGGTTATATCCTGCTAGGAAAACAAACCCCGATTGTCCACAATGGCCTCTCTGCAAAAAAGGCTTGCAAAAAACAGTGCTATTCTCCGGTCAGCTTGAGTTGATGCGCGAATCAAGTTAAATGGGCTAAAGTGCGGGCTGGCTGGCTGCGTTAAACTCGAACAAGGTGGGCTGGCGGCTCGAAATAATCAGTATCAGCATTACGAACACATGAACCGAACCAACATCAAGAAGCACTTTAATTCCATTGCAGATGCAGAGTGGCGACATTTTTCGACAACCAGTTCGTCAATCTCGTGGAATTATTATCAACAAACAGATTGGATCAGACGAAGGTCCGATTCAATCTGCATAATTCTTTGTTTCAGCAATAATTTCTATACCACTCCGCAAACTTCCTCAGCCCCTCGCGGATTCCGATCTTTGGTGTAAACCCGTAGTCCTGCTCCAGCGCCTCGGAATCCGCATACGTCACTGGAACATCTCCCGGTTGCATTCCAACCAACTCGCGATGGGCTTCAAAATCATAATCCTCCGGCAGGACCCCGGCCCGCACCAGCTCTTCCTGCAGGGTGGAGATATAGATAAGCAGGTTTTCCGGTGTACCGCCGCCGATGTTATATACAGCATACGGCGGAAGTGGAAGTCCATCCTCGCCGACCTGTTTTTCAGGTGCGCCTTGCATCACGCGATAGACACCTTCCACGATGTCATCAACATAGGTAAAATCTCGTTTGCAGTTTCCGTAGTTGAAGATCTGGATGGTCTTCCCGGCAACGAGCTTCTGCGTCGCAGAATAATAGAACATATCTGGGCGACCGGCAGGACCGTAGACTGTGAAGAAGCGCAGGCCGGTTGATGGGATGTTGTAGAGCTTTGAGTAGCTGTGGGCCAACAGTTCGTTGCTCTTTTTTGTCGCTGCATAGAGGGACACCGGATTGTCCACCTTGTCCTCCACGGAGAAGGGGACTTTTTTGTTGCCTCCGTAGACACTGCTGGAACTGGCATAAACCAGATGCTCCACAGGATAATGGCGACAGGCTTCGAGAATGTTGTAGAAGCCGATGATGTTGCTTTCAATATACACATCCGGATGGTCGATGCTGTATCGGACGCCTGCCTGTGCAGCAAGATTGACCACAACGGCGGGCTTATATTCTTCGAAGATACGATCCACTAGCGCCTTGTCCGCAATGCTACCTTTGATGAAGACATGCTTGACCGGCAAACTCTTAGCTGCCTTTTCTATTAAATCAAGGCGGTACTCCTTGAGTGCCGGATCATAGTAATCGTTCATATTATCCAGGCTGATTACGGTGCCGGAAGTCATCTCTTTCAGCAACCGCAGCACCAGATTCGCCCCGATGAAGCCGGGAGAACCGGTTACCAGAATGGTCTTACCGTTCAGTTCAACAGACACCTTACCCATTCTTAATCCCTCCTGAATAAATCGCGAGTGTAGACCTTTTCCGCCACGTTGCCGAGAATACTTTCATCAAAGCGATTGGCAAGGATGACGTCACTCTCAGCTTTAAACCGCTCCAGATCATTGACGACTTCGCTGCGGAAGAATTCGCTGCCATTCTCCAACGTGGGTTCGTAAATGATGATCGGGATGCCTTTGGCCTTGATGCGCTTCATAACACCCTGAATGGCACTGGCACGGAAGTTGTCGCTGTTGGATTTCATCGTGAGGCGATAGACGCCAACGACACGGGGGTTCCTTTTGATAATCTGATCAGCGATGAAATCCTTGCGAACGGAATTGCTCTTGACTACCGCTTCAATCATTGTCTGAGGAACGTCCTTGTAGTTCGCCAGAAGCTGCTTGGTGTCTTTGGGCAGGCAGTATCCACCGTAGCCGAAGGACGGGTTGTTGTAATGACTGCCGATACGCGGGTCCATGCACACACCGTCGATGATCATCTGTGTATCGAGCCCCTTGGTCTGCGCATAGGTGTCCAATTCGTTGAAGTAGCTGACGCGGACAGCCAGATAGGTGTTGGCAAAGAGCTTAATCGCTTCCGCTTCTGTAGGGTGGGCAATCAGAATGGGAATGTCCTGTTCCGGCTGACCGGCGCGTTTTTCTTCCGTGCGGGCACCCTCCAGAAGAAGATTTGCAAACATTTCGGCGTCGGCTTTGTGGTCATCGTAAGCACCGACCACGATACGGCTGGGGTGCAGATTGTCATAAAGCGCTTTGCTCTCACGCAGGAACTCAGGGCTGAAGATGATGTTATCCACGCCATACTTCTTCAGTACAGAATCCGTGTACCCAACCGGAATTGTGGACTTGATGACCATAAGGACCTTCGGATTGACCTTAAGAGTCCATTCAATCGCATCCTCAACGGCGGAAGTATCGAAAAACTGATGCTCATCGTCATAGTTGGTGGGCGTGGCGATAATGACAAGTTCTGCGCTTCCATAGGCAGCTTCCTTGTCGGTGGTGGTGTGGAGGTTCAGCTTGCGTTTGCCCTCCCGTGCCTCTTTGAAGAAACGCTCGATCTCATCATCCTGGATAGGGCTGATGAACTGATTAAGCTGGTCGGCCTTCTTCGGCGTAGTGGTAATGGCAGTAACTTCGTGATTCTGGGCCAGCAGAACGGCCAGAGAAAGACCGACATAGCCAACGCCTGCAACTGTGATTTTCATAAAGTGTACTCCTTTTCTATTAATGAATTGTTAGTGTTGATTCTGGATAGAGATCCGCATAGAGATTATCAGAGTTATAAATTCCATCTTGGTATAACCCGCTAAAGCTCTCCACCACGGAAGCCTTATCTTCTTTGTATGTTACGCCAAACCAACGCTCTTCCGTTGGCAGGACAGATACCTCGGTTCCTCCTTGCAGCAGACCGTCAATGATGATAGGGAGGAGATACTCATCTTTCTGAGGGTTAGATAACGCAGATAGAAATTGCGGGAATCCAACCGCCAGAACATCCATAAATGACTCTGGAAAGCACCAGAAATTCATGGAGACCGATGCATCTGCGTGAAGAACCTGTCCTTCGGCCACAGCAGTGTCGTTCTGCTTTTGAATGTTTCGGGTTTCCTTTATTCCAACAAGTTTTCCGCCTTTAATGATACAAATTCCGCGAGTCACGCCGCCGTTATCAGATAACGTATTGCGGAGCGGATAGCCGATCAGACCGTACTGGCCGGTTTCTAAGAAAGCTGAAGCACTATGGAAACCGGATTTTCCGTAATAGTCATCGGAATTGATGACGGCAAAGGGTTCGTGAACAAGATTGCCGCAAGCAAGCAAAGCGTGTCCAGTTCCCCATGGCTTGACACGTCCTTCAGGAACCGGGATCGGAACGCTTTGCAGCTCCTGAAAGGCATAAGCAACCTCTATGTTCAGGTTCTTGCATACGGACTCTATTCGATTTCCAATGACTTCACGGAAGTCCGCCTCAATGTCATGGCGAATGATGAAAATGATTTTATTGAAACCAGCTTGAATGGCGTCGTGGATGGAATAATCAATGATTAATTCTCCATTCGGTCCAACAGGTTCCAGTTGCTTGACACCGCCACCATAGCGAGAGCCAATCCCCGCCGCAAGAATCACGAGTGTCTTTTTCAATTCAATCAATCCCTCCGGAACAGATCACGGGTGTACACTTTTTCCTGCACATCATCCAAAATGGTATCATAGCGATTGGCGATGATGCAGCCGCACATCTGTTTGAATTTCTTAATGTCATTCACGACTAAGCTTCCGAAGAAGGTGGAGCCATTTCTAAGCGTCGGTTCATAGATCACAACCGTTGCGCCCTTAGCTTTAATGCGCTTCATCACGCCTTGGATCGAGGACTGACGGAAGTTGTCTGAATTGGCTTTCATGGTGAGCCGATAGACGCCGACAACCACATTCCGCTGTGCCGCTTCACGTACTAAACTGTAGGAATCGCTGTTGCCGTAGGTTCCGGC
>DCUA01000002.1 GCA_002329675.1 Firmicutes bacterium UBA1426 | reverse complement strand
CCTTCTCAAAAGTAAATCCACATCGATTTCATCATCGTCCTGCTCAATTTCCAATATCCCAATCCCGCCGCCTATTCGCTCAGTTACAAATAAGGCTTCTACGGCTTCTGCGATGATATCGCTAAATTCAACCAGCTCGTTTTTGTCTTTGTAATCAATGAGATAGAAGACAAACCGATTTTCATAGGTTTGGAACAGTAAGCGATTGTCAGAGCAATACTGGCTGAGTGTTTCAGCAGTTACTTTTATTAGGTTCTGTGTATAGTGAAACCCATAATTAGCGGTTAACAGTTGAACGGTGCTCAAATTGATACTGATGACCGCTCTTTTTAATCCATCCTTTTTCTTGATATCATTATTCAGAAGGGCTTCCAAATAATCACGATTATACAAGCCCGTCCAATTGTCATGCTCATTCATGTATCTGAGATGGTTCTCCATCTCTTTTTTGTCTGAGATATCGAGGATTATTCCTTCCAGCGCTTCAACTTCACCCTCATCATTATATATTCCTTGTCCCATCTCAAGAACCCATTTTCTTTTGCCGCTTGCAGTGATAATCTCATACTCATATCTAAACGGCTGCCCTTTTTCAAGGATTCGCTTCCATTCGTTCCACAATGCTTCGCGGTATTCAGGGGAAATGAGATCATTATACGATAGGTCTCTATTGTTTAACAAGCTTTCGGATTTGTATCCAGTCAGATCATAGCAACCTTTTGAAACGTACTGCATCGTCAAGTCATGATCATATTTGCACTTGTAAGCCAAGCCCGGTAGGTGAGACATTAGAATAGATTCTCTCCGTTCGTTCTCCCTCAATGCAAACTCAAAAAGTTTGCGTGGCGTAATGTCACGGGAGGAGCCTTGAAATCCCACCACATTACCATTATCATCGCGGATGAAAGAAATACTCAACTCCAGCCAGATAACGGTGCCGTCTGCTTTATAATGTTCAATTTCGATAGTCAGTGACCTGTTTTTATCAATTTCGGGATCTTTTTCTTTTTCTAACTCTTCATAAAAAATCGATTGGATTTTATGCAACGTTTGTGCTGGAAATTTTTCTTCCATCTTCCTATTCATATGCTCTTCGATGGATTCTCCAAGGAGTTTTTCAACGGAGGGACTTACATAAGTCGTTTTCAGGTCTAAATCCATCTGCCAGACAACGTCTGACATATTTTCAGTGATACTTCGATATTTTGTTTCACTTTCAATCAGCGCAGCCAAAGCGGCTTTTTGGTTGGTAATGTCCTGAATAAGACACATATGATTAAGCTTGTTTCCCGCTAAAGGAGCAAGAGACGCAACGACCATGTATACCCATACAACCGATCCATCGGGTTTAACATATCGCTTCTCCATTGAATAGCTTTTAATTTCACCGGCCTGCAGTTTGTTAAAATTTTGTATATCTTCATCCAGGTCGTCCGGATATGTAATCTTTGCCCAGCCTAAATTAATGAGCTCTTCTTTTGTTCTGCCTGTAATTTGTTCATATGCAGAGTTTATTTTTGTAATATCCTTGTCAGAGTGTTTAGGATCACGGCTGTGAGAAATTGCTATGCCAATAGGGGCCTCTTCAAAAAGCCTATCAAAGGCGAGAGTGTGTTCGTCAATTTTCTGCGATAGTGCTTGCTGAGCTCGCATCAGTGCTACATGAACATTAATCCTGGCTTTCAATGAATCCATATGAAGTGGCTTTCGGATATAGTCTACGGCACCAAGCTTTAAGCCCTTGATTTCATTACCCAATTCATCATAATTAGTCAATATTATGGTGCGCAGCTTCCGAAACCGCTCATCCCGATTCAATGATTCGAGAACCTGTAAACCATTCATATTAGGCATATTGAGATCGAGTATGAGCAAGTTGATTTCATCATTCTCCGCAAGTACACGCAAAGCCTCTATACCGTCGCAAGCAGTTAAAACGCTATAATCGCTTAGCATATTTCTAATGATGAGTCTGTCCGACGCCGAGTCGTCAGCTACTAAAATTCTAATTAGCATTATGAATCCTCCTTCTTTAACCCACACCTGGTCTGCCCCCAGTCTTTGTACCAACCAGTGAGTTAGTAAAGAGCGTTTCTGAGGTGTCCCCCGAAAAGTGGTCCAGTCTTAATGAGAAAAATTCGGGGTCTAAATCGCCAAACCTGTTGCGCGGCTGGCAAAAGCGGCTGGTGTCTGGTATGTTAGTGCGCTGTGCGGACGGAAGCAATTGTAGTCATTTCTCCACTGATTGATCTTGTTTTCCGCGTCTTCCAGGGACATAAACCAGTTGGTGTTCAGGCATTCATCCCTGAAGCTTCCGTTGAAGGACTCAATGTATGCGTTGTCTGTTGGCGTGCCCGGACGGGAATAATCCAGCTGCACTTTGTTGAAGTCCGCCCATGTGTCCAGGGCTTTTGATATGAACTCAGGGCCATTGTCCACCTTGATTCTCTCTGGCAATCCGCGCTCACTTTGGATTCCTGACAGCACCGTGGTTACCTTTTCACCGGTGATTCCTTTGTCCGCATAAATTGCCAGGCATTCCCGACTGTACAGGTCAATGACTGTCAGCGCTCTGAACCTTTTCCCATTGTACAGTTGGTCGGATACAAAGTCCATTGCCCAGCATTGGTTCAGCCGAGTCGGCATTTCCTTCAGCGGAGCTCTAGGAGCGCTGATCTTCTTGTGCCTTCCCTTTGTCCGCAGGTTCAGGCCCTCTTCCCGATACAGGCGATACACTCTCTTGTGGTTGATTTCCCAACCTTCCCGACGCAGCAGCACATGGATGCGCCGGTAGCCATACCGTACCCTGACCTCCGCGATTTCCCTGATCCGCATCCTGAGATATGATTGCTCATCTCGCTTGGGTTTGCGGCGGTATAAGCCCCGGTGTAATCTCAACACCCGGCAGCTGCGCCTCTCGCTGGCATCGTACACGGCCTGCAAATACATCACCGCTTCTCTTTGCTCTGCAGGCCCTACCATTTTTTGACAGCACGTCCTGCAGCATCACCTTGTCCAGGCTTAAGTCTGCCACCAGCTTCTTGAGCTTGGCGTTCTCTTCCTCCAATTGCTTCAGACGCTTCATGTCACTGGGCAACATGCCGCCGAATTTACTCTTCCAGCGGTAAAAGGTCGGTTCCGACACCCCCAGTTTCCTGCACACCTCGTTGACTGGCGTTCCCAGCTCCGCCTGTTTCAAGGCAAAGGCGATTTGCTCCTCCGTGTACCTGCTCTTTTTCATTTTGTCCACCTCTCTCCTAATATAGCTTTTTTCTCATCTCAGGTGGACTACTTTTTTGGGGAGCAGGTCACTTCCTGGCACCCGCATTCCTTCAT
>DCUA01000130.1:4145-4266 GCA_002329675.1 Firmicutes bacterium UBA1426 | reverse complement strand
CATCCTGAAGGAAGTTTTCTTCCAGCAAAACAGACAATTCAGGCATGGCTTCAAATTTATCAACGGACTTTACTTCCTGCATAAATTTAGGTTGAAGTTCAGCATAGGTCTGAGGACCACC
>DCUA01000130.1:0-4125 GCA_002329675.1 Firmicutes bacterium UBA1426 | reverse complement strand
CTCATTGACCTGATCAGCCAAGAAGTACATACCATCACGCTTCAGGAATTTCTCATCAAGTCCACGATAGAAATCGGTAGCATCTAACGGTATAGCAACGCCTTGCATAATATGATACGCAACCATTCTATCCCACAATAAGTAAGCCTGTCTTTCTGAGAGAATCTCAATCTTGTCGTTAGAAGTTACAACAACAGGAAGGTTAGCAAGATGCTGTCTGACAAAAGCCCACGCAGTCTCTTCAGTTCCACTATGTAGGCCAATAGTCTGCGCAAAATCGGCATCTGGTTTATATGCGGAAATTACCAAATCTTGCTTTACCGCAGAGGAAGAAGTAATCTGCTTAAAGCTACTCTGTTTCTTATCAAGTGTACGAACATCAGCAACGATAAATCCAGCTCTCTGCAATGACTGCTGGATTGCATTCCACACTGCATTTTTGGAATTGTGGAATTCGACCGTCATNNTTAACTGCTGATATTCAACCAACCCCTTATTCTGTTCCGGATTCATGATGGCCTCATTTTCTGTGGCTGTAATAACTTTCAGCCAAGATTCCCACATGAAACTCAACTCAGAATAATTAAGATTTGCTCCGAAAGGAGGATCTGTAAAAATATAGTCAATTGAGTTATTTGGCAATGTTGTATTAGTCAGAGAGTTCGTGCTGATAAAAACTTCATTTTTATCAAACGAAGCAATCGCAGCCTTCAGTTTCCGTATAGACTTAAACTTTCCCTGAACCCAGTCGAGGACATTCCATTCCCTAATCATTGAGCCCACATATAGTGTTCCAGACAAAATCATGTTAGGGAATGTAGAATTCAAGCGGAATCTTTGCAATTTACTAACACCCTGCATAACGCCCGTCACAACCGCCATGAGTGCATTCTTAATTGCCTGCTCTGAATCCAATTCATTGATTGCATCCCACAAACAAGAAATTACATACAAGTTACGCTTTGTGAAAAAGTGATGTGCATGAGTGATACCGTACTTATCATTGCGGCGACTCTCACCACCGATCGGCATTCTATCAATAGGATACCAATACGGAATGGTTATATTTTCAATTTTCTGTATGAGTGCGATATCGTCCTCATCAGGGGCTTTTGTGTATTCGTTACCATTATGTGTATAAGCGACCATCACAGGAACCTGCTTAGTCATACTAACAACAGTTCCCAACCTATCGTCAAAATAGCTGTGTTGTGCACGAGCGCAGGCTTTTTTTGTAATATTCGCACCACAGCTTCCGCAAGAAAATGTGTCTTTCACTGAACCGGTTTCTTTATCTACTGCTGCATCCCAGAAAACAACTTCAGCGCCACAGTGCGGACAGATGAACACATCGGACCATACTGTATAGTCAACATGTCCTTTAGCATCACCAAAGATAAATGAAACAGTTTCTTCTTCCGGATTGGTTTCATACATCCACGCACATTTTTCCTGTGCTTGCTTCAAAACAGTTTGAAAGGCGTCATCTAATTTTCCAAGATCTACAGGAGTTGTATAAAGTGACGCAATAAATGTAGCCATAGGAGAAAGGTCGCTAATGACTGCTTTTCTGTTGCCCCAGTTAGCTTCATCCATTACACCCATATCAAGACGAAGCGAATGATTGTCTGTTCCACACATCTGTGCAGCCACACCAGCCATACCGCTTCCACAAAAACCATCAAAAATTATATCTCCCGGATTTGTGTAATGCAGGATGTATCTCATTATTGCTTTGTAAGGAACCTTTGTATGATAACTGTGGGCGTTATATACTGGGTCTTTCTTACCTTCGCTAACATCTGCAGCAAATGGTTCACGCTGGTACTGGTCATCATCAACACTTTCATTTACCAATTCAGCCAAGAACGGATTAGGACACGCCGTATAATGGGGCGCATCAGATAACGTAATGATATCCTCGATATTTCCATTAGGAAATCCGCTTATATGGCGAACTTTTTCAACATCCGCCGCACAAATTCTTCTTGAGTCCATAATTAAACCTCGCTTTCTTTGCGCTTTACAACAATACGCAGTTTTCCGGCATCTTTACCCTTGGTATAGGCGGAAATCAGCTCATTAATCTTCGCCTTAAAGGATGTTTCATCCATCGGAGGCAGCTGCTCCAATTTCGCCATCAGATCATCGGTGTCGATAACCACCGGTTCAAAGCCCTTCAGCAGCGCATTAATAGCTTTGACAAAGAAGTCATCCACACGCTTCGGCAGAGTGCCGCTGGCGATAAAATCGTCGATTGCCTGCTGCTGTTCTGCAGACAGGAACTTCTTCTGGCTTGCCACAATCGGGTCAGAAATAGTATCCAGCAGAGTTTTAGTCCATTCAGCCAGCAAATCGTCAATACGGATTTCCAGATTATCCAGCACACCGTAGACATTCTTCACCTTGTCGTCGAGGTGGTAACGGCAGTGAGGACAAATATGAGTAGACTTCAGTTCTTCTGGTGTCAGCTCGTAGCAAACCTTGATACCGGACATCTCGGTCTCGATATCAGTCAGCTTGGCGGCAGACAGAATTTCGATGGAGCGCAGCTTACGCAGGCTGGCCAGAGCACGGCCTTCCTGAATCTTTCCTCTACGCTGGGCATCGGTGATATCCAGTCTCTTCTTTTTGTGGTTTTCAAAATAGATGTCGATGTATTTTGCCTTCAGCTTGGATAGAATTACATCAACCTTCTGGGCAGCGGTTTCGCCGGAAACACCGTCCATGATGCTATCACGGATGGAACGGAACTCGGCCTTTGCTGCATCCACTTCTGCTTTGAATGCTTCACCCAGATCAATATACTCAATGTTTGCGATATAGGAAACGATGTCAGCGCAGCCGGACTTGAAGTCCAAGAACTGCGGAATCTTCATCATCTGCGCAATCTGACCGGCCAGCGTATCAACCTGCTCCATAGCGAGACTAAAGTTGTTCAGTTTGGCAGGAGTGTTGAACTTCGCCTGATAATTACTGAACTCATCTCTTACAGCGGTGCAAGCCTTCTGCAGCATCATTACTTCTGCTGCGTTTGCCAGAGGCTCTCCCCACAGGTCAAAGCTGTTGTTCAGCTTGTTTGCAGCAAGTACGGCAGAGTTAGCCAGCTCCTGTGCTTTGGAAAGCAACTGGGCCACACCCTTCTCACGATCATTCGGATTATCCAGCAGCGCAGGATTGATATCCAGTACTTCAAACAGCTTCTTCAGCTCGGCCATAGAAATTTGAGCCGGTCTGGACAGGTACTTAAATTCGTACAGGTCCATAACACTGGTCTTCGGAATCTGGTCCAGATTAGAAGCCGTGATGGTCTTTCCGTCCTTTGTGGTAATAACAGCATATCCGCCGTAAACCATAGACAAGAAGATGATAGGTGTAAAGATGAACTCAATCTTGAACTTCTTATCAATGTACATCTCCATAAAACGAGGCTGGAAGATGTCGGAGTAGTTCAGAACACCCTGCGGCGGCAACTGACGAATCTGGTCAATGTAGTAAGCCGCATACTTGGAGCCTTCCGGACGAATCTTGTCTCCATCCAGAATACCGAAGCTCTGAAGCATCAGAGTGGACTGCTGGGTCTTTCTGCCTGCAAAATGGTCGAAGGCTGCACGAGCGCAGTCTGCCATATTGCGGCGGGTAATCTTGGTCTTCATAACCGGGAAGTCCGGGTACTTGCTGCAGAAATACTCATCGAAGCACAGAGAAGCTGCGAGGTCGATGGTATCCTTAAAGGTCATATCACGGTTATAACGGCCTCTCAGAACTTCAATCATCTGACGCTTCTGGCCCTTGTGCAGCACATCAAAGCAGGTGTTCTTGTTTTCGCTCAGATATTTAATCAGACGCTTGCGGAGCATATTGGCCTTGTTCAGGTATGCGTCCTTATCCTTGCCTTCACTAATCTGTGCAAGGCTCTGTGCTGCAGCATATAGGCCCATAAATTCACGGAACTCGTCAGAGGACTTGAAGTACAGGTATACTTCGTCAGGGAGATTCTGCACACGACTGCCATTTTCGTCATACGGAGGCATGATGTGGATATAGAAATCACGCTCCGGCTGGGCAGTGCTACGCTCTCCCGGCAGGCCCATAAACAGATAACCTTCACGGAAGATGCTATGG
>DCUA01000004.1:6539-6668 GCA_002329675.1 Firmicutes bacterium UBA1426 | reverse complement strand
CCTGCTAATTTCTTGCTAATACGACTTTTGAAAAACGGTTAAAAACAGGATATTAGATGGAAAATTTGCGATTAGGTGCATCCGCCGTACGGCATGATATGAAATGAGAAGAAACTGTAGAGGAAGTAG
>DCUA01000004.1:5194-6399 GCA_002329675.1 Firmicutes bacterium UBA1426 | reverse complement strand
GTTTGAAAAATGCAAACATTTAGGATAGTTTTCTAACGCGGTATTTTCGGAGTAGACGGGTTTTATCAAATATTGGTGAGTGAATATTCAGAGTATAAAATCTAATAATTAGATTGGAGAGAGCGCCCATAGGTTTGTAGCTTATGGCGCTTCTATCTGTTATTCGGTCTCGTCGTCCAGCCCCTCCGTCTTCAGCCAATCCTCAAAGGACTNNCTGGAGATGCGGATCATGTTGCCGGTGCGGATCGTCTTGAACAATCCGGAGTTGGCGAGTTTATAGGCCGAAGCACGGCCAATACCGAGAAGGTCTGGAATGTCATTCATGGTGTATGTCCTGTTTGGGACTGGACAGCCTCTACCATCTCTTGAAGCCGGAATTTGGCTGCTCCCGCAAGCGTGTCCACCGGCAGATACAGCCTCCGATGCAGTTTGAGGCCAGCCTTCTGACGCCTCAGGCAGCTTGAACGAGCATCTCCCAGAAACTCAAAGATTCATTCTGTTTTTTCGCGAATTTTCGTGTCCTTTATTTCGGGAAGGGCTCACTTCAGTTCTTTGCGCCTTGCTTCGAACACAATGTCCATCTGATTACCTCCTTCACATAATCAAGTAATTTATCCATGCCAAAGGTTTAGTCAAAGAAGCCTTTTTTTGTTTTCTTTGCTTTTTTCCGGATCGAATGGATCGTAGCCTTGACCGTGCCAATATGAAGGTTTCTTTGCCGGGCAATCTCCGGCGCCGTGAGGCCTTCCACGAAATAGTCATGAAAGATCAGCCGTTCCTTATCCGACAGCGTTCCCAGCACTTGATCAAGCAGCTCTGACAGAGCCAGTTTCTCATCTCCTGTGTCGGGGAAGCCCAGCGTATTCATCGACCCAGCAGTATCCTCATCCAAGGAGAAAGCTTCATGTTCCATACGTTTTCGCTGCAATTTTGCATACGGCAGCAACCGGTTTAAACAGGTTCTGGCCAGCCACGCCCGCAGATTCGCATGCTGCTTGATTTCCGGATAGGCCTGATAGGCCAGCAGAAACGTGTCCTGGATGCAGGTGTCCACCAAATCAGCATATAGGCGGTTGCTTCCAACCTCACGGCGGCATAGCCTGACCAGGAAGTCGGAGTATTGTCGGTAGCAGTCCTCGATGAATGTTCCCTGTTCGGTCACAGTATCACCTCATGTTTTCCATACTTCATTCGGATTCTCCCTG
>DCUA01000004.1:0-5152 GCA_002329675.1 Firmicutes bacterium UBA1426 | reverse complement strand
GGGCCCTGATTTTATTTTCCGTAAATTAGACAACATCTTTTTTTCTCACAACTTATTGCTATAATATGTACTTCATATTATAGCCTTGTTTATTCTAACACAAATGAAAAGTAAAATAAAAAATATCTCATAGAATGGCAGTGAGTTCAAGCTATCGTATGAAGCTGGCCATACTGCTGGATGGAGGTGTTCTGCTTGGATGATANNACGCCCCAGCTTGCTGAAAATCATCCAATGCAGCATCATCCTGGGTATACAGCCAGGAGATTTACTGAACGATTGTGCCCCTGGTTTGCAAAAGCAGTCCCTTCCTGCGCTTGAATTCAAGAGTACAGAAATGCAGGAATTGGTGGTTCTGCTGAACCAATGTCCCAATGAGATGATTCATCAAATCTATATTGCTCTGCAGGCGATACAGGAGGAGAATGTACAGAAGACAAGGAGCTGAGAAGCTGCATGTCGGATCAGGACAAGTTGATAGAAACACTGTTCCTGTCGTATCATGATGCCATCAAAAAGGCCTGTATGAGTTACTTTCATTATCAGCCTCAATACATGCCTTATGTGGACGATTGTATCCAGGAAGTCTTTGTTGCTGCCTTCAGAAAAAAGAATGATCTGGCCAGGCATCCCAATCCATATGCATGGCTGGCCAACGCATGCAAAAAGCAATGCGCTTCTATGATTCGCAAAAAAACGGTCAGAGAAAGCATCGTTGGTAAACGGATCCCCTTTGATGACCAAATGACTGATACTTGTTTGCAGGATGATATCGTCCGCTGGCTGGATGCCTTTGATGCTGAGCAGCATTTGGTCAACCTCCGTTCGCAGCTCACCGAATCAGAGAACAGAATCTATGCGGAATACTTCCTGCAACGGAAAAATGCGTCACAGATTGCATCAGAGCAGCACATGACGGAGACTGCCGTTTATGGGACGATTCAGCGAATCCGGAAAAAGGCATGCCGTCTTCTGTGTCTTGCAATCTTTTTTTCATTAGGCAGTCTAATTCTCGTCTGTCATGCAGTCGTCATGTGAAGGGAGGTACAGTGCATGTCTGGCGATGGTCGATCTTCCTGTGTGGAGCAAATTCTCAAAGCCATTGACTTTGGTCAGCTTACCTATGATGAAACAGAAAGGAGGCTACAGCAGCTTATTGATGAAGAAACCAGTCAGATAGAGCATCCTGCCAATGCTGACATGCTTGATGCCTGTTATTCTCTCCTTCTTCAACTGCATACGCACGGAGCAATCACATACAGTAGTGACAAAGAGCGTAACTGGCAGGCCATCCGTCAGCGTGTTCAAGCACATCGACAGCTCTCTGACGTCTGGCGCAAGGTCGGCATATCTGCGGCAGCAGCGTTCACGCTGCTATTCTTGGGGAGCATGTTGCATTTCCATTGGTTTGAAGGCACCTCCACATCCGATGGGCAGCAATATGTTGTGCAGGGACATGAGATTACCTCTCAAATGATTGAAACTGCGATTGCTGAGCATCAGGGGCTGCAAGTGTATGATGTTGAGGATACTGCACAGCTTGCGTCCTTGTTGGGCTTTGATCCTGCTGTCCCCACCTCATTGAATAACGAATGGTTTGCTAAAGGATGCACACTGACGTTTTTCCCAGATTATATCCAGATTAAAGTTAGATATGAAAGTTTAGCAAAGGAAACTGGTATTATAAGCTATATGCAATACTTGTTTTGTAATGCGGACAATGCATATCTTTCTTTCGAACAATCTGCAGAGGGTACTCACATAACTATTAATGGTGTTGATGTTTACGTAGGCGAAAATGAAAATCGTACAATATGTGTTTGGCGAGAGAAACTGAGTGTAACCAATCTTGTGGGAAAACTCAGCCAAGAGGAAATGATTTCTTTGTTGCATACTGTTTTGGAGGAATAGAAAAATGAAAAAAATACATTAGTGTTGATATGTGCGATTCTACTCACTCTTTTCCCAGGCTCAAGCATCCGTTGAAAAAATGACCAATTTCTCGAATCGCGACACAGGCTGTCGTGTATTTTTGCTAAATAAGGTACAATAAGGGTAAGCGTCAAATCACGTAACATATAGTAAGAGACATCCCAGTGTTTTGTACTCTGGGATGTCTCAGGTTTATTCACTTAAATGGAGAAGCGTATTGTATGGTTTCTTTTTGCGTTCATGTACACTTCCTTGAAATCCTCGATAGCTCCTTTACCGAAGTAGATACGATACGGCACTACCAGTCCATCCGAAATAATGCTGCCCCGGAAAGGAATTAACACAGCATCCAGCAGCACAGGACTTTCTCCAAGCATCTCCGCCCAAGTGGAGAACAGCCCCTTTACCATATAAACCGCCCCATCTTCCGCTGAGATGAACACAGAACCCTTTTTGAGATGTCGTTCCAGAATATATCTGCCCGGTTTGCATTGTTTCCATCCTGCTACGATTTGAGCATACTCGTTCGGCAGCTCTGCTACAGCAAGATACTCCTCAATAACCTCAGTGTGTGACCACAAATAGTCCGCAATTGCTTTGGCATCGCATGCGTCAACACCCTGCCTTTGGTCTATCGTCTCTGTCTCGGGACACACATGGTACTTCCTGTTCACAAAATCCAACAGTGGAAACCATAACTGGTAAAAAAGCTTAGCGTCAGATTGTTCCAGTCTCATATCTTGCTCCTTCGTGTATTTTGAAAGTGTCCAAGGCTACTTTGCTCCGCATCCTGCCAATGCGTTCCAGGGCAGCAACTTTTGTATTTCCTCAGCCTGAGTCAAATCAGCGTTGTTTGCGTCTTTCAGCAGCCAGGTTAGGTATTTATACGGATCCAGACCATTCTCAATGGCGGTCTGTATCAGGCTGAACATAATAGCACTTCCTTTTGCTCCTTTGGGCGTGTTGGCAAACAGGAAGTTCTTCCGGTCAATGACAAAGGGCTTGATACTTCTCTCTGCCCGGTTATTGCTCAGTTCCAGTCTGCCGTCTTTGAGATAATTGGTCAGGTAGGGCCACTGCTCTTTCAGATAAGTAAACGCCTTTCCCAGGGCAGACTTGGGCGCTGCCGTTCTGGAATTTGCCCACGCAAACATCGCGTCTAAAACAGGTTTTGCCTGCTTCAGCCGCTCGTTATATCTTTCTTCCGCTGTTTTCTCTGCCAATCCCTGCTCAATCTCAAACAGAAGATTGCAGTAGGCAAGTCCCTGAGACGCAGAGCTGCCCTTTGCCCTTCCCTTGGGCAGGGACTTCACTGCCTCGTCGAACTTTCTCCGGGCATGGGCCCAGCATCCGACCACAGTAATATCCTCTCCCAGATCATGGTATCCAGCATAGCCATCCGTATGGAGGTAACCTTTGTATCCTGCAAGGAACTCCTTGGGATGTTTCGCACCACGACCGGGCTGGTACTCGTACAGGACAATGGGCTTGTTCGTATCCCCGCTTGTCCGGTACAGCCACATGAAACTATCGCTTTGCGGTGCCTTTCCCGGCTCATGGAGTACCTGCAGCGTAGTTTCATCTGCGTGGAGTACATCTCTGGTTAGAAGTTCTCTGTGCAGCTGCTCATACACGGGAGTCAAGTAATCCTCTGTTGCTTTCAGGATCCAGTTAGACATGGTCTGACGGCTCAGTTGGATGCCCTGCCGGTTTATCTCCTGCTCCTGCCGGTACAAGGGTGAGCCCATGACGAACTTCTGGGTCATGATGTGGGCAATGGCTTCCGGGGTGGCAAAGCTGCCGGGGATAATATTCTTCTCCCGGGGTGCTTTCACAACGGGGGTCTCGATATCTTCCCTGTTGCAGTTCGGGCAGGCGTAGGTGTAGTAAATATCCTCCCGGACGATATACTGGGCAGGGATGATCTCCAATGTCTTTACGACTTCCTTGCCAATCTCCGTCATGGTATCCCCGCACTGAGGACAGACCAGCTCCTCACCCTCCAGACGATGCTCCACCTGCTTCGTGGGGATTCCTTCCGGAATGGTGTCCAGGGTGTAGGTATGCTTCTTATGCCGCTTGTGGCCTGCCACATCGGTCACTTCCGGTTCCTCTTTTTCCGCGGTGGAGAACACCTCGGCTTCGTTGAACAGAAAGCTCAGCTGCTCCATGAAAGATTCGTCCGTCTTCTCGGAGGACGCGCCAAACCGCTTGTTCCGGGCAAGGCGCAGGGCTTCCATGAGCAAATCCACACGACTTTCCAACTCAGAAACACGCTTGCTCTGAGCCTGAAGTTCCTCGTATTCCGCCCGGGAAATGGTCACCATTTCCGGGTTGCTTGTCTGGAAATCATTCGTACTTTTCATATGCTCATTATACCATATTTCCCCTGAAAAGTACAGTAAAACATGAAATTTCTCACACTATTTCCAGCCCATTTACCGGCTTGTGTGCCTTTGGCTGATCCACACTCAGCCCTTCCATGAGCCAGCGGTACTGTTGGGATGTCAGAGCTCTGGCTTCACTTTCTGACCGGGGCCATTGGAAGCTGCCGGATTCCAGCCGCTTGTACAGCAGGACAAAGCCGTTGCCTTCCCAGTATAAAGCTTTGATCCGATCCCGCCTTCTGCCGCAAAACAGAAACAGGGTGTTGGTGAATGGATCCAGATTGAATTGCCGCTGAACCATAGCGGCCAGACCGTCAATGCCACGCCGCAGGTCGGTATAACCGCAGGCAATGTAGACCTTGTCCGCTCCCGTGAAATCACTCAGCATGATTTTAGTATCCGCAGCACTGTCTCCACGGTGGCCGCGTCCGCTCCGGAGTGAATATCCGCCTCAGCTCCGGAAATGCGAACAGTCACAGCCACTTTGCCGGAACGGACTGCCTGCAGAGGCGTCACTTCCGCAAACGAAACCTCCTGCTGTTCCTGAGCCATCTCGAACACTCTACGCTGCCATTTGTAGTAGGTCTGCTCGCAAATCCCATTCTCCCGGCACCAGACCTTTACCTTCTGACCACTGCTGCGGCACTCCGAAATCCGCCCTGCCCACACAGCCAGTTTGTTCTGACCGTTGAGCGTTTGTAAATCTTTACTCATGAAAATACCCCCGTTTCTCGGATAGTATACGCGACTGCCATATACTATCCGCTGCTATACGGGAGTATTGTTTCACACCGGCGTGCTCACTGCAAGTCGCCGTTAGTTTTGACGCTTAC
>DCUA01000032.1:2585-3654 GCA_002329675.1 Firmicutes bacterium UBA1426 | reverse complement strand
GCGGTCCATGGCTTACCTTTCCCCCGATTGTAAGCCATAGATTAAGGAAAAAGACCCTGAAAGACTATAATACCATTGACAGTAAATATATGGGATTATATACTATATTATACATCGAACAATAAGGAAGGTTTCTCATTTATAGCTTTTCTTTAGGAGGGAACACATGATTCGAAATAAAACTATATCAGACATTACATATGACTACTCGCATCATAAGCAGCTGATAGAAAGGCTTCAAACTGAACTTGACAAACTGCCATATGGTAGCCTTCAGTCTAAAATTTGTAGGGGCAAGGTGCGCTATTATCATTACATACCATCTGAAAGCAGTCAAATTCCCGGAAAACTTATTTACATCAATGCAAATAATGAGGCTTTAATCGCTGCTCTGGCACGCAGAAAGTTTATCGAACTGAGCATTGAATCCTTAAATCACAACATTGAAATACTGCAACATGCGCTCAACGGATATTCTATCTACGATCCGGAAGAAGTGAGACAGAGAATGCCTAAGGCCTATAAGGGTATTGAATGCTGTTATCCCACTGATGCAATCGAACGAAACAATCCATCCACATGGGCAAATGAGCCATATGAGAAAAACCCTCTATGGCCGGATGCCCTCAAACACAAATCCCATAACGGAATTCCGGTTAGATCAAAATCCGAGGCTATGATTGCCAGTCAGCTGGAACTTTACAATATTCCATATCGATATGAACAACGTCTCGAAATAGCGGACCATATCTTTTATCCGGACTTTACGATACTGAACCCTGAAGACAATCAGATTATATACTGGGAACATTTTGGGTTGATGGATCATGAGGATTATGAAAAGTCGGTAGAAAGTAAGATGAACGCATACCATAGCGCAGGTATTTTCCAGTGGGATAACCTCATTACTACTTTTGAGACGAGAAGACGACCTCTGGACTCCCAAAAAGTTCGACGAGTCATAAAAGCAATACTCCTTCAGGAAACTATTTGACTCATAGATCAGGACCTTTCCTAATTGTGTAGTTCTCTAACTGGAAAAAAATCAGGCTGCCCCTCCAAAAAGAAA
>DCUA01000032.1:0-2555 GCA_002329675.1 Firmicutes bacterium UBA1426 | reverse complement strand
AAGAGGTCATTTAACGTGAGGAGCAATAACATGAAAATTTCCGAAAACTATACTTTTGAAGTAGGCCCTATCCGGCCGCCCAGTGAAGCAACAAGTTTACTCCTACGGATAACAAGAAATTGCCCGTGGAATAAGTGCAAATTCTGCGGAGTTTATAGAGGGACCAGCTTTAGCATTCGTCCAAAGGAACATCTTATAATGGATATCGATTCCGTAAAAAAGTGGACGGATTTATTTAAGGTGGCAGAAAACATGGATCCCCATGAAGTCCGGAGCATGGTAAATAACCTGAAGAACCAGCTGGGAGACGAACAATCCTGGGCATATAGTTCTGCCCTGAATTGGTACCGTAACGGTATGAAGTCGATTTTTTTACAGGATTCAAACAGCTTGGTTATTAAACCCGATGACTTGGTGGATATTCTCACCCATATTAAAAAGCAGTTTCCCGAAGCGGAGAGAATCACCTCATATGCGCGGTCTGAAACTGTCGCTCGGATCAGCGATGAAGATATGAAACGAATTGCAGATGCGGGCTTGAATAGAATCCATATCGGCATGGAGACAGGGTCAGATGTTATCCTGGGATTAGTAAAGAAAGGAACCACGAAAGCAAAACAAATCCTTGCAGGCCAAAAAGTAAAAGCTGCAGGGATCCAGCTCTCGGAGTATTTCATCCCTGGGCTGGGCGGCAATGAATACTCGGATCTAAATGCCTTAGAGACAGCGGATGCTCTCAACCAGATAAATCCTGATTATATACGTATCAGAACTTTGGCTGTGACAGAAAAGGCCTCATTAATTGAAGATTACAAACAGGGTATTTTCACAAGAACTAACGATACGAAAATGGTAGAAGAGCTTTCTTTGATGATCGAAAACCTACATGGAATAACCAGTACCATAGTGAGCAGCGATCACATCATCAATCTGCTTCCTGAGGCAGAAGGACATTTGCCGGACGACAAGGAAAAGATACTTTCGGTTTTGCATGGATATCTTCGTTTATCCGAAAGAGAGCAAATGCTGTATAGAATAGGCCGAAGGACTGGGTTGATGAGTAGTGTACACGATCTGGACAATAGCTCATATAGGAATCATGTGGAGGAGATCATACAGCAATACGGCATAGATAATACGAATGTAGACGAATTTGTCGATAGTTTAATGAATCGGTTTATATAGCGATCAGCTTAAGGACGAACAGCCAACTTCGATCAATGTGGATAGTTTTACATTGACAACAGAGGGGAAAGGCGGTATCATAATAAAGTGGCTGCGCCGGTTGTGCAGTCCTATGTATGGCAATATTGGCGAGGTGTGGCTCAGTTTGGTAGAGCGCTACGTTCGGGACGTAGAGGCCGCAGGTTCAAATCCTGTCACCTCGACCAAAATAATAAGGCGTACTNNAGTACGCCTTATTATTTTGGTCGAAAAGCATGGGGATCTCAACCTGCAGCAGATGGAGTATCGGGATGTTAAGCCTGCTCTGCACTTCTGAGCGGAAGCATGACTTTCAGCTTGAATACGCCATCTTCGGCTTCGAAAATCGCCTGGCCGCCGTGGGCATTGGCAATAGCTACGATGCTGCGCGTTCCGTAACCATGACCCTCGTAGTGCGACAGGAGAACGCCGTCTTTTATTGTAACCTGTCCGGTGTAGTGATTTTCCACTGAGATGAGCAGTTTATCCTTATGTACTTTTGCCATTACAGACACAACCCGATCTTCCGGATCTGGGACGACAGCAGTAGCGGTGATGGCATTTTCCAAAGCGTTGGAAAATAGTGAGCAAAGTTCAGTATCACTGAAGGGAAGCGAGCGTACAAGGCTGCGGAAGGTGATACCTGGATCAGCGGGGCTGACAGTGACATTACAGACCTTGCAAGCGGCACCTACTATGTCCGCATTAAAGCGGCGGGAACAATGCTTGCTTCTGATTACCAGACTATAACAATAGCAGCCTATAGAAGCGGCGGCAGCAGCAGTACTCAGACGGCTTCGGTCACTGAGATCAAAAGCCGTGAGACCGTTACAGCAGCAAACTTTGCCCGGCTTGTTTCCGGTGGGAAACCTCTGACTGTGGCTGGAGATAACGGTACAAATATGGTGTTCGACACCAATGCTCTCAAGGGTATCAGTAGCCAGGCTTTGGGTGATATCAAGGTGGAAATCAAGGATGTTTCTGAAGAGCATCAGGAGAGCCTCCCTGATAAGATGATTCTTTCACTGACAGTTAGCTCCGGCCGCAATGCCATATCAAACTTCGGAGGGAAGGTTACCATTTCCCTTCCTTATGAGTTGAAGGAGGGAGAGCGTGCAGAGGATGTAACCGTATGGCACCTGGCGGGTGACGGTACTATGACCGAAATCCCCTGCGCTTATGACCCAGTGTCAAAGCTGGCAACCTTTAATGTCACACACCTCTCCCTTTATGTGGTGGGCGTGGCCGATAAGAAGCCCTGGATCAACCCCTTCACTGATGTGAGCAAGACCGACTGGTTCTACAGCGCAGTGGAATTTGCCAACCGGAACGCACTCTTTGCAGGCACCGGC
>DCUA01000038.1:3010-8331 GCA_002329675.1 Firmicutes bacterium UBA1426 | reverse complement strand
ACGGCATGCCCGTCATACCAAAAGCAGCCACGGGGTCTGTCCCCGTGGCTGTCCCCGTGGCTGGTTGGTTATTTTACAAATGTTTTCCTATGTAAGGGACACAGTCCCTTCCGCTGAATGCCGTCATAATGGGCCCTGGTCCCGTAGCCTTTGTTGCAGTCAAAGGCATAATCGGGATAGATGGCGTGGTATTCTTTCATCATGCGATCCCTGGTCACCTTAGCCAATATGGAGGCGGCGGCTATTGATAAACTGGTTTCGTCCCCATGTATGATGGCAGTCTGCTCAATTGGAACATCTTTAAGTGTCAGTGCATCAATGAGAACGTGTTGAATGCAGCAAGGTTTTTGCCTGTCTTCGTCTCCGGTCAGCTTTTTCCAGTCCTCACCCAGATGGTCCCTCAACTTTCCCTCCAGCTCCCTTAGCGCATCTTTCATAGCCAGCTTTGTGGCCTCAAGTATGTTGATACGATCTATGGTTTCATTGTCTACACAGCCAACGCCGTAGGCAACCACTGCTTCTTTGATCTGTTCGTACAGTTCTTCACGTTTCTTTGGCGAAAGCTTCTTAGAATCGTCCACACCTAATATGTTGAAATCCCTAGGCAACACCACCGCCACAGATACGACCGGACCGGCAAGAGGCCCTCTGCCTACTTCGTCGACTCCTGCTATGTATTGAATGCCCTTTTCATAGAGGGCATTTTCGTATTGCTTCATTTTTAGAAGCTTCTCTTGCAAAAGCTTCTGGCGCTCTTCCTTCTTCATTGATCCCAATGCTCCAACGTGATCCTTCCAATAAGTCCACCGCGGAATTCACCCAGTATTGCCCTGCCAGTGCGTTCATAGTCGATGCGTTTTCCCGGCAGGATGAAGCCGCGTTTTCTTGCGATTGCTTTCATGGTCATCAAGGGAGTCTCTTCGAGGGACTCCAGCTTATATCTCTCGATGAGCAGGTTCGGGTAATTTGTAGATAGCTCTCCGATCAGCTCCAATGCAAGAGTCGCTATATCCATGATCTCATCTTTGATAGAGCCGCAGAATGCCAGGTTGAGCCCTACCTTCGGATCCTCGAATTTTGGCCAGAGAATTCCCGGCGTGTCAAGCAACTGCATACCGTTTTCCATGGTAAGCCATTGTTTCCCTCTGGTCACTCCCGGGCGGTCTCCGATTTTGGCACTCTTTTTCTTCGTCAGCTTGTTGATCAAGGAGGACTTTCCTACATTGGGCACTCCCACGATCATCAGACGCAAGGCCTTGTGACGAAGGCGGTCCCGGTTGCGTTCTACCTGGATATCCTCCAGTAGCTTCAGCAGCCTTTGGACTCCCACACCGGTATTGGCATTCACGGCCACCGCATAGATACCTTGCTCTCTGTAATGGCTGATCCATGCATCCACCGCCTGCTCATCTGCCAGGTCGCTCTTGTTAAATGCGATGACCCTCTGCTTTCCTGCCACCAATTCGTCAATGATAGGATTTCTGCTGGAAAGCGGTATCCTGGCATCCACCACTTCTACCACTGCATCCACCAGTTTTAAGTTTTCCTGTATGAGCTCCCGCGTCTTCTTCATGTGACCGGGATACCAGTTAATATGCTCTATCATGATTCCTTCTCGCTAACAGTTCTTTGAAAAAAAAGGGGCCCTAAAGGCCCCCTTTGATTAGTTGATTTCTTTGCTCTTGATCTTAGCTGCTTTACCAGTTCTCTGTCTCATGTAATTCAGCTTAGCTCTTCTAACATCGCCGTGTCTGACCACTTCGATCTTGTCGATCCTGGGCGAATGAAGCGGGAATGTTTTTTCCACGCCGACACCGGATGCGATTCTTCTTACTGTAAAGGTTTCGCTGAGTCCTCCGTTTTGCTTCTTGAGCACATAGCCTTCGAAGATCTGGATTCTTTCTCTCGAGCCTTCTTTAATCTTGATATGGACTTTTACCGTGTCTCCAACTCTGATCTTCGGTAAGTCTGTCTTGATATAGTCCTGTTCAATGACTTTCATGATGTCCATCGTAGTTCCTCCTCTCTCCAAAGACGTTCATGGTATGCCTACGCTTTTCTTATAATGCGCATCCAGCGGACCGTCCGTAATACACCGTCGTTTATTCTAACATATACCATTTCCAGAAGCAAGCATTTTTTTACACATCTCATGCTCTTGGATGAGTATTATCGTAGACATCCTTGATCCTGTTTTTTGAAAAGCTGAGGTAGATCTGCGTCGCCGTCAAATCTTCGTGTCCCAGCAGCTCCTGGAGCGTCTTCAGATCTGCTCCGTTTTGCATCATGTGCACCGCGAAGGAGTTTCGCAGCGTCTGCGGTGTGATTTTCATATCAATGTTCGCAGCCTTAGCGTTTTCCTTGATGATCTTCCATATACCCTGCCTCGTCAGCCGTTCGCCGTTGTAATTCAGAAACAGCGCCTGGGTTTCATGTTCCTTGTTGCGAAGCAGCGATGGCCTTGACTCATATATGTAGGATTCCAAAGCGGCTCTGGCAGGTCTGCCGAGAGGGATCACACGAGCTTTCCCAAAATCTTCTTCAATCATGATAAAGCCGATGCGAAGGTTGATATTGGACAAGTCGGCTCCCGCTATTTCGCTGACTCTCATCCCGGATGCGTAAAGCACTTCCAGCAGGGCTTTGTCTCTCCGTCCTTTGACGGAGTCATCAGGAATGGTCAATAGCTTTTCGACTTCTTCCACAGTTAAGTATTCCAGCTTTCTGCGTTCTATCTTTGGAGATCGGATTCCTTCGGTGGGATCCTGTGAGAATCCTTTATCCGATTTCAGATATTGAAAAAACGCACGCAATGAAGCCAGTTTACGGTTGATCGTGGCGGAGGATTTTCCTTGATTTTTCAAAGATAACAAGTAGGAAACGATCTCGGTTTTCGTTACATCCCGAACATTTGTTATATCCTTCTCCTGTAAAAAAACATGGAAGTCCTGAACATCTCTTCCATAGGCGAGTAAGGAATTTTTCGCCAACGATTTTTTCTCTGCAAGATATCCCCTGAACTCTGCGAGACAGCTCTCCATATCCTTAACTCCTTTTCCCCTAAGTGTCTTTTTAGTATATCGCAGCCCTTCTCAGTTTACAATAACCTATTCTCCGTTATTTGCCGACAAATATGTACTAACTCTACCATATTGGACATACATTGGATATGAGAAGAGCTTGCACACTTTTCGCAAAAGGCAGGAGGCTATTATGAAACGAAAGTCATCCGGTATGGTTACTTCCCTGATATACGGCAACTTTCCCCTCATGGTCGTTGTGGTTTTTTGCTTCCTGCTTGGAATCTCCCTGGGTGCTTTCACGGAGCTGCTTTTATCATCAGATGCAAAAGAGAGTATGCGGCAGTTTTTAGATTTGCACCTCCTGCTGTCCGGGCTCACAGGCGATTTGTTGAGCGACCTGTTTTTAGAGTCTGCTGCAGCCAATTTGAGTTTGTTTTTGATAATTTTAATGTCAGGCCTGACAGTAGTCGGATTTCCGGCTGCTCTTTTAGTACTGCTTTATAAGGGGGCGGCACTGGGCTTTTCTGCGGCTTTGCTGATGGATACCTTTAACGCCAGGGGCGTGCTCATAGTGCTCTTAACGTTGTTTCCGCCCAATCTGATACTGGTCCCTGCCCTGTGCGGAGCTGCTGTAGCCTCTCTTCGGCTGGCTTTCGATCTGCTATCGGATAGTCCACTGCAATTGAAAAAGAACCTGGCTCAGAGAGCAGGTTCCTTCATGACCTTTCAGGCGATCATGGCTATCCTCGTGCTGGCAGGCTGCTTTGTTGAGTCCTTTATATCCCCTCTTTTGCAGCGGCTATCATGATAGCTGCAATCGTTTTGCCGTCTTCGATCTCTCCGGCCAGGACCATTCTTTTCAACTCAGCAATGTCGTATTCCACAATGTCCAAGGCTTCATTGTCGTCAAAATTCGTCTCTCCCGGGACAAGACCTGTGGCGTAGTAGAGGTGGATCACCTCTTCCGAATAGCCGATGGAAGAATAAAACGACGTGATGTGCTCCAGGTTTGCTGCCGTGTAACCGGTCTCCTCCTTCAGCTCGCGGATCGCTGTGAGCTTCGGGTCTTCGCCTTCTTCCATTTTTCCGGCGGGTGCTTCCAGAACTACTTTTTCTGCCGCCTTGCGGAACTGGCGCACCAGGACCATCTTTTTATCGTCGGTAATAGCGGCCAGTGTAACACCGCCGCGATGCTCTACGATCTCCCGAAAGGAGGTCTTGTCTCCAATGACGGTGACAAGATCCTTCCGCAGGTTTAATATAGCGCCTTCATAAATCCTTTCACTGGATATTGTTTTTTCTGTATGAGTCATACTGATCTCCTATTTCAGCCACGGGGACAGACCCGCCATGGGGACAGACCCTTTGGCTNNGGGACAGACCCTTTGGCTGCTTTTGCCTCCGGGGGGACAGACCCTTTGGTTGCTTTTGCACCCAAGGGGACAGACCCTTTGGCTGCTTTTGCCTCCAGGGGGACAGACCCCGGGTAAACTACTTGGTCATTTGGGCAGATTTTTCTGCCGCAGCCCTTACGGCGTCAATGACAGCGCTCCTAAATCCGTTCTGCTCCAAAGCTTCCACCGCTTCGATGGTGGCTCCTCCCGGCGAGCAGACCCGATCCTTCAGTTCCCCGGGATGCAGGCCCGTCTGCAGAACCATCTCTGCCGAACCGGCTACTGCTTGGGCTGCAAATGCATAAGCCTGTTTACGATTCATACCCAGGGCCACTGCACCATCGGCCATGGCCTCTATAAAAATATATACGTATGCGGGCGAACTGCCGGAAACGCCAACAACGCAGTCCATGAGTTTTTCGTCCACCTGTTCCGCCTTACCGATCCCGCGGAAAATACGCATCACCACTTCCATCTCTTCGTCACTGACCCATGCGTTCCGGGTCAGTGCGCTCATTCCTTTTCCAATCAGTGCGGGTGTATTGGGCATCACCCGAACCACCTTGCACCGGAAGTTTTCTTCGCCGGATGCGACTCCCGAATTCTCTCTGCATTGCTCGACAATATAGTTGAGAGTAATGCCTGCAGCTATAGAAACAATGATTTTTTTCTCCCAATCCATTGCCGGTGCAATCTCATGAAGAACCTTTCCAAATGTATCGGGCTTCACCGCCAGAAGTAATATATCGCTTTTTTCCACCAGTGTTGCGATGCTGTCACATGGTTGTATACCCGCTTTCTCGCTCACGGATTTGAGCCTCTCCCGATCCCGGTCGTAGGCAAAGATAGCTTTCTCCGATCCGGGATTGGCCATAATATAACCTTCCAATATTGCTGTTCCCAT
>DCUA01000038.1:2007-2996 GCA_002329675.1 Firmicutes bacterium UBA1426 | reverse complement strand
TCTGTCCCCGTGGGTGCAAAAGCAACCAAAGGGTCTGTCCCCCCGGGTGCAAAAGCAACCAAAGGGTCTGTCCCCGTGGCGGGGTTATTTGCCATAAAAGATAGTAGCTTTTTCTGTACCTGCTACGATTTTGCGTAAAATATCCGGTTTAGTACCATTTGCCAGGATAAGGGGAATTCCATATTCTGTGACCTTTTCCGCAGCAGTAATCTTGGTAACCACCCCTCCTGTGCCAAAGCGGCTCTTACCGGTAGAATCTATCTCGAGCATGAGGCCATCTATATCGTAGACTTCCTCTATGAGCTCTGCATCCTTGTTATCCTTAGGGTTCTTATCGTAAATACCATCGATGTCACTTAATATGATCAGCAGGTCCGCTCCCCACAGGTTCGCCGTAAGAGCGCTGAGAGTGTCGTTATCACCGATCTTGATCTCTTCCACGCTGACACTGTCGTTCTCATTGATGATAGGAACCACACCTTCATCCACAAGGGTGAAAAGAGTGTTACGAATGTGCAGATTGCGCATATGATCTCCGAAATCATCCCGTGACAGCAGCATCTGGCCTACATGAACTCCATATTCTCCAAAGAGCTCCTTGTACGCCATCATCAGCTCAACCTGACCGATGGCACATAGTGCCTGCTTGTAGTTTATATCTTCTTTTCGATGCCATTTGTTAATGGCACCAACACCGCAGATACCGGCACCGGAGGAAACGATAATGAGCTGCTTTCCCATATTCATCAGCTCATGAAGCTGTTCAACGATATTGTGCATAGCCGCCTCGTTAACCGCCCCGTGATCGTCCGATAAAGTCTGACTGCCGATCTTAACTACGATTTTCCTACTGTTGCGAATAATGTCACCTACTGCGCTCATGATGATTCGATGCCTTCTTTCCCTATAATTATTTGATGATAGCATAGCAGAACAAAAAATGAAAGAGTAAACCTAAAAGGTAGCAAGGTACCGGTCTGCCAGCAGCA
>DCUA01000038.1:0-1974 GCA_002329675.1 Firmicutes bacterium UBA1426 | reverse complement strand
AGAGGCTGTTCGTCCTCTCTCTTCAGACGGCCTGACAACAGGCCAAAACCCATGACTATTCCGGCAGAGAGAAACGTCAAAAGGAGTATGATCACAGTACCCTTTGTGCCGCTGACCAGACCGATAGCCGCCATGAGCTTTACATCACCAAAGCCCATTACATCCTTCTTTGATATCCACCGGCCAATGGTTCCGATGATCAACAAACTGCCTCCGCCAATCAATGCTCCATACAGCGGGGACAGGAAATCCTCCTGGAAAGGTACAAATCCAATGGCTGTTACCGCCAGTGCCACAACCAGTTGGTCGGGAATGATCATGTATTTTTGATCGGCTAGCGCTATAAGGAGTAAGAGCCATAAGGCCGGCAGTCCCGCGGTCTGATAGACAGGCCCCATGTTCCATATGCAAAAGACAGCACCCAGAAATATAAAGGCAAATACCCAGCTCCAGGGATATTTTTTGATGCGTTCTCCCCACATTTCCTTAGCCGGCTCCTCACCGTAGTCGCAGAGCCATTTTGCAGGAATCCTGTTGAACACATAGGGTGCACCCCACCCCGCCAGCAGGCCTGCACCAATAGAAAGCACTATTCTAATAATCAGGTATAAGATTTCCACTATACATCTCCGGTGTGTGCTGCAAAGTCTTCAGAACCATTTTATACGTTCCGGCATTCTTTTACAACACCGGGTCTTGCATCTCATGCCACTCTGCACTCCCCTGGCCATGAACGTCGCAAACGAAACGTCACCTGCCCTAAATGAAAAGAAGACCTAATACCCTGAAATATAGGTCTTCTTTGAGCATATTGTGCTATGCACAATGGCTAACTTAGTGTTCGCATGTTCTGCCTGATGTCCTTCTTATTAGTATTCGTATGTCTTGCTGTAGAGATTGGCATCCTTTATCATGCTGTATTTGCTTCCGGCTGCTTTCATCTGAGAATCGTAGCTGGAGTCTATGACAACCCACTTACCATCGATCAGCGCTTCGTTCCAGGCGTGATAGCCAACGGCATTCGGTGTGTAACCCTTTACCAGTTTGGTGGGAACACCTACGCTCCTCAGCATTCCTGCCATCAGAGAAGAGAAATCATAGCAGATGCCCGTGCCGTTTGCAAATGTAAGGTTATTGTCGGGGATGTACGATGTAGTCAGACCGTTGATCTTGTTATAATCGTACTTCACATTTGAGATCACATAATTATGTACCGCAGCTACCTTTGCCGCATCGCTTTCAAGACCTTTGGTCAGCTCAGCTGCCTTTGCGATGGCCGGCATGGTGGGATCCCATTCGATGAGCTGGACAGATTGCAGGAATGGATCCACATCATTCTGGAAATCAGCTGCTAAAGAAACGGACTTTACCTGACGATAGCTTGTCCCGCTTATATTCTCAAAAACTGTAATTTTGTAGTTGCCTTCTCCAAGCTGAAGCGGCAGATTATCTTTGTTGCTTTCAGGGCTGAAAGTATAGAAATACTGAGTCTCACCCTTCTGAACCAAGACTTTGTGCTTTTTATCGATGTTGTTAAGTTCTACTGCTATGTAACCCTTTATCGAACCAGACGTGTCTATGATGATCTGCTCTTTTGCTTGTGCAAATGCCTGCCATGGGGCAAACAGCATCAACGCAATGAGCAAAACTAAAAACTTCTTCATCTCGTACTCCTCCTTCGGTAGCCAGGCTGCCATCGCTTTCGCGGAAGGCCCTGTGGCTTTGCGTCCCAATCTTTCGAGTGGTTTGCTATTATCGCTGAAAAGTAGAGAAATTACTTATAACCGTTTGACCGTTTTCTTTCCAAAAGAAAAACTTACCTTTCGGAGGCCAGGCTGCCATCGCTTTCGCGGAAGGCCCTGTAGCTTTGCGTCCCAATCTTTCGAGTGGTTTGCCTTTATCGGTGATAAGATAACTTTCTACCTACTGTAAAAATAGCATATATTAGAGGTATAATGCTCCCATAGGGTGAGA
>DCUA01000136.1 GCA_002329675.1 Firmicutes bacterium UBA1426 | reverse complement strand
ACAGGTCAAACGATAGTCAGCGCCAGATCTCTGGGAGAAATCAACGTACAGACCATTATGGAAAAGATGGGTGGCGGCGGACACTTGACCACTGCCGGGACCCAGACGAACCAGTCCCTGGATGATACAGTAGAAGAACTTAAGGAATTGATCCGTATGATCGATAGAAATGGAGGGCGATAAAGATGAAAGTGATACTGCTCCAGGATGTAAAAAATATGGGCAAGGCCGGCAATGTGGTAAATGTAAGTGACGGCTATGCAAGAAACTTCCTGATCCCCAAAGGTCTGGTCAAAGAAGCCACACCGGCCAACATGAAGGAATTAGAGAGAATCAAAGCAGCAAACGCTGCCATTCTGGCGGAAAACTTAGAGTCTGCCCAGGCACTGGAAAAGAAAATCGCGATGCTCAGGGTCACCATTAAGACCAAAGGCGGAGAAGGAGGAAGGCTCTTCGGATCCATCACAGCAAAGGACATAGCGGATGCGTTGCAACAGCAGCACGGGATCGGGATTGACAAAAAGAAGTTTATCCTGGAAAGCCCCATTAAACAGACAGGAGAACACGTGGTAGAGATCAAGCTATTCACCAATGTCACAGCAAAACTCAGAGTAATAGTTGAAATATAACGAGGCAATAAGATGACCTATATGAGTCAGATGGAACGGATACCTCCACATAGCGACGACGCGGAAAGATCCGTGCTAGGATCCATTATTTTAGATAAAGAAGCGCTTTACGAGGTGCTGGAGATCCTGAAAGCGGAAGACTTCTACAGTGAGATGCACCAGGAGATCTACCAGGCTATCGTCGCCCTGTACCGGAAAAGTGAATCCGTAGACATGCTAACGGTCTCCGAAGAGCTCAAGAAGAGGAATACCCTGGAGATGGTCGGCGGCAGGAGCTATATAGCACAGTTGTCCACCATGGTACCCTCTACTTCCAATGCAGCCCAGTACGCCAGGATCATCGGTGAAAAGGCCGTGTTGAGGCGTCTGATTGCAGCATCTTCCGATATAATGGAGAAGGCCTATCAGGAAAAGACAGAGCCGGAAGTAGTTCTCGACCATGCGGAGCAGGCAGTTTTTGAAATAGCTCAGTCACGACAGAAAAGAGACTACGAAGCCTTGAAGGAGGTGCTCTATACCAACCTCAACCGGATCGATGAAGTTGCCAAGTTAGAAGGGGGACTCACAGGATTGCCTACCGGCTTCAGCGGTCTTGACAAAAAGACCTCCGGCCTCCAGAAGTCGGACCTGATCATTTTGGCTGCCAGACCCAGTATGGGCAAGACTGCTTTTGCTCTCAACGTAGCCCAACACGCTGCGCTCAAAGGAAATGCAAGCGTCCTGATCTTCAGCCTGGAGATGGCAAAAGAGCAACTTGGGCAGCGGCTCCTTGCCATGGAAGCCCGGGTGGACATGCAGAAACTCAAGACAGGCAGTCTCGAGCGCACCGATTGGGATCAGCTGTACCAGGCTATTGACAAGCTATCTGAGGCGAATATATACATAGATGACACCCCCGGTGTCAGCGTTCTCGAGATGAAGAATAAATGCCGCCGTCTCAAGGCGGAGAAAGGCCTGGATCTCATAGTGATCGACTACCTTCAGCTGATGTCCTTTGAGGGCAGAGCAGAAAGCAGACAGCAGGAGATCACCGCCTTGTCCAGATATCTGAAGCAGCTTGCAAGAGAGATGGAATGCCCGGTAATTGTGCTCTCTCAGCTATCCCGTGCCCCGGAGCAGAGGACCGACCACAGGCCGATCCTGTCCGATTTGCGGGAATCCGGCTCCATCGAGCAGGATGCGGATATCGTAATGTTCCTCTATCGGGACGAATATTATAATCAAGACACGGATAAGCCCAATATTTGTGAAATCAACATTGCAAAGCAGCGCAGCGGCCCCACCGGTGTCGTAGAAGTCACGTGGTTGGGCAAGTATACGAGGTTTGTGGATACAAGTCATTTGACCGAGCCCTTTTAGCACATGCAACAAAAGCTCGGTGGTTGATTCCTGTTACTTAGTGAGGTAGGAGGTACAATATGATCACAAAACAGATGAACATGAACGATATCCTGGATATGGATGACCGGATCGCAGAGATTCTTACTTCCTATGGTCTGGATTGCCAGAACTGCTCCGGAGCTCAGAGCGAGACCCTGGAAGAGGCGGCTAAAGGTCACGGCGTCGTTTTGGAGGATCTGATCGAAGCCCTGAATGCTGTAATCAATGAGTGAAGGATATACCGCAACAGGCGGTGAGCAGGAGAAAATGGTATTTAAACGGGAAAAGATATGTAATTACTATCTTCATGACACAGCAGTTGAAAATGTATTTATAAATGAATTTATTCCTGATGCCCCCGGTGATTTTGTCAGGGTTTATTTGTTTGCCCTGATGTACGCCGATATATGTGTATCCATGAGCAATGAAGACATTGCCAAGCAGCTGTCGCTGCCGGTGGAGGATGTCCTCAAAGCCTGGTCTTACTGGGAAGGCAAAAATGTGATCCGTAAGCAATACCCTGACCCGGCGGATCATCTGCATTACAAGGTTGAGTTTGTCAATCTGAAAGAGCAGATCTACTGTAATAACGGGAAATCAAAGAATAAGAAAAGCAAATTGCCTGCCAATATGGAAGGGATCATGAGCGATAAAGCGCTTAAGGAAATGTACAGCCGTATCGAGCAGATCACAGGTCGTCTTTTTCAAGGAAAGGAACCGACGACCATATTGGGCTGGATTCAGGATTATGATCTGGCTCCGGAAACCATCCTGTACGCCTACGAATATTGTACAAAGAATCGGAACAACAGCAGGCTGAACTACGTGGGCGCTGTTGTCAAGGAATGGGCTGAAAAAGGACTTAAGACCGTTGCAGACATCGAGTCCCATCTGCAGGAAACAGACAGCCGTCACTACCTGTACAAGAGAGTGATGAAGGCCCTTGGCTTTATGCGCAATCCCACGGAAGAGGAAAAGCGCATCATGGACACCTGGTTTGACGATTTCTCGCTGGATATTGATAAAGTTCTGGATGCTTGTAAGAAAACAAGTGGTATTTCAAATCCAAATATCAATTACGTGAATACCGTTCTGACCTCTAAGGGCAAAGACGCAGCTGCCACTGCCAAGGAAGGCACAGGAGACAGCCTCATCGCTTCAGTGATGCGATCCTATGAAGAGGAAAGAGCAGACAATGAGGCCGCGGCAGAGGAAAGGCGTCAGGAGGTATACAAGGCAGTTCCGCGGATTCAGGAGATCGAAGAGAAAATCAGAGAGATCAGCATGGAGATTTCAAAAGCTATGTTATCCCGGGAGTCTACTGCTTCCACCAGGATCAAAGAGCTTAAAAACCGCTCCGATGCGTTGCGCAACGAAAAAGCGTATCTTCTGACCGATCATAATTTCCAGGTCAATTATATGGACATATGGTATACCTGCCCTCTTTGCAAAGACATGGGGATACTTGACAGCGGGGCGAGATGTTCCTGCTTTGCCAGCAAACTTGAGCGCTTTGGAAAAAAGGTTTGATAAAACGGGGGTTAAGAGGTATAATGTGATACACACATATATGTAAAAACATCGTTTCATTAAACGACTGGAGGCACATATGGCAGATATCTCTGCACGTGAGTCAATCATATCAGCCAATGAAGATGATAATTCCATTAAAAATAGCATTGGAGATACTTGGAACAGCGGTACCTCTGTTTATTATGAAGACGATAACATGGATAGTGCAAATCGCAGGTTCATCAGGCAACAGGCCAAATTTTATCTGGACCGCGTCGTGGAAAATAAATTGGAAGACCCCGATCTTGTAAGGGAAGAGAGCATAGAGGAAGCTCTGGAGAGAATATCCAGAGAGAGGCAACAGCAGAGGGAACAGTACAAGGCTGCCCTGGAGACGCAGTGCAAAAGAAACAAAAAAAGAAATGGCAGAAAAAGACCCTCCCGTTTACCGGAAGAGGCTGCAGCTGTCGAAATCATGCAGACAGAAGGCATAGAAACAGAGGCTGAGACAATTAAGAACATAGAGACCCAACAAGTAGAAACTGAAAACATACAAGTTGAGAAGATAGAGATCGAAAACACTGAAATTCAGAAAGCAGAGACCAGTAATATAGCAATCGACAATGCAGAAGCTCAGGAAGAGCCTGCAGATAACCGGTTGAATCTCTTCATAGATAAGACAGTGATCTGCGTTCAGGCAAAGCTGAAACGGACAGCTGTTATTACCTCTTCCATCGCTTCTATTATACTTTCCTTTATTAATAAAGAAATATCAGCGAAGGTACAGGCTCTCGGGGCCCGGATCTCGCCCAGAGAAGCCATCTTCTCCGCTAAAGCGGCGGTGGTCGTGGATCGGGTTGATTATTCTTTGGACAAGCTCTTCATAAAAACTTCTCGCAGATTCTGCTTCTTTATGAGAAAACAAAGAGAGGCAAGAGAATGGTGCGAAGGTCACAAGCGCCAACTCCTGGGAAGTGTTGCCGCTCTTGCAGTGCTGGCCGGGGCGGCCACCATATGGGTCGGCTCTATTACGGCCTATGAATACATGTATAACGGCAAGGTCATAGGCATCGTCAAAGACTATCAGGATGTTTACAAGACCATTGATATAATAGGGGACAAGCTTACATATGCCTACGGTGCCGAAATAACCATTGACAAGGAAAAGGACATCAGTTTTCGCAAGGTCATCGGCACGGGACTGGATGTGGACTCCAAGGAAGATGTACTTAACGAATTTACATATTTAAGGGACATGAACGCCTCCGCATATGCCATTCAGGTAGATGGGCAGACGAAAGCCATCCTTTACAGTAAAAAATGTGCGGAAAAAATACTCAGCGACATTCAAAGCACCTATTTGGTGGACAGTGAGTCTATTGAGTATGAATCCATCGGATTTGCGGAAGATATAGAAATCGTCGAAGTAAATACAAAGATAGGGAACATTCAAAAAGAAGAAGAGGTTCTTGATTACATGCTCACAGGAGCAGTACAGATCAAGACCTATTCCGTAGTTTCAGGAGATACATTCAACCAGATTGCGAAAAACCTGGGATTGAGCTCAGAGGAGCTTCAGCAGGCAAATCCCGGTGTTGATCCGGCAAGACTGCAAATCGGTGACGAACTGGTTCTCAACAAAGTCTGCCCGGTATTGACAGTGCGGACCACAGAGGTTGCTGAATATACAGTGCCTATCGATTATGAAATCACCTACGAGGAAACGGCAACCCTTTATAAAGGAGAGCAGGCTGTTAAATCCTCCGGCGTGAAAGGAGAACGCCAGGTGGTCGCGGAGATCGTACGCCACAACGGCGAGGAAGTGACTCGCAATGAGCTCAGTTCACAGAT
>DCUA01000236.1:3315-3985 GCA_002329675.1 Firmicutes bacterium UBA1426 | reverse complement strand
TGAGCTCTTCCAGAGCCAATCCCAATTGGGGGCCGCCTCAGCCATGGCCGGCAAAGGAGATCCTGAGCATCTGGGCGCCAGGGTTGCCCTTGCTTGCTGCCATCTCTTTGAATTTAGCGGCTGCAGTTTCAGTTACAACGATCATGTCTACCTCCAAATCTTCATGAATGACTTATTGTTAACTATTCTATCTGTGTCCAATATAGCTCATTTGATTCAACCCATCTGTGATAATGTCACATATATAATTTGTCCTTCATTTTTTCATTGTCTCAATAATACTTTTTCATAAATTGCAAAGGATAGTATTAAAGGTAGATCAGGATCATACATGGGAGATTTTGTAGAAAATGCACAGCTTATACATGAAGTCAAGATCTATGCATATTATCATCATATTATTGATTTCACTGGCTTTCGTAGGAGTACAGGCTTCTTATGCTTTGGCCGATAGCATTTTTTTTGCTGCACAAGAGGAAAAAGTGTCCTATGATCATCTGAAATTGAACAAGCTGTCGCTATCCGCTCTGTCAAGATATATACGTGTAGAAGAAATCGACGAGGATGAATTCTACCGTCTGAACTTCGGAATGCAAATCACTGCCATCGCCTTGACCGAGGAAAACCAAATGCTGATCAGAACTGTCAGTAACACCTATCATACCATACC
>DCUA01000236.1:365-3240 GCA_002329675.1 Firmicutes bacterium UBA1426 | reverse complement strand
CAGTACCCCGGAAAAGGGCCTGATCACCAACGGGCACACAAAGGAAAAGTCAAAGGAAGAAACTGAAAGCGAGATTAAAAAAGTGACCTTTGACCACGTTCAGGGAATCGATGAACTGAAGCCGGATCTCCTGCGGCTAGTTGATGCGCTTAAGAATCCCGAGAAATATAAGAGGCTGGGTGCGAGACCAACCAAAGGACTGATTCTATACGGTCCTCCGGGAACGGGTAAGACCCTCATAGCCAAGGCCATTTCCGGAGAAGCGGATGTTCCGTTTTTTGCTGCGTCAGGTAGCGATTTCATGGAGAAATATGTGGGTGTGGGCGCATCCAGAATCCGGGAGCTGTTCAGTAATGCGAGAAAAGCTGCTCCGTCTATCGTGTTTATAGATGAAATAGACGCCATCGGCGGGGGCAGAGGGGACAGCAATAACAGTGAAAAAGACCAGACGATCAATGCTCTGCTGACGGAGTTGGACGGGTTTCAGCCCACAGAAGGAGTGTTGACCATCTGCGCAACGAACAGGATCGATATCCTGGATCCGGCTCTGACCAGGCCCGGAAGATTCGACCTGAAGATAGCTGTGAATCTGCCGGACAAGAATGCCAGATATCAGATTCTCAAGCTGCACAGCAAGGACAAGGTCTTCTCTAATGAGGTGGACATAAGGACTCTGGTCAAGAAAACGAACGGGTTTTCCGGCGCAGAGCTTGAAAACCTGTTGAATGAATCTGCTTTGATCGCTGCGGGTAAAAACCGCAGCTGCATCACATGGGATGATATCGAGGATGCATATTATAAGATCCTAATGAACGGGTATAAAAAGGAAAGATCCGAAGGGGACAAGAACACAAAGCTTATCGCTTACCACGAGGCAGGTCACACGCTGGCGACAAAACTCATCACCAGTGACAGCGTATCTGCTGTAACCATCATGCAGAGCACATCGGGAGCAGGCGGCGTTACATTCCGGGCTCAGGACGATAATTCCCTGAAAAGCAAAAAGGATCTCCAGGATCTGATCAAGGTAATGTATGCTGGACGGGTAGCGGAGGAATTGTATCTGGGCGATGCCAGTGACATTACCACCGGAGCATCTCAGGACATAAAGCAGGCCACACGGATCATCAAAGAATATATCGGAATCTACGGGATGGGTGACAACGGTATGATCGATCTGACCCAGCTCACAAATCAGTTTAACATCATTGAGGAAGCGTCCAGGCTGTCAATTTCTCTATATGAAGAAACAAAAGAGTTTCTCGGTGCACAGAAGAATAAACTGGACCGGCTTGCCCAGGCACTTCTAGAGAAAGAAACTCTGAATGAAGCAGAAATCGACGCTATTCTGGAGGCTGAGGGGCCTGTCCCATCTTGCGCATCGAATACCGGTTAGGTATAATGAATAGGTGTCTTACACCTTATTTAACCAAATGCAGCAAAGTACAGAGGAAAATAGATGTTATTCAATTCGTTCAGTTATTTAATATTCTTTCCCGTCGTAGTTTTGTTGTACTTTGCTATTCCTCATAAGGCCAGATATTTGTGGCTCCTGGTCGCCAGCTACTATTTTTATATGGCCTGGAACCCCAAGTACGCTCTGCTCATGGCCCTGTCGACAATCCTCACCTATTTGAGCGGACTTTTGATCGGCAATGAGAATCGGCTTGCGGAAGCAGCGCGAAAGGACGGTTCTGCCGGACGAGCACAGATGAGCGGTTATGCGTTCCGGAAGAAGCTATGGGTGTTTCTATCCATGACTTCAAACCTGTCCATACTATTCCTGTTTAAGTACTTTGATTTCTTTATCGATAATGCAAACCGGGTGTTAGGCCGTTTCGGCATGGAGCTTCTGAATCCAGCGTTTGATGTGATCCTGCCTGTGGGTATCTCCTTTTACACCTTTCAGGCGCTCTCCTATACCATGGATGTATATCGGGGCGAGATCTATGTAGAGAAGAACCCCTTTAAATATGCGCTGTTCGTATCCTTTTTCCCTCAGTTGGTCGCAGGACCCATCGAGCGTTCGAAAAATCTGCTGGTTCAGATCAGCCGGCGGCATTATTTTGATTATGAACGGGCAAAGAACGGCCTGTTGCTCATGTTTTGGGGCTTTTTCCTGAAGCTGGTGGTGGCTGACCGGGTTGCTGTCATTGTAAACACCGTATATAACGGCTACACAAACTATCAGGGGCTTGTTCTAGTGGTGGCCACACTTTTCTTCGGAATACAGATCTACTGTGACTTTGCGTCCTACTCCCTGATTGCAAAGGGGAGCGCTCAGGTCATGGGATTTCGTCTCATGGACAATTTCAGACAACCCTATTTTGCCAGGAGCATCGGTGAATTCTGGCATCGGTGGCACATTTCTCTGTCGACCTGGTTCCGCGATTACCTCTATATTCCCCTGGGCGGTAACCGAAAGGGAACACTCCGGAAATACATCAACATCATGATCGTATTCCTTGTCAGCGGACTCTGGCACGGCGCCAACTGGACCTTTTTGGTCTGGGGTTTTCTCCATGGCGCTTTTCAGGTCATCGGACAGATCACGAAGCCCCTTAAAAATCGGGTTACGGACCTCCTTGGGGTCAATCGGGAGGCAGCCAGCTATAAACTGGGGCAGATGGTGATTACGTATATATTGGCAAACTTTGCATGGATCTTCTTCCGGGCTCCCCATATAACGGCGGCACGAGGTATCATTGAAAATATGTTCTCTATCTGGAATCCCTGGGTTCTGGTTGACGGCAGCCTGTACGAGCTGGGGCTTTCCCCGGAGAGCTTTTGGGTAGGGATCTTCTCTATCCTTCTGCTCATTGGCGTGAGCGTTGCTCAATATCGGGGCATTCATATCCGGGAGAGATTTGCTGAG
>DCUA01000236.1:0-267 GCA_002329675.1 Firmicutes bacterium UBA1426 | reverse complement strand
AGTAAGCGGTCTTGTGATGCACAAGCAGATCGAAGGCAGATGGAATATGACAGCTAAGGTGGCCGGCTTCTACAACGAAGAGCCGGACAGCTTTGACGTGCTGTTTTTCGGATCGAGCCATATGTACTGTTCTGTAGACCCGGCAGTTTTCAAAGAGGAGACCGGTCTGTCCTCTTACGTCTTCGCGACCCAGCAGCAGCCTCTTTGGATCACCTATCACTATATGGTAGAGGCCCTGAAAATCCAGCATCCCGAACAACTGGTGGT
>DCUA01000033.1:596-5262 GCA_002329675.1 Firmicutes bacterium UBA1426 | reverse complement strand
TCTTCATATTCACATACCCGAAGGAGCAACTCCAAAAGACGGACCCTCCGCGGGGGTGACTATGTGCACATCCGTTATATCCGCGCTTACGGGAATACCTGTGAGAAAAGATCTGGCCATGACAGGAGAAATCACCCTGCGGGGGAAAGTGCTTCCTGTAGGGGGCATCCGGGAAAAGGTCCTGGCTGCACATAGAGCCGGGATCACCACAGTATTGCTGCCAAAGGAAAATGAAGCGGACATCGACGAAATACCTTCGAAAGTGCGCAGGCGGATCCGGTTCGTTTTGGTGGAAACCCTTGATCAGGTTCTGAATGAAGCATTGGTGAAGCAATGATTATCAAAAAAGCCGAGCTCTCTGCTGTGGCAGTAAACGGCAAACAGTATCCGGATCTGTCTATGAAGGAAATTGCCATAGCAGGACGTTCCAACGTGGGTAAATCATCACTGATCAACCTCTTACTTAACAGGAAAAGCCTTGCCAGGGTCAGTGGCAGTCCGGGAAAGACGAGAACGATCAACTTCTACGATGTGAATGATGAATTTCGCATCGTGGATCTGCCTGGCTATGGGTACGCCAAAGTTTCCAAGTCAATCAGCGGAAGCTGGGGAGATATGATAGAGGGTTACCTGGCCAATCGTCCAAATCTTATAAAAGCGATACAGTTGGTTGACGTGCGTCACTCTCCTACAGCACAGGATATCCAGATGTATGAGTGGATGAGGCATTACGGATTGGACGGTCTGGTGGTGGCAACCAAAGCAGACAAGGTCTCTAAAAGCGAACTGTCAAGAAATATCGGCATGATCCGCAAGGTGCTTGGGCTTTCAGAAGGGGATATCGTTATCCCGGTATCTGCTCTAAAGCGCACCGGACATGAGGAACTCCTGACAGTTCTGGATGCGATTCTAAAGGAGGGGTAAGGATGCAATATATCTTTTTGCGTGTATTGATGCGGCGTATCAAGGCAATTCCGCCTTTTCTGCGAGATAAGACGGTCCCCTTCAGGAAAAAACTGATTATTGTCTTAGGAATTGCTTACCTTTTGTCGCCGATCGATCTGATACCTGCCCCTATACTGCTCTTTGGCATAATCGATGATATTGTTGTCTGGAGCTTTATCATCTATTATCTCAAAGATGAGCTGGATAAATACTGGCTGGGCGAAAAAGAAGTGAAGCCTGAGGAAAGATTCCATGGAAAAAAGATCATAGATGATGTAAAATTTGAGGTGAAGGATGAGACGATGCACTGGACCGGCAACGACAGTGCAGAAGAGAAGGAAAAACAGCAGTAGTAGTAAGGAGCAAACATGGAGAAGAAATTCGTATTCGGTGAAGTTATGATCGGTAAGGAGGAGCTGAACGAGCGAATCCGTGAGTTAGGTGCTGAAATATCGAGGGATTTTAAGGGAGAGTCCATATTAGCTATCTGCGTACTCAAGGGTGCAGTGATCTTTATGAGTGATCTGATCCGGGAGTTAAATGTAGAAACCAAGATAGATTTTATGGCTGTTTCCAGTTACGGTGCATCTACGGAAAGCACCGGTGTTGTACGAATCCTGAAAGACCTGGATTCAAACATCGAGGGTGAAAACGTGATCATCGTGGAGGACATCATAGACTCCGGATTAACATTGAAATATCTTAAGGAATACCTGATGGCGAGAAACCCGAAAACCTTAAAGATCTGCACGCTTCTGGACAAGCCGGAGAGAAGAGTGGCGGATGTCAAGGCCGACTACATAGGCTTCTCCATCGAAAATAAATTTATCGTAGGATACGGTCTCGATTACAATCAGATGTATCGGAACCTGCCGTATATCAGTTATCTGGAAGAAGAAGAATAAATAATGGAGGAAAAACGAATGTCGTACAAAGTACCTGTGGGATTATCCAACAAACATCTGCATCTTTCTGCTGAAGACCTGGAAGCGCTTTTCGGAAAGGGTTATGAACTGACACCCTTTAAGCCCCTCAAGCAACCCGGCCAGTATGCGGCTGAAGAAAAGGTGGATATTGTAGGCCCTAAAGGAACCCTGAAAGCAGTACGGATCCTTGGACCGGTCAGAAAAGAAACACAAGTTGAACTGGCAATGACGGATGCCCGCGCTATCGGTGTCAATGCTCCCGTGAAAGAATCCGGGAAGCTTGATGGGACACCCGGGGTCAAACTTGTTGGTCCCGCTGGTGAAATAGAGATCGATCACGGTGCTATCGTTGCACTGCGCCATATCCATCTGTCTACTGAGCAGGCCAAGGAAGCAGGCGTGCATGATAAACAGATGGTCAGCCTCCGCTTTTGTGGGGAGAGAGGCTTAGTATTTGATAATGTACTTATCCGGTCCGGTGAAGGCCATGATTTGGAGATCCATCTGGATACGGACGAAGGAAACGCTGCCGGATTGAAGAATGGAGACCTTGGGGAGATCATCGTATGAAACCCTTAAATAGCTATATTGACCATACGATCCTCAAAGCAGAGGCTACAGAAGCGGACATTAAGAAGCTCTGCAGTGAAGCTGCAGAACATAGCTTTTATGCCGTCTGCGTGAACTCCTGCCATGTTTCTCTGGCTAAAAGGGAGCTTGCAGACAGCGATGTTAAAGTAGCTTCCGTAGTGGGATTCCCTCTTGGCGCAGCTCACACGGCTGCTAAAGCCTGCGAGACGGAGATCGCCGTGTCAGAGGGAGCTGATGAGATCGATATGGTTCTGAATATAGGTGCTCTGAAGGAAGGTCGCTACAATTACGTGGAGGATGATATCCGGGCAGTTGTACAGGCGGCAGGAAAAGGCGGAGCTATCGTAAAAGTGATCCTGGAGACCTGCTTGCTCACCGATGAAGAAATCGTAAAGGCATGCCTTCTCTCCAAAGATGCAGGCGCAACCTTTGTAAAAACTTCAACCGGATTTTCAACTGGCGGCGCAACTGCTCACCATGTGAAACTGATGAAGGATACAGTTGGGGACGCGTTGCAGGTAAAGGCTTCTGGAGGAATACGAGACAAGGCGACAGCTCTACATATGATCGAAGCCGGTGCAGACCGGATCGGAGCTTCTGCTTCCATCGCGATCTGTAAATAAAAAACAAGCCACGGGGACAGACCCTTTGGCTGCTTTTGAACCCAGGGGGACAGACCCTTTGGCTGATTTTGAACAAATAAAACCGCTCCTTACGGGGCGGTTTTCAGCAGGAAAGAAACTTTATGAGAATCACATATTTTAGCTACAGCCTGGGAGGTCTTGCCGAAGCCGGGCTTTATCAGTACATAACTACTTTTCAATTGATTTTTCTCACGGGAGTCGTTAAAATACCACCGGCTACAGCCGGTACTATAACATCCGTTGCAATATTACTTGAAGCTGTATGCTGTTTTGTTGTCGGTCACCTGTCGGACAATCTCAGATGGCGTTACGGAAGGAGGAGGCCCTTCATCCTCTTATCTGTTTTACTTCTGCCTGCTACCATGGTGGCCAATTTCGTAACTGTTGACGGAGCCTCGGGGCTACAGTATTTCTACTATGTTTTAATGGGCGCTTTCTTCTGGATCGCCTACTCACTCTTCTATATACCATATACTGCATTGGGAGCGGAGATAGCTACAGATTACGATGCCAGGACCAGGCTGAGGAGTCTGACGCGGATATTCACTATTGTCGGCACTTTTTTAGCCAATGTATGTCCGCTTCTTGTTATAGGCTTCCTCATGAATGCGGGGATCAATGACAGACAGGCCTGGTTGATGTTTACCATTTTAATGTGCCTCCTGGTGGGGATCGGCGTCTTTTTGTGCTGGTACTATACTTCAGGAACCGAAAAGGTCCTTTCTCCGGAAAAGGCGGAGACGGGAGAAAGCATGGGATATCTGTTGCTGGAGAACTTCATACTGATCGTACGGGATTTTTATCAGCTGATGCGCCTTAAGGCCATGGCCACACTTATTGGAACGAAGATCATATTCATGCTGGGATTTACGTTATACACCTCCGGGATGATGTTTTTTATGCAATACAGTCTCCGTCTGGATACTGCGGTCACCTCGACCGTGTATATGGTCTCTATTTCTGCCAGTATACTTTTTACACCCGTGATCACCTATTGGGCTATTAGGTGGGGGAAGAAAAGTCTTATCTCCGGAGCTATGACTATCTCTGGTTTGTTGGGATTGCTTCTCTACCTGATAGGTGTTGACAGCTATGTGGTTGCGTTGTTTTATGTGATCCTGTTTACCTTTGGGCAGGCAGCCTTCTGGCAGATCAGCAGCGCCATGTTTTACGATGTGGCGGAAGCGGATGAATATGTTTATGGGAAGAGGAGAGAAGGGGCTATAATAGCGTTTCAGTCTATCGTGGGCACCTTGAGCACTGCTGTTGCCCTCCAGGCTATCGGTCTGCTGTTGAACATGGCAGGTTTTGACGGAACCCTGAGCGTACAATCCACAGAAACGATAGGAATGCTTTCGCATGTTTTCGTTTTGTTTCCCAGTCTGTGCTTTATTGCAGCCACTCTGACGCTCATTGCATATCCTCTCAGCAAAAAGCGCTTTGAACTGTTGCAGCGCGCCTTGTACTTAAGAAGCAGGGGAGAGGATTACAGCAATCTCAAAAAAGACATCGACAAATGGATCTAAACCCAGCCACGGGGACAGACCCTTTGTCTGGTTT
>DCUA01000033.1:149-499 GCA_002329675.1 Firmicutes bacterium UBA1426 | reverse complement strand
AGTGAGTGACCGGCTGCGTTTGGATGTATGCCATCCTCGCAAAGCAGATCCTTATAATCTCTACACTTAAGAAAGGCTTTTCTGATGTCTATGAGAGGGATATTTTTTCTCGCGGCCAGTTTGACCACCGCAAGGCTATACATTTCCTGCCAACGATAAATAAATTCAACATCACCCAGCCATCTTAAAATATTATCAGAGTCAAGTCCTTTGGATATCCACGCGAAATACCTGTGCGGATCCAGAGGCGGCAAAGAGAATAGAATCGGGCGATACTGATTTTCTAACAGACGATCGAGAATACGGGAATATACTATTTCAAATGATTCGATAGGAGTATTAGGCATATG
>DCUA01000033.1:0-122 GCA_002329675.1 Firmicutes bacterium UBA1426 | reverse complement strand
AGTGCGATATATTTGTATCGGGATAATTTCTCAGAACACTTCTCGATAATTTTTTCTCCTTTTGTCAGTGTACAGCCGAACTTCGCAAAGTTGTCTACCGCAATACCGGTTCTCTTTATAAA
>DCUA01000193.1:4224-5145 GCA_002329675.1 Firmicutes bacterium UBA1426 | reverse complement strand
TGCAATCTGCGGAAACTCAAGAAAAGCTTACTAAAAACTGTGATAAAATCCTGACAAAATCCAGATAAAATCCGGCGTGGAGGTCTGTTGGCAAGGATTCAATGTGGCGGAGGTTTCGTGGATCATCTGAGCATTTCTCCCTGCTTTGGCAACGGTAAACTCTTACGGTGGATCCTGGTCCGCTGCCATTCTCCTCTCGAGGGCAACGGTAAATTGCAGATATGGTTCTTGTTCGTTGCTTTCCGCTGATCCAGGCAACGGTAAAGTGTGATTTTAGACCAGGGCCGTTGCTTCCTCTCAATTCCGTCAGCGGTAAATTGGTATCTAGGTCCGGTTCCGTTTACATTTGTGTATTGGGTCAACGTTAAATCGCAAAATATGGTTCTTGTTCGTTGCTTTTCTCAAATCCAAGCAACGGTAAAGTGTGATTTTGGGCCAGGGCCGTTGCTTCTTCCTGGTCCAAGCAACGATAAAGTGTGATTTTAGGCCAGGGCCGTTGCTTCCTCTCAACTCAAGTCAACGGTAAACTCCCAAAGTGCCTCAGGGGATTCCGATGGAAAGCCCTCTTCAGATACCTGATCAAACAATATTACAAAATATGGAAAACCATATTGACAGGGGTGACCGTTGTGGTAAAATGTTAATTAATGGAATAAATGATAACATATAGCAAATCGTGGTGCGGAACAATAATTAAACATCATAGAGGTCACCAATGGAGGTTAATATGAAAAAGAAAATGAGGCGAATCACAATAAGTATTGTTATTACTCTCTGTGTAATCCTGGGTTTCAGTAACTTACTGGTATTTGGCCAGGATCTATATTCCGATTTGGATCACACCCACTGGGCATACAAAAACATCATGGAGATGGCTGAGGCCGGTATTATTAGCGGCTATCCCGATAGAAGCTTCCGCCC
>DCUA01000193.1:2490-4203 GCA_002329675.1 Firmicutes bacterium UBA1426 | reverse complement strand
AGGGTGGACATTGGGCTCTTCCTTATTATAATAGTGGCCTCAATAACTTCCTCTTTTCCCAATATGACATTTCAGAAGCTAAACTCGACCGACCTATTCACAGAGCTCACATGGCTCTCATCGCAAGCGAGATTCTCAGACATGAAAAGGACTATGGAGATCATTCAGAAATATCAGCGCAAATTTGGGATGTGGATCATCGCACACAATACGAGCATCATATTGTCAGAGCTTACGGAATGGGCATTTTGGCAGGCTATCCAGATGGGAGTTTTCAGCCCTTCGGGACATTAAACCGGGCGGAGGCCGCTGCTGTCATCAGTCGGATCTCAGAGAGGCTATCCGCTGGCGAAGAAGGTTCTGTACAGAATCTACAAGGATCTCCTTCAGAAGACACCCCTTCAGTGGGATCCCCAATCCCTTCAACAGAACCCTTGGTTAGTACGGAAATTTATGACACATCAGCACCTGATGGCACGTTTATGGCGCGGATGCGAAACCTTGACGGAGATCTCGATGCGGAAAAGATTGAACTAAGGAATATCCTGTTAAAGCAGTTTCCTGGGGAAGGTCAGGCCATCTTCGATGCATTTGTAGTTTTCTCTTCCATGGACTCGGGAGGAAAGACCCTGGGCATCTGTAAGCAGTATGTTATGGAGTACCCGATTCTAATTAATTTGCTTGGTGATGGCTATGATATCCGTATTTATCCGAAAGACTACTCTGATGAGTACTGGGAAACGGAGCCCGGTCAAATTAATGTCTTCTTTATTTGACGATGAAAGCGAGTACTGCGATGAAGTTCAATATCAGCGTAAAAATATTATTAATACTATTACTGCTCTTAATAACCGCTGGATTCCTTTCCGGAACGATTGTTGTTTCCGCAGCGGAGGGCGGGACGGTCATGAAATCGTTCAGTCAGCTTACGCAATCAGAGAAGGAGCGCGTTCTGGAGTCCTTGATTGAAAGCGGTACTGTACCCCCCTATGTTAGCATTGGTAGTGGTAACTACACTCTTAATGAACAACTTTGGATGGAGAGGGGCATTATCGCCTATGGGATAACCGCCAATGTAAACGCCGCCAATCAGACCACAGGTTCGCCGAATTACAAGGAAGGGCAGTATCGTTACTGGGGCTATGATCTGAATTGCGGGCTCTATTGTAATGACGACTTCCCAAGAGATTCAGATACCGGCACTGCGGCTCATACAAAGGATTGGTTGACAATAAATCAGATTGCAACTAACCAAACGGCAGCAAATTATGTGGGGAAATTCGCCATACAGGCAGGCTTCTCCGCCGCCGACAAATACGCTACAGCCACGGCATTTCTCAATGAGAACCAGGCCTGGCGCAACGCCGGACTTGACGAAGATTATATAATAGAACACTTCTATTTCAATTCGGTGCTCTCAGATAGCGGCCTTACACAAGGGCAGTTTATCGGTGTACACAAAAGCCGTTATGATAACAACCTCTATTATCAGACCTTTTCCGTGGAAGGGGAGGTCAAGCTCTTTGAAGTTCCGCCGGAAATACCTGAGCCACCGGAAGGACCGGAAGAACCGTCTACGCCTCCGCCCCAACCGGAGCCGGGCGTAGAGATCAGCGTAAATCCGGAGCTATCCCTTCCACAAACCACCTATGTGGGACATCCCGCCCTTGCGGAAGACTGTTCCGTTTTCCTTGTAGATGAAGAGCCATGGTC
>DCUA01000193.1:0-2469 GCA_002329675.1 Firmicutes bacterium UBA1426 | reverse complement strand
GGGAGGAAGTACTGCTTCCGTTTCAAAGCCTATTCAGGTCATGGACACGCCAAGTATAATACACCAACTGACCGGTCCACTGAAACAAAACCGTAAGACCACCCTCCATATAACGATCGCGAAAAATCCTGACGTTGAACTCGCTACCCTGTGGATACGGCTGGAGCATCCCGAAACGGGAGAAAAGGTTACGCTCCATCACGACCTTGTCTCCGGCAACAACAACTTGAGCAACGGTGAAACCATCAAGACCAGACCAATTTTCGAGCAAGATTCAAACGAGTATTTCCTGAACTGCCGGCTGGAGTTCCTGACCAAAAACACGGAGAATACGGATTACCGCTATACCGTATACGTAGAAGACAAAAGCGGAAAGACCGATCAAGTGACGACGGACTTTTCCGTAGCCCGTGACAAGCCTCCTGAAGCAAAACTCTTTTTAGAATCCTGCTATATTCGTGATGCCGGATCCAACCGGGCGCAAATTATCGCAGAAGATGGCACGGCCACCGACGGCGACCAGATAAGACGGACCTGGTTTTACAGACGGGCAGATGCAGCGAACTGGATCCTACCGGCAGATATGGACAGCTTTGTAGACTTCTCTTTTGGAACCGGTAAAAAAGTCGGCTTTCCGAAGGAAGGAGTTGGTGCCTTTGAGATAAAGCTCATAGCGAAAGATGTATGGGTGGAAGAGACACTCCCTGAGTACATAACAGAGATTGACTACCTGACCGCCGAGGCCTTCGGGACGTCTGAAGTCATAAATGTGGCACCGATCATCAGCCTTGATTCCATTCCGGGAAAGACTGCAGATATTACAATTCTTGCAGGAGGCAGGGCAGAATACGATAGAGTAAAGGCCAATCTGTCCGGGTTAGAGCAAGAGCTTTTGAGGCAAAGAGTGGACGCTCGCATTACACTTGAGAAGATGGTTCCGATGGCCAATGATACAGCTGGCCAGGCAGTAATGAGGACAGCAACGATCAACACACCTTTCGGATATGAGGGAGAGTGGACTTTCTATGAAAATGAAAACTATATTGTAGATGATGAGAGGCTTTATAAAATTGATGCCAGCTGGCCCGGTACAGACACTGGAGGTTATCCGGAGTCTCCTTACACGATCAGCTGCTGGGACTTTGATGCAGTTCACGGCGATGCACGATGGACCTTCACGTTCTCAGATGAGATGCTCCCGGTTCCTGCAGTGAGGACGGGACCATATTTTGCGCAGGATGATACCGGCAGATACCTCTATTTTGTAGTAAGCGGAAAAACGTTGATTCTCACTAAGGATAACGGATCCTACCTGACCCTTTTGAATATGGAAGTGGGAAAAAACTGCTTTGTTGAAAAGGATCATATATACACTCTTAAAAAGGACGGCATATATAGAATATCTGCCTTGACGGGCCAGATACAGAAAATCTTCAACGGATCCATCATGGACGGAGCCGCCAGAAAAATAGGAGGGCGGATTCACTTTGTCACACACAACGGCAACTATCTGTATCGGGGTCTCTTTGATCCGGAAACGGAATCAACCTCTCTTGAGGCTTTACCGGTGCAGCATTATGGATTCGGATCTGCGACTCATTCCTTGCTGGGTATCGATACAGAAGGAAAGCTTATGATCCTTTCTGTGTTGCGGCAAAGATACGCATCCGGTGAGTTTATGGACTCATACATAAAAACGGTTCGCGTTTATGACCGAAGTAACGGGATGGTGTATCTGAGTCCTGCCCATGGCGACAGTTCAAACGCTATGGTTTCCGGTATCAACCCTGTCTATGACGAGGGAGGCCTGTGCAATTATCTCGCCTTTACCTGGGATAGCAGGAGCAGTTCCTACCGCTATGTGAACGCAAGGGTTCTCGGCATTTTCGATGGGTTTGACCAGTCGCATAACATCCGTAAGAGCGGCAGCGATTACCCCAGCTGTGGCGACAAAGTACCTTTCGTAAAAGAAGTCAATGGAGAAGTCTACGTAACTACCGGGGCTTATTGGGTTTATGTTTACAATATGGGCTATGGCATCTATCAACAGAGGCTGAAACTCTTTGTGTTCGATCCGGAGTCGGGTACTGCGAGAGAAGGGGATTTCAACGAAATCGGTATACCTATCTCGACAGTTGAAAATGGTCATGCCTCTGACGTGCTGGCAGCCGTACAGGTGGGGTATAACACCCCCGGCGCCGGTGAAAGCATCAATTATATACTGAAGTGGAATCAGTCTCTTCCCCAGATACTAAACCGCTACATCTCAAAGAATATTAAGGCCGAAAAGGACATCAACGCACTCATTGTCTATGATGAGACGAACCCGGCATCGCTATATACTTCTGACCTGATGAGCTCCCTTGCCTCAAAAATGCTGGCCGGGAATGGCAGGTTTATCGTGGCGACCCGAGAGGAAATCGAAAACGGAGAAATGGGGGAGGCCATTCTGTCCGTGGGAGAGGAGGA
>DCUA01000092.1 GCA_002329675.1 Firmicutes bacterium UBA1426 | reverse complement strand
GGGACCGGGAACGGTCAGAATTGCGAATTATAAGAAAATTATCAGGGTACTGTGTGCAAGTCTGGCATCCGAATAGGGTCCAGACTTGTTCAATATACCGGAATTCTGATTTAACGGTTGACCGGACTTTCGAAATCACTGTAAAATGACGCCTGCGGTCAAGCGAATCCGTTTTGTTGAACAAGTCAAGAGGTGTATTTTTTTCAAGAAATTACAAGTCGTGCATGCGATCATCCTGACCCTGATGATCCTGAGCAACCAGACGATCCTGCCCCTTGCGGCTCCCCAGCCCGTATCGGCTGAGAACATCCAGATCGAACTGACACCATCCGTCCAACCCATTCGCTTGAGCCAGATCCGGGAAATAGACCCGGAACCGACAGAGACCATCGAAATCGATCAGGACTTCGCACTCAGCCGCAGCGGCTCGGAAATCGCCAGTCAGACACCAAAAGCGGAACCCACACCGACGCCCAAGCCAAAGACAGAGTACCAGTGGATGACTTTCACGGCCACCTTCTACGCCGGTGACCAGAAAGGCCTGAATCCTCAGCTCCGAACGGCGACCGGCACAAGAGCCACCGCCGGAAGGACCATTGCCGTTGATCCCAGAGTCATCCCTTATGGCACAAAAGTGTACATCGAGGGATGGGGATACCGGATCGCAGAAGACTGCGGCGGTTTCAGCGGCAAGCACATAGACATCTTCGTCGATCATATCGCGGACATTCCACGCGCAGGCAAAATCAGGGTCCGGCTGCGGATTGTCAAGTGAAAAAGATTCGACTGCGCTCAAGTAGCGCAGTCGGGTCTTTTTACATCCGGACCTTGTGTTGTCCGGCAACCACAAACGCTATGATAAAATTGAATCAGCACTGGCGCGGTTGTTGCCAGAAGGAGGAGAAGACCATGTCCGAATCCGTGAATCCATCTCAAACGCATGGACAGACCATTGGCTTCTGGGTCCGCCTGTTGGCGGTCATCCTGGTCCTGATCATCGCCGTGTCCGTCATCGGACTGATCATCGGCGGCTGGTATCGGTCGACGATCCTTTCAGTCGACTGGTACAGGCCCTTTATCCATGACCCGACTCTGGTGGACAGCCTGCGGACCGCGATTCTGGATGAGGCGACCCGCGAAGTTGATAAAATGGGCCTTCTGGCCCCAATTGTGGCGCCAGCGCTGCCCCAGGTTATCACGAATGAGCGTGTCGAAGCGTTTATGAACGCTTATCTGGAGAGTTTCGTCCAATACCTGAACGATCCCGGTCGTTCGCCTCTGCCGGATAACGCGACTGACCTGTTTCAGTCAGCCTTCCTGACAGCAGCCCGGGATATCGCCCGCAAGCTGGGACTGACGCTGCCGGCTTCCGCGGAACAGCAGATCGGGCAGCTGGGTGCTCGCTTCGGCACGCTGGCAGCACAGCAGATCGATTCGTTTCGTCAGGAGAATTTCGATCAGTTGGCTGCGCTGGATCGCTATCACCGGATACTCCTGGCGGTCAGCGGGATGAAGCTGACCTTCATGATTGCGTTATCTGCGGCGTTGTTGCTGCTTTTTCTGCTGTTTTTCAGACAGCTGATCCGCTTTTTCACGCATTCGGCATTTGGCTTCTGGCTGGCGGGAGCGGCGATCAGTCTGCCGCTGCTTGTCATCGCCTGGCTGGATCCGGTCGCCAGCATGCCCATTCCGTCACCGGTGGTCAAAACGGCAGTCGTTTCGCTGTCAAGCAGTGCCATCGACCAGCTGAAGCAAAGCAGCCTGACCCTGTTCGGGATCGCGTCAGCCGTGCTGTTGATCGTGCTGGTTGTGAACGGTTTTTTACGCAACAAGACAGACTGAATCCGGATTGAAGTCAAGTGCTGTCATGATGGAGGGCCGACCGGCCAACCCTCACGACCCAACTAAGCCACAATGATCGTCTTTACGAACGGGCCAGGCGCGTGCAGCGGTGCATGAGCGCGCGGTTGGCACCGTACAATTCCTGATACAGCCTGAAATAGGCGTCATATCGTTGAACTGCTGACGGATCCGGCGTANNATCAAAGACAGCGTCTTTATAGATGAAGCCGTTGCGTGATTGATACAAGGATTTTCACCTGTTTTCGTTATGAGATTTCAAACTGCATAGAAGTGAGGGCTTTACGACGACGAGGGGTGTGTAGAGGGCTTTGTACGTTGCGATTAACGGAAAGTGTTCTTGATTAGATTAACATTCAAGCATCTTTTGAAATCGGATTTTGCACACACTCATAACGAAAAGGAAAGCCCATAACGAATAAGCAATATATCGTTATGTGTGTGAACACGTCATATACACCAGATTAGGGGTTGATAATTATGCAAAGAAAAGATCGCCAATTTGGAGAAGTATCTGAGAAAATAAGAAGGAATATGCGAAATATCCGTAGCAAAGATACAAGTGTTGAGGTATTGCTACGAAAGCGTTTATGGCACGATGGATACCGATATCGAAAGAATTATAAGAAATTACCAGGTTCTCCAGACATAGCAATTACAAAATACAAGTTAGCTCTTTTTTGTGATAGCGAGTTTTTCCACGGTAAAGATTGGGATAAGCTAAAAGTTCGCTTGGAACGCGGAAAAAACCCACAGTATTGGATTCGACATATAGAAGAGAATATGGAACGCGATCGCAGGGTGGATAGAGAATTGGCATTACTTGATTGGACTGTAATTCGATTCTGGAGTAATGATATAAAAAAGGACCTACAAGGATGTCTACGATTTATAGAAGAGACTGTGTTTGAAAAGATGGTAATTAACACCTATGATAGGGAACCAGAAGGCGATGATTATTAACCCCCGGTGATGGCCGCGTCTATTGTACCGGGGTTATATATTAGAAAATAAATTCGCATATGAGCGTAGTGGCGAATATTTGCTTGCTCTTATATATTTGAAAATTAAAAAATACGGTTCTCAAAAAAATCCGCAAAAGAGTGTAATATTTCTATTGCCTTTTTTTATTCAAGCGTGATATGATATGTACATATTAACGATGGGGGGGTTCAAACATGGCAGATACGAAAGCAAGAAAACTAACCTATGACGAGCTGTTTAACTCGACTACGATGTTCTATATTAATCAGGACTGTGAGGAGAGCATTAAGAGGACGATTGATGAACAGACGGCAGATATCCTTGTTGGATTAAAATCCATCTCGAGCAAGGAGACTCTGAAGCAATATATCATTGACCATAAAGATTCTTTGGATAGACTTACTTCGGTAGCGGAGATTTCAGAAGAAAGATTTAAAAGAATGGTGTCAATGATAAGAAAAGATCGTGGCTTTGTCTTTGCTACAGAATGGGGACTGAGTAAAATTCGTTCAGCTATGATGGAAAGCCCAGCAATGATGGAAAGCGTCTTAAATCTCATTTGGGATGGAAAGAATGATCCTAAGATGCAGGCGTGTATTCCCCCGTTCTATTTGGAAAATATGGCAATGGATGCGAGCACACTTGCAAAAATTAAAGACGAAAGTAGCGTCCGGCAGCTTGTAAAGCGCGGCTTGGAGGGTACCTATAGCAATATGATCGGTGATGCAATACTTGCAGATATTGAAAAAGAGTTGAAAAGGGTCTGTGCAAAACACGGACTTGAATACCAGAAAAATGTTCGGATACCAAAGCTCGATCGTGCGGTAAGTTTTGTCTTGGAATCATCCACAAAGCCAAAACTCATTCTTGATGTGTCGTATAGCGTCACGACATCCAGCAGCCAAGGAAGCAAAAAGGAAGCAGCAAGAAAAACGGAGGCTGTTATAAAATCAGAACGAGAGGCTGGAAATAAAATAATCTTCGTCAATTTTTTAGATGGAGCTGGCTGGATAGGAAGACAAGCCGATATGAGAGAAATTCATAGGTGTTCCGATTATGTTCTCAATTTTCAAAACATGGGCTTATTGGAAGATATCATTGATGCACACATCAACGAATTATAACTGTGGAGGGTTTAAATATGAACGCTGCTGAAAGAAAAGCTAAGTTGAAAGAATTCACAGACCATCCGGAGACTGCTTGCCGGACCGGTATCCCTATTACCTATCATGGTAGTATTATCACACTTAATGCCTATGCGATACCTCTGGAATATCTGGTCTATAATCCGTACAACGGAAGGATCGGTAGTGTTGTTAAGTCATATGAGAGACAGAACCATCAGCTTAATCCGGAAGACCCAGGTGATAAGAAGATTATTGAAAAATTTCTCTGGGATTCCAAGCCAGAGGCGAATAAGAAAACAAGGGAGCGCCTTCTTAAAGAGCACCAGCAAAAACATGGAATAGTGACTGCTGATGGTATGATTATTGATGGTAACCGCCGTGCGAGTTTGCTGAACAGCATTATGGCGGATGATACCATTCCGTTCAACGAAAAGAGTCACTGTCAGTTCTTTATCGCTATCATTCTGCCCGAGGGTGCCGACAAAAAAGAGATTCTTGCGCTGGAAACTACTTACCAGATGGGCGAGGATGCTAAAGTTGATTATAATCCTATTGAGAAGTACCTTAAGTGCAAGGACTTAAAAGATGCGGGATTTACCGACGATGACATTGCTGGAATGATGGATTGCAAACCGGGCGAAGTTCGCACAATGCTCTCTGCCCTGAATTTGATGGATGAATATCTGGATGAGTATGGCTATTCCGGTATGTATACTCAACTTGACAAAAATGAGGACTCATTCCTAAAGCTTGATTCTGCCCTAAAGAAATATAAGGCTGGCGTAGCCTCAATGTGGGCTTATGATCCTGAAGCCGATGTCGCTGATTTAAAGCTGATTGCTTTTGATTACATCCGTGCTAATTTCGAGCAAACTCTTTTCCGAGATATTATTTCGGTACCTTCGGTGAAGAAGCCGGCATCAAGCTTCTTTGCGAAGCAAGAAGTATGGGAATCGTTCCGCGACCAGCATTTTGCAACTACTGATGCTATTCAGGAAGAATCCGTAGAGGATATTATGGCAAAGAATCCACCAGATCTGAGTCGAGCCTTGAAGGCAAGGGATCAACAGTGGCAACAGAAAGTCGAAGAACCGTTTGACGATAACTATATTCAGAGCATGGATATCTTAAATAACCATGCTAACGCAGCAAGACCATTACAGCAGCTTATGAAGGCTTGTCAGGCTCTTGAAGTTGTAGATGTAAGTCAACCGAGTTTCTTGAGCGACAGAAATGTGCTTGGCTGTGTCAAATCCTTGGATGAATTTGTAACTAAATTCAAGGAAATTCTCGGTTTGTAAAGGAAGTTGAGTGAATGAAGAAACTGTGTCTTGAATCAAATGAAAACGGCAGTTCTCTNNTACTTAAAGGACACGGTGAAGTTCGCTAAAACGGATGGCAGTATTATTGTTGAAGCCGATGATGACATAAATAAGAGTATCGATCGGATAAAGAAGCTCTGCGATTATATTGGGGCAGAACTTGTTTATTCAGGAAGGGTTTCCGAGGCAGTAACCAATTACGCGCTTGAAGAGGAAAAATTTGGGGAATTTGCAGAAAAGGCTCGTCTAATCAGAGATAATCATTGTGATAAAGATGATTTTGAGCGGTTTGTTGATTCTGTAAGCAAAAATCTGTCTAATAGAAGTCTGTATAAACTACAGTTGCTTTCTGCATATCACCTCGCCTTCTCACAGAATGCGTGTAATTTCTCTGTGCCAGGAGCGGGCAAAACAAGCGTTGTCTATGGGGCTTTTGCTTATTTGTCAAATCTACCGCAAGAAGACAAAAAATATGTGGATCGATTATTGATTGTCTCTCCTTTGAGTGCATTTGGTCCCTGGGAATTTGAATACGAAGAGTGTTTTGGAGAAAAGCCGTCAACAAGAAGGCTGAATGGGAAAGTCCCGATTGAAGAGAAAAAGCAATATCTGTATTCATTTAATCCTGCAAGAATCACGTTACTCTCATACGCATCAGTGTCAGCGCTAAAAGATGAACTGATATATTTCCTTAAAAATAACAAGGTGATGGTTGTATTAGATGAAGCACATAAAATTAAAAACACAAACGGTGGCGTGACCGCTGCAGGAGTGTTAGAGATTGCATCATACTGCTCATCAAGGGTCGTGCTGACAGGTACACCAGCACCAAATGGCTACGAAGATTTGTATAATCTTTATAAATTCATTTGGCCCACCAAAAAGATAATACCCTTTGAAGTATACCAGCTTAAAGACATGAGCAAAGCAATAAGTGATCCGCGTGTAGATACTTTACTACAGACAATAGAACCATTTTTCATCCGCATAAAAAAGAGCGACCTTGGTATACCACAAGCGACAGAGCATGAACCGATTATTGTTCCTATGGGAGAAACTCAGCGTAGAATATACGATGTAATAGAAAAGAAGTATATGAACGATATTGTTTCAAGCAAAGACAACTGGTTCAGGCAAGATTTAGTTAAAGCGCGTCTGCTTCGGATGATGCAAGCAGCAACAAATCCGAGCCTTCTTAGTATGCCGCTTAAGAATTTTGCATCCTTCGAGGGATTTGATCCAAATGCAGTATCTGAAGATACATCATTGATCTCAGATGTTTTGCAGTATGCTAAGTTGGAAACACCTGCAAAATTTATTAAAGCTCGGGAACTTATCGAACAGATTGTTGCTGACGGCGGGAAGGTTGTAGTTTGGGCAATCTATATAAAAAACATACTTGATTTTGAAAAGTACCTGCTTTCATGTGGAATCCCATGTAAAACGTTGTATGGTGCTACTCCAGTTGCTACGGGTGATGAAGATGAAGATGAAGTTGAAACCAGAGAGAAAATCATAGCAGAGTTTAATAAACTGGACTCCGCCTTTAAGGTTATTATTGCAAATCCATTTGCGGTGTCTGAGTCAATCTCGCTGCATAAGGCTTGCCATAACGCCATTTATATGGAGAGGAGTTTTAATGCGGCGCATTTTATACAGTCAAAGGATCGTATTCATAGATATGGTTTAGAACCGGAAACAGAGACGAATTATTATTATTTGTTATCTGAAGAGTCTATTGATGAAGTGATCCATGATAGATTAATCGAGAAGGAGACAAGGCTTCGAGATATCATCGAGAGTATGCCAATCCCGCTGTTCGAGAATGCAGGATTAGAAACTGGAGATGATGATATCAAGGCTTTGATAGCAGAGTATGTTAACAGAACTAAAAAGATGTAATTCCATTGGGAATATTGATGGCATTCTGTTTCTTATCTCGATTTTGGCTGGCAAGGATAAAATCAGCAGGGACGAGATACGGAACAGATGTGCCCTGGAAAACAATATTATAGTTAATTGCCCTGGAGCAGTAGCGTTTTTTGAGTATCTAAGATTGGTCGATACAACCACAGATACCGTTATCCCGTTACCAGCACTAAATGTGCTTTCGGAGCAACAGAGCGATGCCAAAATTAATCAGTTAGTAGCATTGAGCATTAGTAGGCTCGTAGAAGACGGCATTTTTGATAAGGATGCCACGGGTTTTGATGCAGAAAAAGGTCATTTAACAATTAAACGGTCTGCGTTTCCTCTTGCATATGCAGCTATTCGAAATTTTCTTATTATGGCAGGTGCTCTTAACAAGGAAGAGAACGGAGAAATAGGTGTTACGGGAGACTATGAGTCTAACTGGACTGAGCAATTGCATAACCGAAGAAAGAAATTCACTCTTGAGCAATTATTAAAACAACAGGAAGACCAAAGCAAGCGAGGCCTGGAGGCTGAGGAATTTGTATTGGAACTTGAGAAGAAGCGTCTCCCCAAAATGGCGCAGAAGATAAAGCGGATTTCTGATTTTGATGTTGCAGCCGGGTATGACATAGTATCGTATGAGAGTTATGAAACTGAGCATTATGATCGGTTCATTGAAGTGAAGTGCTATATTGGATTCCCTCATTTTTTCTGGTCAGAAAACGAATCCGATGTTGCAAGGATTAAAGCAGATAAATATTTACTTTGCTTGGTTGATTATGCGCGAATAGGAGAACCAGGATATCAACCGGAATTTATCAGGAATCCATACGAAACTATTTTCAATGGTGAGGAGTGGCTTGTAAATGCCGCTTCATATAGAATACAAAAAATATAGAGACAGGCGCATTGGATGCGTCCGCCTCTGTGGTAATGCTTAGTTCGCATATATATCGGCCAACCGTTCTGAAATGGCTTTTATTACTGGTATACATACTGTGTTGCCAAGCAGATCAAATGCTTCGCTTTCTTTAAGAAAAGAAAGATCATAATCTTCAGGGAAACCACATAACCGCTGCCCTTCCCTAATAGAAAGCCTACGTAGGCCATCACCATCAACAACGCCCAAATGTGAGACATCCATTGCGACCAATGTTGGTGCGAGATCTGCTGGGTCGAGGATCTTAGTAAATTCAAAAGAAAGCTTACCTGCGACAATGTTATAACCTTTAGGCTTTGATTCATCTGGCACACGCCTGCCGTTTTGCTTCTTGCGGGGATGTTCCAGTGTTAGGTAACCCATATCAACAAGTTCATCGAGGAAACCCTTTAAATTGTCGTGCTGATAGAATGTTGAAATCTGCTTTTCGGTGAGTGGCATTCCGTCCATCCAATCGATTCCAATTTCTGCAGCCCATTTCCTTTTCCTTCTCTCAAGTAGTAGAAGATTTAAGAAATCAGATTGCTCTTTCGTGGTGTTTCCTTTTAATCCAATTTCCCAACTATGGATGTTATCGGTTCCGCCGCGCTTATCTTTGATTGCTTTTCCCACAACCTGCTCTGGAGTAAAGTGCGCAAACAGTTTTCTTGTGAATTCGGAATCTACGGTAGGTAGCCCATGTTCCATGATATCACCAAATACGGAAGTGTGTTCTTCAAAGTTATCCAGTGATATGTGGGCATCTTTTGTACCTACGATATATACTCTTTTTCGAGATTGTGCCAAACCAAAAAACTGACTGTCTATTAACCGGTAGGAAACATAGTAATTGAGTTTCTTAAGGTGATCAATGATGATAGATAAGGTTCTACCGTCATCGTGGTTAATTAGTCCCTCAACATTTTCTAATAGGAAACCATATGGCTGTTTTTCTTTTAGGATGCGCTCGATTTCGAAGAAAAGTGTGCCGCGTGTATCCTCGAATCCGAGTCCTAATCCGGCAGCTGAAAATGGCTGACATGGAAATCCGGCAAGTAAAAAATCGAAATCTTTAATATCAGCTGCAGATATTTGCGTGATGTCTCCAGCAACTTCTTCATCATTGAAGTAATTTTTATATGCTTTAATTGCGTATTCCTTTATTTCGCTACTGAAAACACAGACTGGATCGAATCCCTTTTCTCTAAAGGCGCTCTCGAAGCCGATGCGGATTCCCCCGAGCCCAGCGAAAAGGTCTATAAATTTAACGGTTTTGTCTTGTGTGCGCTTTCTACGTGCAATCTGAGAACTTATAAGGTCAATGCACTTTTCAGAAAAACTGTTCCCGTTTGCAAACTTATCAATTTCACTTTGTAATGTGGGTGTTATGTAAATGGTCTTTGCGATTTTCTTTTCGCTTTCGGGAAGTGGGGTTCTCCCTGATCCTTCCCTTTTACCTCCGCGTTGTGGCATAGTCATATCTCCTTCGTGTATCTCAACAAGGCTATTATAACACATTGAATTTGATTTTGCAATGCCCATTTTCAAATATAATGCTCGAAATCAAGTAAAGATAATTTCATAAAAAATCCGCAGATCTATTGACATCTTCCGAAGAATCAATTATAATACAATTACGCTTAAAAGCGTAATTGCGAAAGGAGGAAAAGTAAATGGCAGGTGAATTTGGAGCTTTCATCGCACAAAAGCGCCTTGAAAAGGATGTCAAGCTAAAACCAATTGCAGACAAGTTGGGAGTATCTGTAACCTATCTTTCCGATATTATCAAAGGCCGGAGAAATCCGCCGGATATTGAAGGATTGGAAGCACTGGCGACAGTTTTAAACTTGAGTGAAGAAGAACGCGAGGAAATGCTCGATCTTGCAGGAAGGGAACGTAATCAGGTATCTCCTGATTTACCTGAGTACATTATGGATGAAGCTCTCCCCAATGCACGTGCTGCACTTCGCAGGGCCAAAAGTCAGGGACTTGGAGATGATTTCTGGCAAGAAGTTAACGAAATCATCGACAAGAGAAACGGAGGCTAATAATGGATTACAACGGTCGTAAGCTCGTACCATATATACCACCAGCCGAATACGACAAGGTCGCGTACGAGTTTCTGGAGCAATTCTATCCAGATGCATTAAAAAACCCAATGCCTGTTCCGATTGAAGAAATTGCAAGGACAGGACTTGGGTTGGATGTTCGTTATGTATGCCTATCAGAGGAACTTGATATTTATGGAATGACGATTTTCACTGATGGAGCCGTAGAAGTGTATGATCTTGATGAGAGGCTATACGATACCAGGATCTTTAAGGCGAAGACAGTACTGATTGATCCGGAGGCAGTTAAGAAGACGAATACTGGTTGTAAAAACAACACTATTGCGCATGAGTGTGTTCATTGGTACAAGCATCGTTATTATTATAAAATGCAGAAGCTGTCCCTCCCGAGATACGCTAATTATTGTAAGTGTCATGTTGACCAGTTGCCAGAATCTAAGGACGAAGAAAACATCATGGAATCGCAAGCCATCGGGATTGCACCAAGGATTCTGATGCCGAAGAATACTTTTATTGAAGCTGCAGAACATCTTGGCATATCATATGGCAAGGACAACAGGATAGCTATCAGCACCCTGGCGGACTTTTATGGCGTGTCCAAACAGTCTGTAGAAATACGTCTTGAAGAATGCAGCTTATTGTGACTCTTGCTGCAGTAATGTGGTAAGAGTCTCTTTTTTTACCAATGAATTACGCAAATAAGCGTAACAGCTAATATGAGGAGGTGGTGTCTATGACTTGTTTGGGAAAGGAGGATGCGATGGGTGATACCATTCCATGATTGTCTTGGGCGATTGGCGTGTATGGGAAATCCCGAATCAGGATTAGTGGAGTGCCTCTATAAAGGAAATAAAACCAGCGCAGTTCTTGCAATTGGGGAATCCTTTACTGTTGAGCGCCAAGACATTGTAACAGTTATTACGAGAGTTGCCGCACATACTTTTAAGGTTGAAAGCCAAAAAAAGGCGGCGTAAGTCACAATTTTATACTGAAGTCCGCAGAGCTGCTTGACGGCCTGGATTTAGTTCAAAACTCACTACGGGTGAACTATATCCAAGCCGTCTTTCTTTTTCTCTACGGATGACAACGGCTCCTGCGGATTCCAAAGAATCTGAAAGGAGCCATTTTTATGCAAAGATACAATGATTCAAAGGAACGGAAACGTAAGAGCGGGTTCAATCCCAACCGCACCTGTTACCTGTCCTCGGACGGCAAGTATTACTGCTATGAGTACTGGGACGATGATGCCAAGCGAGTGGTCACACAGAAACTTGAGGTCGGCAAAGACCTGTCGCTGGAACTGACGCTGATCCTCGATTCCTCCGACCATGATATGGATTTGAACGACCGCTACGAGAGTGAACTACGCGATCCCCTGTTTGATGCCAAGGTACATAGCTACAATTCCGATCCCAATGACGAGGACGCGGTCGATCCCTGGG
>DCUA01000061.1:13596-13834 GCA_002329675.1 Firmicutes bacterium UBA1426 | reverse complement strand
AAAGCTTCTGGCACCGATTCCTGCTCCGGCGAGGAATATAGTATGTCTCGGAAAAAACTATCTGGCCCATGCCGAAGAGTTAAAAGGTCAGATATTTTCTGACAAGCCACCTACAATCCCCATTTATTTTACTAAGCCAGACCATACAGTGATCGGGACAGAGGAGACCATCCTTCTCCATAGTCATATAACTGATAAGGTCGATTATGAAATGGAGCTTGCAGTGATCATAGGAAAG
>DCUA01000061.1:0-13513 GCA_002329675.1 Firmicutes bacterium UBA1426 | reverse complement strand
TCCCTGGATCTGAAATGCTATGTGGATGGAGAACTGAGGCAGCAGGGTAATACCCGGGATTTGATTTTCGATGTTCCCACCATCATAAGTGATTTGTCCCGGGGATATGAACTTCGGCCCGGCGACATCATCTTAACGGGTACTCCCGCCGGCGTGGGCATGGCGTTCGATCCTCCCAGATACCTCAAGGCCGGAAGCCGGGTAACCTGCCAGATCGAGAAGATCGGAGTCCTTACCAATCCTGTTGGGGACTAAGTGGAACGAAACGAAAAGGCCGGTTCGGATCGATTTCGAACCGGCACTTACTATTTTATAGCACACAGGCTCCCAGCACCTGCCCGATGGGTTCATTTATGACCAGGTTGGCTTTGCTGTCATACTGGGTCTCCGATTTGTTGATGAGAACCAGATCCGTACCCCGGAAATAGTTGATCAGGCCGGCAGCAGGATAGACCACCAGAGAAGTGCCACCTACTATGAGAGTGTCCGCCTGTGAAATGGCGTCTACAGCATTGTTGATAACATCCTGATCCAAAGCTTCCTCATAGAGCACTACATCAGGCTTGACTACTCCTCCGCATTTTCTGCAGTAAGGGATTTGGGACTTCATTCCTTTGGCGTCATTGCAGTTCTCAGGATCCATGATATAGTCCAGGTCGTAAAAGGCATTGCAATCCATGCAGTAGTTTCGCATCACGGAACCGTGCAACTCCCAGACCTTGCGGCTACCGGCCATTTGGTGCAGTCCATCGATATTCTGAGTGACCACCGCCCGGAGCTTACCCTGTTTTTCCAGCTCTGCCAGAGCATAATGGGCCTGGTTTGGCTTTACCTCCCGGTAGATGAGATTATTCTTATAGTGATCATAGAACGTATCCATATGGCTGCGAAAGAAGGAATAGGAAAGCATCTCCTCCGGAGAACGACGGTAGGTCTGCATCGCCTTATACAACCCATTCTCGGAACGAAAATCCGGCACACCGCTTTCCGTGGATACCCCGGCACCACCAAAGAATACAATGCGATGGCTCTTCTCGATGATATTCTTTAATTCTTCATACATTTCAATCACCTCATCTCCATCATATTACATCCCGATGGTCAAAACAAGGATTCAGAGCCGCATTTCCGTGAGGTTCTTCCAATAACGAACGGGCATCATCCGCTTTTGGCAGGCAGGGTTGATCCTTTGTTCTATGGCAATGGTATCGAAATAGGTCTTCCACATCCGCCGATAGGCTTTTTCCTGCTCTGACTGATCCGGAAGAGCCTTTTCATCCAGGGGTGCAATGTACCATTGACCGTTTGCGCTATAGAGGGCTTTGCCCCTCCTGGCATCGTGAATAAGAAAGGGGTCCCCCTTAAAGCGATCTGAAAAGTGCTCACCCAGCAGCTCCAGCACGTCGTGATCCGGCTCGATCTTAGAGTACAGCAGTTCCTTGACTCCTTCGGCCGAATCCACCTCAAGGACAGAAAAACGCACTAATCCGGTAAGCAGGTGGGCTTCCTTGGAAACCTTCTGGGCAAGCTGTTGAGCATTATAGACAACAGGGTGACTGTGGAGGGAATCCACTTTGCTTCCCATCCGGAAGCCCAGCCTCAGGTAATCCAACGCGATTTTTTCCTTCTCCTCACTATTGGAAAGAAAGAGATAATACACCCTTTTAAGTGAGAGCTCCGAAATCTTTGATCCAATGGCTTCATACACTTTCTCCGCCCGGGCTTCATCGGTTTCAACCATTCGCCAGGGTTGAAGCAGCTTGTTCTGATAGAGGTCCTGGGGGTAAATACCTGTAGCCTTCTCTTCATAATAATGGAGGTAGATGCAGCAAAGAAAGCCTTCGAAGCTGCCGTCATATAAATAATCCATGTCAATTCCTCATATCAACCAGGGGCAACCACGGGCAACCACGGGGACAGACACTTTGGCTGCTTTTGCACCCAGGGGGACAGACCCCATGGCTCATCGGGTCGCATTATGCTTGCAATTAGCCACTCTCAACTCTATGGCAACCATGAGGTCTGTCCCCCTGGGTCATTATTAACCCAAAGTGTCTGTCCCCGTGGTTGCCCGTGACTGTCATTAGTAAAACATTGAAAGTTGAACATTATCGTTTATTGGCAATAGATGGTTTGATTTTTCCTCACCCTTGACCAGGCAGTTGCGCAGGTGGATCGGATCCAGTTCACTCTCTCCATAATAACGTCCGCAACAAGTAATAAAGTATTTGGCCCTCTTTAGGACGACTCCGATTTTTTTAAGGTCCTCAAACCGGATTGCAGCCACTCTCCTCTGTCGAAGGATGCGTCCCACAGAAACGGTACCCACTCCGGGTATTCTGAGAAGCTCTTCCTTTGAAGCCTTATTGATCTCTACAGGGAACAAATGCAAATTTCTCAGTGCCCAGGCTGCTTTGGGATCCATCTCCAGATCGAGAAAAGGATTTTCATCATCCAGGATTTCATCTGCCTGAAAGCCGTAGAAGCGCATGAGCCAATCTGACTGATACAGTCTGTGCTCCCGAACCAGTGGTGGGGCCGTCATTAATGGAGGCAGTACAGGAGAGCTGATGATCGGAATGTAGGCGGAGTAATAGACCCTCTTCATTTTGAAGCCCTGGTAAAGACTTTCCGAAGTCTTGATGATCTGTCGATCCGATTCACCTGCGGCGCCGATGATCATCTGGCTGCTCTGACCGGCAGGTGCAAATCTTTCTTTATATTTCTTCCTCGGCTCCAGGGCAAACTCTTCTGCTCCCATGGGCTGCAGATATCGTATGTCGCATCCGGCCGTTGACGGGCGCCCCGGATAACTATGAAATGCGGACCCCAGCTGCTTTCTGTCTGCGATGGTCTCCGTGATCTGTTTCATGGGCCGGAAAATGGCAGAGGGTTTCTTTTGGGGAGCTAATTTCTTAAGNNATCAGCTCAGGCGAGACACCCGGGATGATCTTGGCATGGATATATCCGGCGAACCCGTGATCCTCGCGGAGCAACACCAAAGTGCGGAGCATTTTTTCTCCGGTCTGATCCGGAGAAACTTCCACAGCAGAGCTCAGAAAAAGCCCTTCGATATAGTTTCTGCGATAGAATTCCATAACAAGACCGGCAAGCTCTTCGGGCTCAAAGGATGCCCTCGCCACATCTGAAGTCCTGCGATTGATGCAATACTCGCAGTCATAAACGCAACGATTGGTGAGCAGCACCTTCATCAAAGAAATGCAGCGGCCATCCGCAGACCAGGAATGGCAAATACCCATACAGGAGGCGTTGCCCATCCTTCCGACATTTTTTCTCTCCACACCGCTGGTCGCACAAGAAGCATCATATTTTGCTCCATCCGCCAGGATCCTCAGCTTTTCATAAAGCTCCATCGCCCTCATCTCCTATGCAGAACGTTTGTTCTATTATATACCTGTTCGAACGTACGTTCAAGCGAAATGTGTACTACATTGCAACTACCACACGAAGACCTTTTTCAAGATATGTTCAAAAAATCCATTAATGCAGTGATAAATTACATATACTTACAATTAATCATGCACTAATTAAAATTTTGCACAGATTTGCCCGAAAATGACGTTATTTCACTGCATTACTCGAAATTTTGCTCACCCCAGNNATCTTGCATATTTGCACATACTGGTTATAATCAAAGTTAATCTGTACCAATATTTGCAAAGTATACAGGAGGCTTTCCATGGAAGAGAACAGAAAGACCGCTCTCGTCTTAGGCGGAGGCGGTGCAAGAGGTGCATACGAAATCGGCGTCTGGCAGGCGTTACGGGAAATGGACATTCAAATTGACATCGTTACCGGTGCCTCTGTGGGTGCCATCAATGGCGTCATCGTTGCACAGGATAGCTTTGATCTTGCCCTCAACCTGTGGAGAGAGATCCAAACCGATATGGTGGTGGATACAGGTTTTCCGAAAAGGAGCAGCCCGCTGAAAGATCTGTTGAACCGTTATGTGAACGAAAATAAAGTGAGAAACAGCAGGATGGATTATGGTCTCGCCACCGTGGAGCTTCCCCTTACCCTGCGCCACCTCTTTGTGGAAGACATACCCCGTGGTAAACTGGTGGACTTTATTGTAGCCAGCTGCTCGCTGTTCCCTGCCCTTAAGATCGCAGATATCAACAACACCAAGTATGTGGATGGCGGGTATCTGGACAATTTACCCGTTGGTATGGCTCTGAAGAAAGGGGCTACTCATGTCATTGCCGTAGATCTTGAGACCAATGGGCTCGTGCAGAAGGAACCGTTAAAGCAGGCGAACAATTTGATATTGATTCGCTGCAAGTGGGATCTTGGTGATATTCTGGTTTTTGATGGGAAAAACTCTACAAAGAATCTTCGATTGGGCTACCTGGATACGCTGAAAGCCTTTGGCTTCTACGATGGTGAATACTATGCCTTTGCAAAAGGAGAATTGAATAAGCGCGCGGTGAAACCGGCGGAAGCAGCCGCTCGCATTTTTGAACTGGATCCACAGACCCTTTACACCAAAAATTCTTTTCACAGAAAACTTTCGGAGATCGTCTTGTCATACCAAAAGGAAACGGAGGCCGAGGTTCTCAGCTTCCAAAGCCAGATTAAGAAGCACCGGCTTGACAAAGACCTCCTGTTTTCTGTCGTTAAAAAAATAAACCAGAAGTCTTTAACTCTGGTTCTTGCTGATTATTTGAAAACTAACCCGGGAGCGCTGGAAAGCCTCCTGTCTAAGCCGGTATCCCTTCTCTTCAAAGAGGAGAGCCGGTCAGCGGAATATCTCATCAAGGAAGGAATCCTGTAATCAGGATCCCTTTTGTATACGCAAGGAGAAGTATTTGGCCGCCGGGGTCTTTGACAATGCCGCCGTTATTAGCGATGCTACAAGAAAGCCAGCGATGAACTGTATCATGTTCATTGGGATGCTGAAGGCGGAGACGGCGAAATTCCCGTACAGAATACCCCCGGCTATATAGTATCCGAACACCATCCAGAGCCCGGCCAGTGTCATTCCCAGAATTGCGGACATGGGTATGCTGTAATGCTCTTTTTTCTTCAACACCAAAGCGATAATAACCAGAAAAACCGGGATCAACAGGGCAACTAACATGAGCTGGCTCTGTATCGAGTTCAGGAAATCTCCCAGCGCGGTTACATCGGGAATCTCTTCACTCAGGAGATCTGCCGGATTATGCGCTGCCTCAAATCGTATGATCCGATCCACGGCAAAGTGAAAGGCCAGCCAGAATATTGCGGTGGCAACTATTGAAACTGCAGTATTTCGGCGGCTCTTTATCGCCTTTTCGATCACGAGACCCATGAAGAGTGCCATGATCCCTTTTATCACCAGGGTCCAGGGCGCCCAGTGAACATATCCCAGAAACAGGTCTGCCAGGGCGGATCCCACTCCAGCTGCAATGGCACCGTAACGCCAACCGAGTATGAACACCGAGAGAAAGATCATGCTGTCCCCCAGGTGGATATAGCCATTTGTAAAGGGAACGGGAATGGCGATTATCATGGTTGCAACGGCAACGATTGCAATCATGATACCTGTCAATATTATTTTGTTAGTCTTGTCTGATATAGCCATTTCAATCTCCATTCAGCCATCAGCCACGGGGACAGACCCCATGGTTGCTTTTGAGCCCAAGGGGACAGACCCCCTGGTTGCTCGTGCCACAATATGCTTGCAATCAGCCACTTTAGATTATCTGGTAACCAGGGGGTCTGTCCCTCTGGGTCACTTTTAACCCATGGGGTCTGTCCCCGTGGCTGTGGTTGATATTTTGTCTTTGTACTATTATAATAACCCTATACTGTAATTAGAGAAACATCCAGATATTACTTTTTTTATAGGTACAGATTGTTGTTTCGTTGCTGTTTTTGTAGGTTTATAGCGATTATGACTACAGTTTATACAGGTTCCCCGGGAACAGTTGGGAGGCATCCATGATTTCATTAACACCAATACTGAGCGAAGGCACATCCACACCCTTGTATACTCAGCTTTTCCGTTATATTCGGGACGCCATCGTCAATCAGGACATTCAGCCGGGAGATAAGCTTCCCTCATTAAGGGCGCTGTCCAGATCTCTTAATATCAGCGTGACAACTGTAGAACTGGCTTACAATCAGCTATTAGTAGAAGGTTACATCAACAGCAGGGCCAGATCAGGCTATTATGTGAGCACCGTTTCCCCGGGAAACAGAGCAGACTTTATAACCCAGGCAAACTCCAATATGGACGATCGGCCTTCACTGTCACTGCCTTTTTTCGAAAAGAACCCGGACAATCACATTTATCTGGATGCCGCCTGTTTCGACTTTACAAAATGGAAGAAGTGCATAAACAGAATATTGAACGATTATTCTTCTCTGCTTCTCGTCGAAGGAGACATCCAGGGCGAACCTGCCCTCCGGGATGAAATATCCCGATACATTTACCAAGCGAGAGGTGTGCGCTGCAGCAGGGAGCAGGTGGTCATCGCCGCAGGCACTCAGCAGCTGATCAACATCCTCTGCATTATCCTGCAAAGAATGGGCATCGATCATGTATCCTTTGAAGACCCGGGTTATCTTCCGGTGCGAAGCATCTTCCGGGATCGTAATTTCAAGATGACCCGTGTTCCAATAGACCGGGATGGGATCCGGATCGAAAAGCTGCCGGCAAACATCCCTTCTGCAGTCTATGTTAGTCCTTCCAACCAATTCCCCACAGGCTCCGTCATGCCTGCCGGAAGGAGGTATGCTCTGCTTGACTGGGCTTATCAGAATAATAGCATCATCATAGAAGATGATTACAACAGCGAGCTTCGTTACGACAGCCGCCCGGTACCCTCACTTCAGGGCCTTGACAGCAGAGAACAGGTGGTATATCTGGGTTCCTTCTCCTCCACACTTTTCCCATCTGCTAAGATCAGCTATATGGTGCTTCCGATGCCCCTGCATCAGCTGTTTTCCGAATCCCTCAGCGGATATACCCAGACCTGCTCGAAAGCGGAGCAGCTTACTCTGGCGCTCTATATGAACAGCGGTTATTATCAAACCAATCTTAAGAAGCAGCGAAAATTAAATGCTCAGAAGATCCAGCTGGCAACTTCTGCCCTGGAAAGGCACGGGGGGGACACCGTTCAAATCCTGAACAACAGTTCGGGCATCCATATGCTGCTCAAGCTGCCCAACAACGGAAAAACCACAGAGGACATCTGCACTTCAGCTTCGAAACTAGGGCTTACATTGGCTCCCGTTCCCAACTTTGAAAGTGAGAAGAACTACTCTGTGGTTATGCTTTACTACACCCGAATCCCCATAGAAAGCATGGAGCAGGCCATACAGAACCTGATCGGTATTCTGAAATTGCAATTATAAGAAGGTACAGATTTCGCTCAATTCCTTCCGCCCCGGGCTCTTTGCTCCTTCTTGAGGAACGCCAATAGGAAGCAGACAGGCAAGGAAATAACCTTCCTTTTCAAAACCCGTCTCTTTCTTGATAACTTCTACGATTTCATCAGCAGCGTAATTCTGCCCTGTCATCCAGCAGCAGCCATACCCCAGGTCATTGGCCGCAAGAACCATGTTTTCAACTGCGGCTCCGATATTCTGCATCCCGGGATCTGACCGGGAAAGCTTGTCAATATCCTCCTGCGGGAACTCGGCAAACAGATATTCATAATAACCGACGCAATGGTAGACGGTGGCATACACTACGATCAACACCGGTGCGTCAATGAAGAAAAGCGAGAAGTTCTTTGCAAGCTTACGGAAGCGAAGTCCCTTTTCCGGGTCTTTCTCGTCCATCTTTTTTGCGATCAGCTCGTTTTTATCCAGAATGGCCTGCCCGATCTTTTCTTTCATCCCTCTATCCCGGATCACGACGAAGTGCCAGTTTTGTGAATTTTTGCCCGAAGGAGCAACCCTTCCCGCATCGAGAATGGCTTCCAGATCCTCCTGTGATACATCTTGCTCTGTAAACTTCCTTATACTCTGACGCTTGTAAATAACATCCTTGAACTCCATAATGAACCTCCTTTTCTATCATATAAATCTTAACAGTTTTGGCTGTCTATAGCAAGGAAATGCGACAGCAGGGCGGGATCTTTGCCACAAATTAAATCGTTAAGTTTTTACTTATTCAAAGTTTACTTAATATTATTGCATCCTATAATTAGTTATGTTATTCTCGAAGTGATTGTAGAAAAAATATCAAATATGTATGCCCTGTCTACATTTCCTTTATCCTAGCAATACTAACGTCTTTCTTGTCTGCGAAATGGAGGGTGTCAGGAGGTGATCCTTAAACGATTCATGTTGTAAGAGGCTATAATGACACATTTATCACAAGTTATAAAAGGAGATTTTGAAAATGCAAAATGACTGCGGGTGCAATTGCAACAAAACAGAAGACAAGAGATATGCGGAGTTAAAAGCGTATATTGATTCTGTAAAAGATTCTCAAGGAATTACCATGACGGTGCTTCAGGAAGCGCAGCGTATTTTCGGTTACCTGCCTCTGGAGGTCCAGAAATTCATTTCAGAAAACATCGGAGTTCCCATCGCAGAACTCTATGGAATCGCTACATTTTACAGCCAATTTGCCATCACACCAAAGGGCAAACACCATATAGGAATTTGCCTCGGAACTGCTTGCTATGTAAGAGGGGCACAGAAGGTAATGGATAAGGTCGTTGAGGAATTGAACATAGGCGTGGGTGAGACCACACAAGACGGCTTGTTCACCATTGATGCCACTCGCTGTCTGGGCTGCTGCGGACTGGCACCCGTTATGATGATAGACGATGACGTTTATGGCAAGCTGGATAATGTGGATGTTATTCCTGCGATTCTTGAGAAATATAGAGGGTGAGGTGGCGCAGATGAACGGTATCAATGAATTAAACCAATTAAAGGCCAAAGCAGTGAAAGACTTTGAGGTCACTGATGGCTACCGCGTGGTCGTGGGAATGGCCACATGCGGCATTTCTGCCGGAGCCAAACCTGTTTTGGAAAAACTAAGAGAAGAAACTGCAGCAAAGGGACTTTCCAACATACAAATCGTTCCTACAGGCTGCATCGGCATGTGCATATATGAACCTATCGTCGAGGTCTTTGAACCCGGCAAGGATAAAGTTACATATATCCATATGGACCCAGATCGGGTCTCCAAAGTGGTTTCCGAACATTTGGAAAAAGGCAAACCTGTTGTAGAATACACCATCGGTGAGGGAGAAGGCGATAAGCTTAGAAACCTGGACGATGTGCAGTTTTATAAGAAGCAAAAGCGTGTCGTTCTTCAGAATTGCGGTCTCATCGATCCTGAAAATATAGACGATTATATAGCAATCGACGGTTATCAGGCCCTGGCCAAGGCTGTCACACAAATGACACCTCAGGAAGTCATCGATCTTATGAAGGCCTCCGGCCTCAGAGGAAGAGGCGGAGCAGGCTTCTCCACAGGAATGAAGTGGAGCTTTGCTGCGGCTAATGAAGCAGATCAGAAATACATCATCTGCAACGCTGACGAAGGTGACCCGGGCGCATTTATGGACAGAAGCGTTCTGGAGGGTGACCCCCACTCCGTTCTTGAAGCTATGGCCATCGGCGGTTATGCCATCGGTGCTACAAAAGGCTTTATTTACGTAAGAGCTGAATACCCCGTTGCTGTTCACAGATTAAAGATCGCTATCGAGCAGGCAAAGGAAAAGGGCTTCCTGGGCAAAAACATTTTCGGCAGTAATTTCGACTTCGATATCGAGATTCGATTGGGAGCCGGTGCGTTCGTTTGCGGCGAAGAAACCGCATTGATCGCTTCCATCGAAGGAAAGCGCGGCATGTCCAGAAACAAGCCTCCTTTCCCGGCTAACAAGGGGCTCTGGGGCAAACCCACTATTATCAACAACGTAGAGACTCTGGCCAACGTGCCGAAGATTATTCTGAACGGACCGGAATGGTTCAGATCCATGGGTACAGAAAAGTCTCCGGGCACCAAAGTATTCGCGCTGGGCGGCAAAATCAACAATACCGGCCTGGTAGAGGTCCCCATGGGTATCACCCTGAGAGAAGTCATCTATGACATTGGTGAAGACTGTCTCAATGGTAAAGCATTCAAGGCAGTTCAAACAGGCGGGCCGTCCGGCGGCTGCATTACCAGAGAAAACCTGGACACTCCTATTGATTTTGACAACTTAGTTGCTATCGGTTCAATGATGGGCTCCGGCGGTATGATCGTAATGGATGAAGATAACTGCATGGTAGACATCGCTCGTTTCTTCCTGGATTTCACAGTAGATGAGTCCTGCGGCAAGTGCACACCCTGTCGTGAAGGTACCAAGAGAATGCTGGAGATCCTGGATAAGATCACCGCGGGCAATGGAACCCTGGAGGATCTGGACATCCTGGAAGAACTTGCGGAGAACATCAAGAATACATCTCTCTGCGCATTGGGACAAACGGCACCGAACCCTGTCCTCTCTACGATTAAACACTTTAGAGATGAATATGTGGCACACGTAGTCGATAAGAGATGTCCTGCAAGCGTATGCAAAGCTTTGTTGAGCTACTTCATTACCGACGCCTGCACAGGCTGCACCCGTTGCGTAAGAGTATGCCCCACCAAGGCGATCACAGGTACTGTCAAGCAAAGACATGTTATCGATCAGGATAAATGCATTAAGTGCGGTGCTTGTATGGATGCCTGTACGTTCAAGGCCATCATTAGAAAATAGGAGGACATGGTAACATGGAAAATGTTCAGAAAGTCAATGTGACTATAAATGGGATTGCCGTCAGCGTTCCCAAAGATTATACCGTATTATTGGCTGCAAAAGCTGCCGGTATCGATATCCCTACCCTTTGCTACCTGAAGGATATCAATGAGATCGCGGCTTGCAGAGTTTGCGTTGTAGAAGCAGATATCAACGGGGTTCCTATGAGAAATCTCCCTGCATCCTGCGTACTGCAGGTTCAGGAAGGCATGAACATCAGGACAAATACCGCTAAGGTCCGTAAGGCCGTACGCAATAACGTTGAACTGATCCTGGCCAACCACAACCGCGAATGCCTCACATGCCGCAGAAACGGAAGCTGCGAACTCCAGAAACTCTGCGACGAACTGGGTATTGCAGATGTTCCTTTTGATGGAGCCAAGAGAAAGGCTGTTGTAGATGATCTTTCCCACTCGATCATCCGCGACTCCTCCAAGTGCATCCTCTGTGGAAGATGTATCAGCACATGCAAAAACGTACAGGGGATCGGTGTTCTGGATTTCACCAACAGAGGATTTAATACCGAAGTTGCACCGGCCTTTGACTACAGCATGAGAGATGTAGACTGTGTATTCTGCGGTCAGTGCATAAACGCCTGCCCCGTCGCAGCCCTGAGAGAAAAACCCTATATCGATCAGGTATGGGAAGCCATCGAAGATCCCGACAAGTTCGTAGTAGTGCAGACAGCACCAGCTGTGCGTGCCGCTCTGGGTGAAGAGTTCGGCCTGCCCGTGGGTACTCCCGTCACCGGTAAGATGGTAGCTGCTCTAAGAAGGATTGGTTTTGACAAGGTCTTCGACACCAACTTCAGTGCGGACCTGACTATATTGGAGGAAGGTACCGAACTTCTGAACAGAGTGACCAAGGGAGGAACCCTTCCAATGATCACCTCCTGTTCGCCGGGTTGGATCCGCTTCTGCGAAATCAACTATCCGGATTTCCTGGATAACCTGTCCACCTGCAAATCTCCGCAGCAGATGTTCGGTGCTCTGGTTAAATCCTATTATGCAGAGAAATTCAACATCGACCCGAAGAAAATCGTCAGCGTTTCCGTGATGCCTTGTGTTTCCAAGAAGACAGAGGCAACCAGACCGGAAATGGAAGTTGACGGAAACAGAGATATCGATATCGTTCTCACGACCAGAGAACTGGGCGATATGATCAAACAGGCGAGGATCAACTTCCTGGCTCTTCCCGACGAAGAGGACGACAGCATTTTAGGCGACTATACGGGAGCTGCTGTCATTTTCGGTACCACAGGCGGCGTTATGGAAGCTGCTCTTCGGACCGTTGCTGACATCCTCACAGGCGAGAACCTGACCTCTATCGAATACGACGACGTGAGGGGTCTGGAAGGCGTCAAGGAAGCCAGCGTCACCCTGCCCATCAACGGCACACCCACAGAGATCAAAGTCGCTGTGGCGCACGGTACCGCCAATGCAGCTAAAGTATTGGATGCCGTCCGTGCCGGCGAGAAGGATTACCATTTCATCGAAGTCATGGCCTGCCCGGGCGGTTGTGTACACGGTGGCGGTCAGCCTCACGTTTCTGCCAAAGCCAGATTGGATGTTAATCCAAAGGCTAACAGAGCCAACGCCCTTTACTCCGAAGATGAAAGGTTGGTTCTGAGAAAGTCTCACGACAACCCCGAGGTCAAGAAACTTTACGAAGACTATTTGAAGGAGCCAAACGGCCACCTGTCCCACAAGCTTCTCCATACGCATTACCACAAGAGAGAAGTCTATTGCCCGCAGGAATAGGCTGAATATAATAAAAGAGGCGGGGCCCTGATGTCGGGGCCTCGCTTCTTTTATAACCAGGTTTGAAACATACAAATGGCGGATTCCGGCGGTATATGCCCCGTAGAAACCGTGAAACCTCTTACCGTTTTCATGCGAAGCATAAAAAAACGGCGGTTTCCAAGGGGCATATACCGCCGGGATCCGCCATTGAATCTGTTTAATTGGATAAGAAGTAACCCATCGGACCTATGCCCGTAACCGGCCATTACTTAAAATGGATATATCTCGCAGACTGGTCCCGGAATGACACCGATAAAGTCCCCTTCAAAAAATTGCCGCTCCTCTATATCATGAGTAATCAGCAGAACGGTTTTTCCTTCTACTTTTCTCTTTACGTAACTCATGACCTTTTGCTTGGTCTCGGCATCCAGTCCTTTAAAAGGCTCATCCAGGCAGATAAAATCGCTTTCTGCCATCATCGCCCTGACAATGGCGACCCTTCGCCTTTGACCTCCTGACAGCTGGCTTGTGGGCTTTGTGATCAAGGCCCCTTCCAGTTCTACTTCGGCTAATTCCCTTTTGATTTCATCCACATCAGGATCATCGCCCATGACCAGCTTAATGTTCTCAATTGCAGATAGATGTTCTATCAGACGATCCTCCTGAAAAACTGCCGAGATCCGCTTTCCCTCAAGCCCTTCAACTGTTCCGGAATCCGGGGCCAGCAAGCCTAACAGAATCATGGCAAATGTGGTTTTNNACGCTAAAATTATCTATCACTTTTTTGTCATCAAAATGTTTGTTTAAGTTCTTAACTGTGATCATCCTGCCACCTCAGCAATCTTAACTAATTCTGCTCAAAGTTCTGAGCTATGGCCTTCAACTGTGCAAATTTTCAAGTAATGCAGTGATAATACGTCGTTTCCGGGCCAAATCTGTGCAATTTTTCAATTAGTGCATGATTATTTGCTAATATATGTAATTTATCAATGCATTAGTTGATTTTTTGCACATTTT
>DCUA01000230.1:6142-7024 GCA_002329675.1 Firmicutes bacterium UBA1426 | reverse complement strand
GTATTCGTTAGCATAAGCCAGTCCTGGCCAAAGCAATATTAGGCAAATCATGAGTGAAATGGTTTTTTTCAGCATAGAAATCCCCCACTAACTTTTTAATGTCACTGTTCAAAAGCAATCCTTTTTTGACAACTGCGACCAGCCCTAGTACTCACAGCAGACTATCAGAGACCTTGTCAGCAAATTGTTTCGCCTATAATACAATAAGGAAAGCTCATATGTCTGAGTGCTCGAAAGCCTGGCTAGACACAATGGAACTTTCCCTATTCTATCTTGAGCTACTTGCTGATTTCGTAATTTATTGCTACTTGCATCGCTTCCGAATCATGTTTCTTGGTGATACACAACCCTATATACATCGATTTCGCACAGAGGTTACAGGTAGACACCGTACTAAGATGCCGAATAGCTGCACTCAGGGAGCAAGGATGCCTGGGCATTCTTCCCCCTGAGTGATTAGGATAAACTTTATTCGTCTATTTCGGCGCTGATAGTCAAAACTTTGTGTTCCAGTTGGTATTGGACAGTGATTCTGGTATTGTCATCTTTTTGAGCCGAATAAGTTGCAGCTGTATCACTGATGAACTCAAGCGGTTCCACGGTAAAGCCCTGATCTTTTACTTCTTCCACATACTGATCAAAATCCGATTTCTCAACTTCATCGATAATAATTCCGCAAGCCGTATTGGAATTTAGGACAGACGATATTGTGCCTTTAGTGAATTTAGGTATGAATTCGGCAGCACCATCTTTAGGCCATTCAGTCTCACCAAAACTGAACTCTTCTCCTTCTTCACCTTTGATGCTTACTTTTCCACCATCGATATCAATAGTACCTTCACCATCAAGAGCCTTATTTATAACTCCTTCGGTTACTTTTTC
>DCUA01000230.1:0-6120 GCA_002329675.1 Firmicutes bacterium UBA1426 | reverse complement strand
TGCTCATTATCATCCCTCTTCCTTGCTCAATAACTGTAACCCAAGTTAACAAGGCTAAGTTATTTTATTAACTGGTACTTTCCAATAAGGGGCAGTGGTTTGGCCTTGCCAGTAAATCCATTAACCAGTCCCATAATNNGCCGATTATCGGGATAATACTGAGAACAATGCTCCCGCCCATTCCCAATATAAGCAGCAGCAACCCTTGATTGGCATGATACCTGCCAAAGGGGGAATCGGGACAAGCCAACAGCGGCAGGAAGAAGAGAATATAGGCTAGTCCTGCCATAACCTTACTGTTTTCAATGTCCTCCGGGGTGAACGCTTGATTGGTCTCCAAGTTAGGATCCGACATTGTAACTACCTCCCTGTTTGATTATTTAATTTAGCAGCTCTGATATACCTGACTATATAAAAAACCTGGCTTATAAGGAATCACCCCCAGGGTGATATGCTGGTAGCGCTGACAAAATCACCTTGGGAGTGAATCCTTTTTTGTCGGAATTTTCGCATTTAGGGAGGAAGAAGGTATTTTCTTCTATTTGGCAGAATAATAAAGGCACTAATTCATTCGGTATGGATAGTGACTCTGATTAAGTAAAGAAAGGTAAGCCCTATGAGAAAGCATCTGTTCCTTTTGATAATTTTAATGGTTTCAATTATTCCCTTGTGGGTAGGGTGCGGTAGTTTAGAAATGAAGCATCCCTCTCAGCCAGTTACACTTGATCTCTGGCACAACTATGGTGGTCAGCTCAAAAACACTATGGATGAAATGATCGACGAATTTAATGAAACCACCGGAGCGGAACAAGGTATCATAATAAATGTTACCTCCATATCCGGAAGCGCCACTCTCCATGAAAAACTAACCATGGCTGCTAATGGCGACCCAGGCGCACCTGATCTTCCTGATATAACCACGGCTTATCCAAAAACCGCTCTTTCATTGGCTGATAAGGGATTACTGGTTGACCTGAGGGATCATTTCACCCCTCAGGAGTTATCTGCCTACATTCCTGAATTTTTACAGGAAGGCCGTATGCAGGACGACAGCCTTTATGTCTTTCCTACCGCTAAATCAANNGGAAGTGTTATTTGTCAACACTACTATATTTAACCGTTTTGCCCGAGAAACAGGAGCTAGTATGGATGATTTGCATACCTTTGAGGGGATCGCCAGAACTGCTGCATTATACTATGACTGGACTGATCAGCAAACACCGGAAGTTGCAGGTGATGGCAAAGCATTTTTCTTGCCCGACTCCCTGTTCAATTACTCCTTGATGGGCGTCATACAGCTGGGCTCAGAATTTATCAGAGATGACCGCATTGATACTGCCACACCTGAGTTTCGAAAGGTATGGGATTATTATTATAAACTGGCCGTATTGGGACAGGCGGCTATTTTTGACGGATATGCCACCGATTTAGCCAAAACAGGCGATATCGTATGTTCCATTGGTTCGACGGCAGGAGTATCCTTCTTTTCACCTACGGTAACTTACGCTGACAATACCTCTGAACCAGCTGAACTGGCTATACTCCCCTATCCAATTTTTGAAGGGGGCAAGAAAACAGCTGTTCAAAGAGGAGCCGGCATGAGTGTTATAAAATCTTCCCCAGAAAAAGCCCAAGCTGCCGCTGTCTTCTTAAAATGGTTCACCAGCCCGGAAAATAACCTGCGCTTTGTTTCATCTACCGGCTATCTGCCTGTCACTGAAGCCGCCTTCGGCGATCTTATGTCACAAGAGATTGAACACACCTCTGACCACAACATCAGAAAGCTGCTGCAAACCTGTCAGCTGATGGAAGAAGATTACGAGTTTTATATACCACCGCTATTTGAAGGAATTGACCAACTTCAGATCCGCTACGAAAGCCAGTTTCGTGACACAGCCAGCCAATCCAGGGATTCCTATTTAGATAGTTTGGCCAGCAGTGATTCCAGATCTGCTTATGAAGCTGTGTCAGCGGATGCTTATCAGAACTTCGTGGATAAATTGGCTGGAAAATAAATACCGGTAAAAGCGGGGTACGGCCCTTGAATACTAGATGGTTGACTAAAGATTATGTGATAGAGCGGTTTGAATCCTCGGTGGAATCTGGTTTGCCTTTGGGTATCAGACTTTTTCTGCTCCTATTGGTGCTAGTGATTACTATCATGTTAGGGGTAATAGCGATTCTAATAATTACAGGGACTTTCACCGCTGGGGTATCGGAGAGCGAGAAGCTGGTAGAAAATGAACTTAATCATGCTGCGGCAGAGATCTCCCAGCAGTATGGTGAGCTTTCCGTGCAGACCATCGAGTTTTCCAAACAGTTATCCCAGAACATCGAAAAAACCGCCCAACAGCTAGGTGTGCCCATAGCCAAACTGGAAGAGCATCCTGACCGACTGGAGGAGATAATAGCTGCTCAATTTGATCAAGCTTATTTTTCGCTGCAGAAATCTAAAAGCACTGGTGTTTTCTTTATTCTCGATGCCACGGTTAACCCCCGGCTCAATAATGCCAATTATTCCCGAGCGGGGTTGTATCTGAAGAACATGGAACCTAACATAATCAGTGCTTCAACTCCTAATATTATAGTTTTTAGAGGCTTCCCCAGCATCGGACGCATCAACTCACTGTCACTGGACACCCAGTGGAAAATGGAGTTTGATGTTCGTCAGGCTCCTTATTATCACCTTCCCATGGAAGCAGCCCGTCTCCACCAGGAACTGCCTTTATCCAGGCTGTATTATTGGACTCCTGCCACAACACTGCCGGACACTAGTGACGAAGTAATGATATGTTCGGTTCCCTTGATCGATTCCCAGGGTAATGTTTTTGGTGTTTGCGGATTCGATGTAAGCGGGATGTTTTTCAAGCTGTCCCATATGCCCCATCAAACCGTTTTTAATCGTCTATTCTGTGTACTGGCTCCCCAAACCGGATCAACTCTTAACCTCAACCAGTCTATGGTGTCAGGTGGCTACTCGGTAAGGAATATAATCCAGAGCAACTCTCCTCTCATCATCAAAGAGAACAAGCGCTCTTTTTATTCTTACCGGCAGAGCAACAACAGCGCATTCTGGGGACTCCATACCCCGGTGCGTTTATATCCTGAAGGATCGGCTTTTGCGAATGAAAAGTGGCTAGCCGCTGTTTTGATTCCCGAGGAAGACTTGGTTGCTTCGGTGGCCAAATTAAACGTTTTGCTGATTTCCTTGCTGAGTATTCTGGTGCTGTTAGGTATAGGCGCTTCGTTATTTATCAGTCAGCGATTCTTAAGACCTATTTCCAAGGGACTGGAGATCATCAAATCAGATGATTTGAGCAGGGCTCCCCTGACCAAGGTACCGGAAATAGATGATCTTATCAGTTATCTGGCCACCCACAATCAGGAATTATATGAAAGTGCTCGGGAAAAGAACTTTTCCATTTCCATCCTGGACGAGTTTGTTAACAACACCGATAAACTTTCACCTTCAGAGCGCTCAGTATATAATCTCTATGCTCAGGGATATACTGCCAAAGAAATTGCCGATTCCCTATTCTTAAGTATAAACACTATCAAAACCCACACTAAGCACATCTATACCAAGTTAAACATTAATTCTCGGGAAGAACTGCTGTTATATGTGAATCTATTAGAAGAAATAAGCAACTACCAGGAATCAATAGCCGACGGAGTGGAACCACCTGAAAACAGCAGTGAAAAGCCCACTGCCGTTGACTGCCTGCCGCCTTTTACTCAATAAGTATCCGGGAGTATTCAATAACTCCGGTCATACCAGCTACTCTGTTCCTGACCAGTTCACAGGCCATGAATTCTCCCTCGGAAACCACCCAGGAGCAGATCTGCCCTTTTCATTTCCCTATAAAACTCTGCTAGAAGAAATGGAGCCCCACCAATGACCAGATAAGAAGACCAGTCTCCTCCGCCCTATTACAAGCGCCAGCGCAAGAGCTTGGATTCAGCGTAGGCTACGGCTACATACATAAGTGCTGCGCACAGAGCCAGGATGATCACACTGGTCATAACGATATCTAATTGAAAGACCTGCCCACCATAAACAATCAGATGTCCGAGTCCGGCTTGCGATACTAAGAATTCCCCCATGATCACACCTACCCAGGAAAGGCCTACGTTCACCTTCAAAGCGGAGATCATATTGGGCAGGCTGGCTGGTAAGACCACTTTGGTCAGTATGGTCATCTTGTTAGCTCCGAAGGCTTGTATCAATTTGATCTTGTCTTGATCCACGGACAAGAATCCCTGCAGCATGCTGATAATAGTAACGATAATAGATATCAACAGAGCCATTACAATAATAGCCGGCTGACCGTTGCCCAACCACACGATCAGGATCGGCCCAAGGGCTACTTTCGGCAGTGCGTTCAATACTACCAGGTAAGGATCGGCTACCCGGGATAGAAAGGGCGACCACCATAGCATGATAGCTATAGCCAGACCCCCTATGGTACCGGTGGTAAACCCTACAATAGTCTCCCACACCGTAGTCCAAACGTGTAAATACAATTCTCCCGTACTATGCATATTGAGTACGGTCTTCCACATCCGAGAAGGTTGACTGGTTATGAAAGCATCTATCCAGTCCAGATTAGCCGCTACTTCCCATAGCCCGAAGAATATTAACAGCACCGCTATTTGGGTGCTGAATATGCTTACCCGCCGTACCTTCTGCTGACGCAGATACTGACGTCGCTGCTGGGATATTTCAGTAGACTTCGGCATGGATATCCAGCTCCTTCCAGATCTGGTCAAAGTAAATGCGGAAACGCTCATCTTTTCGGTTTTGCAAGGGGGTCTGGCCAGGAATGGTACGTTCGATGGAGTAAATATTTTTCACTACGGCGGGACGCCGAGATAATACACAAATTCGATCAGATAAGGAAATTGCTTCGGCAATATCATGAGTTACTATCAGGGCGGTCATTCTTTCCTGGCGTAGAATATTCCATACCTCATCCACCACGGTTAGTCGGGTCTGATAATCCAGGGCAGAAAAAGGTTCATCCAAGAGCAGAACATCTGGAGAAACGGCCAGAGTACGAATTAGGGCTGCTCTCTGCCGCATTCCTCCAGAAAGCTGGTGGGGATAATGATGGAGAAAGTCGCCCAGGCCGTACTTGCGCAGTAATTTCTCCACATAGGCCCGGGCAGCTTTCAAATCCTGTTTTTGGATTTCCGGCCCAATCAAACAATTGCGTAGAATAGTGCGCCATTCAAACAAATGATCTTTTTGAAACATGTAACCAACTTTTCCCTGTACTTCTACAATACCTCCAGTGGGCTGGAGAAGTCCTGACAGTATGTTGAGTATGGTGGATTTCCCACACCCACTGGGTCCTACTATGCTGACAAATTCACCTTCATAAACATCCAGGGAAAAGCTCTGTATAGCTTGGGTCTCTCCGTCGGGAGTTTGAAATGTCATGGCAATATCCTGTAAAGATACTTTGCATTTACCCACCGTAAAGCCTCCCCGGATTTGAAAACGGCAGCTATGCTAAGAGCAGCGCTGCCCTTTTCAATCAATCTTTTAACTACTGAACCTCATTCATAGCCCGTATGGCGAACTCATGAGTAATAAGCAGATTGGAATCTACCGGTTCACTCAATTCTCCAGCTTCCTTGATTATTTCCTGCAGCCTATCCAAGGACTTGCTTTCCATAATAGGGTCTTTAGCCCAGGTATCCTGCTCCTTATATCGTTCCACTACCATAGTGATCAAGTCCAGATCGGTATCTGGGAAGAAAGATTGGATAGAGCGAGCCACTTCTTCTGAACTGTGTTGGTCTACCCACAGCTGACCACGGTATACAGCGTTAGTAAAGCGCTGTACTATTTCCGAGTTTTCAGCTAGATAGCTCCGCCGCGCTCCAAACACGGTATAGGCCACTTCACCGCCGTCAACTCCCAGGGATGCTACTACATAGCCATAGCCCTCTTTCTCCAGTTGGCTGGCATTAGGTTCAAAGTTGGCTACATAGTCCCCGGTTCCGCCAATAAAGGCGCCAGTAGTGGCCGTAAACTGCAGATTGGTGATAATATCAACGTCTTGGCCAGGTGTGAGTCCATGTTGCTTCAACACGTATTCCAGCATCATTTCC
>DCUA01000041.1:14361-17341 GCA_002329675.1 Firmicutes bacterium UBA1426 | reverse complement strand
ACTAAATGTCTATTCGGGGGATCTGGGCATCTCTTCCATGAACGTGACAGCTCCTCCCCTGGCGATTTTAGTGCTATATTATGGGCTGTTTTTCTTCCTCACATCAGAGAGTTTCTGGATCCTGTACAGAGTACAAAATAAGAGGCAGATAATAGGAGTTTTTATCTGTATCCTCTGCGTGTCTGCTTCTGTTCCTTTCATAATGAAAGAAGGAGAAAGACGTGCAGATATGGTCTTTCTCGATGTTGGACAAGGGGATAGCATTCATTTACGGACTCCAACAGGCAAAAATATACTCATCGACGGAGGGGGCAGCGATTCCTATGACACCGGAAAAAAAATACTGCTCCCATATCTTCTGAAGAATGGTGTGGATGAGGTGGATCTGGCCGTAGTCACCCATCTTCATAAGGATCATTACGGTGGCATTGCATCTCTCTGCCAGCGAATGCCGGTGAGAAAACTGGCTGTTTACGATGGGAATGCCCTGCAGGAGGAAAGGATCCTTATTGACACAGGGCTATCGGAAAAACAGCTCCTCTATGTATCGGCGGGAGACAGAATTCATGTGGAAGAGGATATCTATATCGACGTTCTGTATCCTTCACGAAAAAATCGGGAAATTTACAAACAGCTTCTTCTGGATGAAGCAGATGAAAATAGCTGCAGTCTGGTGCTTCGAGTACATTACAAGGGTCTCTCTTTGCTGGTGACAGGGGATATGGGATTTGAGGGAGAACAGCTGTTAATGGATCGTTTCGATCCCGCGGCGGGTGCAGGACTGAAGGCTGATATACTGAAGGTAGGACATCACGGATCCCGCTATTCAACAGGAGATGATTTTTTAGAAGCGGTTGATCCGCGAATTGCGATCATTCAGGTGGGTCGCAACAATTTCGGGCATCCACATCCGGATGTCATTGAAAAATTAACAAAAAAGAGTATAATAATTTATAGGAACGATAACGATGGTGCTATACTTCTCTATTTCAGCAGGAAAGGTATCAAGCTGCGCACCATGCTTTGACAATTTTGACGTAAGAGGTATGAATGGCAACGAAGACCGGCAAAACTGAAGAACATGCATTCAGGAAGATCCAGAAGGATATAAAAAACGGCAATTTGGGGAATCCCCTCTTTTTTTATGGGGAAGAGCAGTACCTTGTGCGGTGGGCTGTGGATGCCATGGTTGAGCGCTATATACAACCCGGGCTTCAGCAGTTTAACTGCTCTGTTCTGACTCGGGAGACCGCTTCCATTGAAAACATCGTGACGCAGTGTGAGACCCTGCCCATGCTATCGGAGAAACGAATCGTCATAATAGAAGGGTTCCCGGCAGCAAAGGAAAACGCAAGGGAGAACTATACCGAAGGGGAAGAACAGCAGCTCATGGATTACCTGAAGGAGTTGCCGGACAGCTGTTTTCTTATTCTCATCGCAGACGCTGTCGATAAGAGAAAAAAACTATATAAGACCATTGCTTCATTGGGTGGCTGTTATGAGTTCAGCCGGCTGGATGAAGGAGAACTGCAGAAATTCATCCAGAAGAGATTGCGGCAATCCGGGAAGACAGCCAGCGCATCCGTGATTCGAGAGATGATTGCTATGTCCGGGTATTTTGACAAGCAGAGCGACTATACCTTGTACAATCTGGATAACGATCTGAAAAAACTCATTGCCCACAGTGACGGCGATGAAGTACGAATGAGCGACGTGACAGGAGGACTGTCCGGAAATACGGAGTCCTATGTCTTTGATATGATCGATGCCATATCCCGCAACCGAAAGGATGAGGCCTTTATGCTCCTGCACAATCTGCTCTCCTCCGGAGAGAATCTGCATAAGCTTCTGGGCCTGATCTGCTCCCACTATGAGATCCTCCTGATGGTGAAGGAAATGAGAGAAGAGGGTTTTCGTCCTGATGAAATGAAAGCCCTGACAGGAGCTCATGAGTATCGGATCAAAATTGCCGGTCAGTTATCCGTTCGCTATTCCATAGACCAGCTTCGCAGGATACTATCCCATTGCTTTACGGTAGACAAGCACATTAAGTCAGGTCTCCTGGAAGGCAGGCTGGCATTGGAAATGCTCATCGCCGGTATATAACCCACAATAACAAAAAAATTAAAAATTACATTGTTGATTGTTAAGTAGATCTGTAAATTTGTAACAATCTGTCGAAGCCATGCGATTTGAGTTGAAAATCTTATATATTTAATTATAATAGTAGTGTTGACGCATAGTGATTGAGTTGGGATGACTTCATGAATATTCCCGTTCATCTATAACAAAGGAGGAAAGAAAATGACATTGTTAGGCAGTGGGTGCTGTTGCAGTGAGGGATGCAATAAGCCGGATTTCAGCCAATTGGCGACCGTTTTGGAGACCTATGGAAAGATTCCGGGCAGCCTCATCACTATACTGCAAAAGGCGCAGGATATATACGGATACCTTTCAATCGACGCAATAGACTATATATCCGAAAAAACAGGGCTGAAACCCGCACATATTTATGGCGTCGCTACATTCTATACACAGTTCCGTTTATCACCGATCGGGAAAAATCTGATCATGCTATGTAAAGGGACGGCATGTCACGTTAATGGAGCTGACATGATCGAAGAGGCCATTACGGAGGAGTTGTCCATCGGAGACGGTGAGACGACAGAGGACGGTATCTTTACTCTGAACAATGTGGCTTGCCTGGGTTGCTGCAGCCTTGCTCCGGTCATGATGATAAAAAATCATGACGGAGATGAGACTTACGGAAATCTGACAAAGGATGAGGTCAAATCGATCCTCCGTGAGATCAAAACAAGAGAGCAGGAGGTCGAACAATGAAAATTTTAGTAGGACAAGGCAGCTGCGGTGTTGCTACCGGTGCCAAAAAAACTGCAAATGAATTTATAAAGCAGATCACAAATCTGGGACTCGACAATGTAACGGTAGACAAGACCGGCTGCATCGGCAGCTGTTTTCT
>DCUA01000041.1:13811-14350 GCA_002329675.1 Firmicutes bacterium UBA1426 | reverse complement strand
AAAGTGCATCCGGATAAGGTTTCTGACATAGTCAACAAGCACATCGTCGGTGGTGAACCCGTATGGGAATACGGGATCCCTGAAGTGGATCAGAACTTCCTGTCAAAGCAGAAAAAGATCGTACTGAGAAACTGCGGAGTAATCAATCCCGAAAAAATCGAGGAATACATTGCCACTGGTGGTTATGCGGCCACGAAAAAAGCACTGACCTCCATGACTCCGGAAGAAGTAATTGAAGAGATCAAGGTTTCCGGACTCAGAGGAAGAGGCGGAGCCGGTTTCCCCACTTGGTTCAAGTGGAATGCGGCACGTCAGAACGAAGCGGATCAGAAATATATGGTTTGCAATGCAGATGAGGGAGACCCGGGTGCATTCATGGACAGAAGTGTCCTCGAGGGCGACCCCCATTCACTGCTGGAGGGCATGATCATCGGTGCTTATGCTATAGGGGCATCGGAAGGGGTCATCTACGTCAGAGCGGAATATCCGCTTGCTATCGCCCGTCTGGAAACTGCTATGGAGCAGGCGAGAGAAAAAGG
>DCUA01000041.1:13586-13771 GCA_002329675.1 Firmicutes bacterium UBA1426 | reverse complement strand
GAAGGTGAACGGGGAATGCCAAGGCTCAAACCACCTTTCCCGGCACAGAAAGGCTTTTGGCAGAAGCCCACAAACATCAATAACGTAGAGACCTTTGCCAACGTTCCCTTTATTATATCCAACGGCGGAGCAGTCTTTGGAGCTATGGGAACGGAGAAGAGCAAGGGAACCAAGGTGTTTGCCCT
>DCUA01000041.1:7588-13567 GCA_002329675.1 Firmicutes bacterium UBA1426 | reverse complement strand
AAGAACGATAAGAAGTTCAAGGCCGTTCAGATGGGCGGGCCCTCCGGGGGCTGTATCCCTGCAGATCTTATCGATACCCCTGTAGATTATGAATCCATCACCAAGACGGGTGCAATCGTCGGGTCCGGCGGAATGATCGTCATGGACGAAAACACATGCATGGTGGATATGGCCAGGTATTTCCTGGATTTCACCAGGAAAGAATCCTGTGGAAAGTGCAACTATTGCCGTATCGGTACCAAGAGGATGCTGGAGATATTGGAAAGAATCACTCGTGGTGAAGGCAAAGAAGGCGACATCGAGCTATTGGAAGAACTGGCTCAAAAGGTTAAGGACGGCTCTATGTGCGGCCTGGGTCAGACAGCACCCAATCCTATCCTGACAACGATCCGCTACTTTAGAAATGAATATGAGGATCACATTTACAACCATAAATGCACAGCCCATTCCTGCACAGAGCTGCTGACCTTTACGATCAAGGACAACTGCACAGGCTGTACTCTTTGTGCACGGAAGTGTCCGGTCAAAGCCATTACCGGAAAGGTCAAAGAAAAGCATTTGATCGATCAGGAACTTTGTATCAAATGCGGCAAATGCGAAGAGGTTTGTAGGTTTGATGCTGTCCTGAGAGATTAGAGGAGAGGATAAAATGGAAAATATGAAACTTGTAATAGACGGAAAGGAATGTCTGGGCCAGNNGATGACAGAGTAGAAATCTACGGTGCCTGCGGCATCTGCGTAGTGGAAGTAGAAGGCAATCCCAAGCTCGTGAAAGCCTGCGCTACGCTGATTGCACCGGACATGGTAGTTAAGACAAATACAGAAAGGGTTTTGGAGTCCAGGAAGACAAATCTGGAACTGCTTCTATCCAATCACGTGGGTGATTGCAGACCTCCCTGCGTGCTCAACTGCCCTGCCGGCACCGATTGCCAGGGTTATGTGGGCCTCATCGCCAACGGCGAATACCGGGAGTCCGTGAAACTCATTAAGGAGAAGATTCCACTACCGGGATCCATCGGTCGTGTATGCCCCCACCCTTGTGAGGACAACTGCAGGAGACAGTTTGTGGATGAGGCTGTGTCCATCGCATGGCTGAAGCGGTTTGCGGCAGATATGGAAGGGGATGACCCCTACATTCCACCCGTTGCTCCGGAGACCGGGAAAAAGGTTGCGGTCATCGGCGGCGGACCCTTTGGTCTTTCCATAGCCTATTATTTAAGACAAAAGGGACACGGAGTGACCATATTCGAATCCATGCCCCATTTCGGCGGTATGCTGCGCTATGGCATTCCTCAGTACAGACTCCCCAAGGAGGTAGTGGACGGTGAAGTAGCCCAGATGGAAAAAATGGGCATCGTACTGAAACCAAATACCCATATCGGGAAAGATATTTCCTTCGAGGAGATCCGGAAGAACTTTGATGCCGTTGCATTAGGTGTCGGCGCTTGGGTCTCAACGGGAACAGGTTGTCCCGGTGAGGATGCAGAAGGCGTCATCGGAGGTATCGATTTTCTCCGCAAAGTGATCAAAAAGGAAGAAATCGAGCTGGGAGACACCGTGGCAGTAGTAGGCGGCGGAAATACCGCTATGGACGCCTGCCGTACAGCAGTGAGATTAGGTAAGACCGTTTACAATATATACAGGCGTACCAAGGACGAAATGCCTGCGGATCAGATCGAGATCGACGAGGCAGAGGAAGAGGGCGTCATCTTTAAGAACCTGACCAATCCTCTCGAGATCATCAAGGATGAAAACGGTCATGTGAAGCAGATCAAGCTTCAGATCATGGAGTTGGGTGAGCCGGATGCGAGCGGCAGAAGAGCTCCTGTTCCTGTAGAAGGAAAGACTGAAATTCTCGATGTGGACAATGTCATATTAGCCATCGGCCAGGCTGTGGATCACAGTGGTTTGGAAGGCTTCGACATGACGAGGAAAAAGGGATTCTCCTACGATCCGGAGACATTCATGACCAGCATGGAGGGTGTCTTTGCCGGCGGAGACTGCGGCAACGATAAAATTTCTATCGCTGTGGAAGCCATCGGCGACGCAGTGAAAGCAACGGAAGTCGTCCACGCCTATCTTTCCGGAGAGAAGATCCGCTACAGAAAGCCCTATGTAGTAGTCAGAGATGACATCGACGAAAAGACCTTTGAAGACAGAGAAAGACTTTGCCGTCCCAGGATGGGCATGCTCAGCCCTGATGAAAGAAAAGACAATTTCAAAGAGATCGTCAGCGGATATGCACCGAAAGATGCGGAGTATGAAGGAGACAGATGTCTGGAATGCGGCTGCGGTAAGTACTTCGAGTGCAAACTTTACGAATACTCCAATCAATGTGATGTGAAGCCCGAGCGGTTAGCGGGAGACATCAACCGTCTGGATTTCGACGACAACCATCCCTATGTTGTTAGAGACCCCAACAAGTGCATTCTCTGCGGACTTTGTGTCCGGGTGTGCCACGAGGTAATGGGAGTGACTGCTCTGGGTCTGGTCAAGAGAGGTTTCGATACGACCGTACAGCCTGCACTTGGCAATCCTCTGGAAGAATCCGGCTGCATCAATTGCGGCAACTGCATCAGCCTCTGTCCCGTAGGAGCGCTGCTGCCCAAGGTTGACCATACAAAACCGATCCCTTTAAATACCACGCTTCTTCGTACGACCTGTACGGAATGCGGCGTAGGCTGCCAGATGGATCTGAAGCTTTCCGGAACCCGGGTGGTTGGTGTGGAGCCTGCCTTTGGCCCCTCCAATGAAGGACTGCTCTGCGTCAAGGGCAAGTACGGCTACCGGAAGCTATACGCAGAAGACAGATTGACCACACCTCTCGTCCGCAAGGATGGCAAGCTTGTAGAAGCAACCTGGGAAGAGGCGCTGGAAGTAATCGCCGGAAAATTAGCCGGGATAAAAGACAGTAAAGAGCCGGATGCGTTTGCAGCTTTTGCGGGTCACATGGTCAGCAACGAAGCGAAGTATATGCTTAACAAGTTAGCTGAAACCGTTTCCGGAAAAGAAGTTCCATGGCAGGAAGCAGCTGTTTTTGCTGATGCTTCCACGGACCAGGGAAAAGGTGCAGAAGCCATTTGTAAGGCTTCCGGTGCTGCGAAAGCGGAAGGGATATCCGCGGTGCCCATGAAGAACAACAGGGTTCTTGATGCAGTCAAATCAGGTAAGGTGAAGATGCTCTATCTGATGGGAGAGGATCCTCTTGCGCCGGAAAAGAGAGTGGATGGCACTCTGGAAGCTTTGAAGCAAGTGGATTTCCTTGTGGTTCAGGACATCGCACTTAACGAAACAGCAGAGCTTGCGGATGTTGTTCTGCCTGCGGATAGTTTTGCGGAAGCGGACGGAACCTTCACCAATATGGAAGGCCGTGTACAGCGGGTACGTAAGGCTGTTCAGGCACCGGGAAGCTCACTTGCCGACAGCAAGATCCTGGGCATGCTTTTACAGCGCCTGGGTGTTGATACGGGATTCAAATCTGCGGAGGATGTATTCCGGGCACTGTGCAGTGAGGTGCCGGCCTATAAGAATATGAGCTACGAGGCTCTCGAAAAAGAAGGGTCGCAGCTGATCAAATAAGAAAACCAACTAAATGCAGCCACGGGGACAGACCCCGTGGCTGCTTTTTCATCCGGAGGGACAGACCCCCTGGCTGCTTTTTCACCCAGTGGGACAGACCCCGTGACTGCTCCCTCTGGCTGGTCATATAAATGAGCAAAATCTTGAGTTGTGTGTGTTTTTTTTCAATAAATCCACACACAACTCAAGATTTTGCACAGATAACGGTCTTTTTCGTCTAATATCCACACATAAGTCAAGATTTTGCACAGCAAGATGAATATAAGGAGTCTGCCATTGGTGCAGATCTCAGTTATTGACCTGGGTTTTCAATCGTTCGAATGTCTTGCGAATAGGAGGCAGGAACAGTATCACCAGAGTGACCACCGCCTCAGTTCCGATATAGGTGATGTTATAATATAGAGACCAGGTAAAGGCATTGAACCCGTCCGGCGCGTACTCTCCGAAGAAGATCACACCGGACAGGAAAGTGCACAGGTACCGGCAGAAAGCACCAAAAAGATATCCTGTGATCAAACCGTGTTTTCCATTTTGGAAAAGACCAGCGAAACCCAGTGCTCCCACAGCCAGAGGATAGTCCAACAGGAGTTGGATGGGGTGGATCACATAGGGATTGAAGATCAGCTCTACCAGGCCTGCACACATACCCGCCATAATTCCGCGGCGGACGCCGAGCAGATAGCTGCAGGACGTAATGGCGAGCATGCTGAAAGCGGTAATGGATCCGCCCTGGGGCATCCGGAATATTGTGACCTGATTTAACGCCAAATAAAGAGCCACAAAAATGGCCGACAGCACCAAAGCTTTCGTATCAGTTTTTTTGTTTTTGCCTGAGATCAGGATGGCACCAAAGAGTGCCACAATGATACAGACTGTGACAATCTGTCCCGCTGTCGATTCAAAGAATCCTTGAAGTTGTTCTGATGACATAAAAAATCCTCCTTTGATGATTAGGAGGGGAGTGTACTGTCCAAATTGTAAAGACTTATTTTGGACTTGCTTCCCTACGCCGGTATTATCCGGATCAGGTGGTGAGGGTGTGCGTTTTTTCTACGCACTCTCAGCAGATGCTCCCCTAGCATGTTAATTCCGAGACGCAGTAAACCGGCTCGATGATAAATACAATACACCAAGATATCTGATTCGTCAAACGGTTGTTATTGCTGTGATTTCGCAAAGCCGGATCGGCGGCAAATACTACCGGATATTTTGAAACATATTATAACAAAAATAGAAATAACATAACTTTCTTACGTTAGGTTCCACTTGAATATTTGGGGTATAAATAATATACTGGAAAAGGAGGTGATGTGCTTGGAGAAAAAAATACAAGAGCTTCTGGAGGAAAAGGTCAATCCTTTATTAGCGAATCATTTTGGAGCGGCGACGCTTACAGGAATTGAGAATAATATCGCAAAAGTGAGACTGACCGGGGCTTGCGGAAGTTGTCCCTCTGCACAATATACATTAGAAGATGTGGTCAAAACCATCTTAATGGAAGAGCTTCCGGAATTGCGTGATGTAGTTCTGGACACTTCTGTCAGTGATGATTTAATCGATATGGCCAAGAAGATCCTGCGCAAGGAACTATAATGCGGCACTTAGTTATCTTATGGCATAAAAATTGCATAAATATTAAGTGTAAATGATTTGCTGCTGTTATTGTTATTATGAAAGAAAAGGAGTGGATGATATGTTGATGACAGGAGCTCAATATATTGAGAGTTTGAGGAAGCTGAACACGAGAGTATACATGTTTGGTGAAAAGGTGGACAACTGGGTTGACCATCCGATTATCCGTCCGTCCATCAATTCTGTGAAAATGACCTACGACTTGGCCCAGGATCCCGAATATGCGGATCTCATGACAGCCAAATCCAATATCACCGGAGAGGTAGTCAATAGATTTTCTCATCTGCATCAAAGCACCGATGATCTTAGGAAAAAGGTAAAGATGCAGAGACTATTAGGGCAGAAGACAGCTTCCTGTTTCCAAAGATGTGTAGGTATGGATGCGTTCAATGCTGAATTCTCCACTACATATGAAATTGACCAGAAATATGGAACAGAGTACCACAAGAGATTTGTCGATTATCTGAAATTCGTTCAGGATAATGACCTGACCGTCGACGGTGCTATGACCGACCCCAAAGGAGACAGATCCAAGTCCCCGGGCCAGCAGGAAGATCCGGACCTCTACGTTCACATCGTAGAGAAGAGAGAAGACGGTATCGTTGTAAGAGGCGCAAAAGCCCATCAGACAGGCTCCATCAACTCTCACGAGCACCTGGTCATGCCTACTATCGCTCTTAGAGAAGAAGACAAAGCATATGCAGTTTCTTTTGCAGTACCTTCTGATGTAGACGGATTATACATGATCTACGGCAGACAGTCCTGCGA
>DCUA01000041.1:3327-7572 GCA_002329675.1 Firmicutes bacterium UBA1426 | reverse complement strand
GTTCCCTGGGAAAGAGTCTTCATGTGTGAGGAATGGGATTTTGCAGGTGTGTTAGTCGAAAGATTTGCCGGATATCACAGACAGAGCTACGGTGGCTGCAAAGTCGGCGTTGGCGATGTTCTCATCGGCGCTGCTGCTTTGGCTGCTGATTACAACGGTGCTCACAAGGCATCCCACATCAAGGATAAGCTCATTGAAATGACACATCTCAACGAGACTCTGTACTGCTGCGGTATTGCGTGCTCTGCCGAAGGATATCCCACAGAAGCCGGTAACTATCAGATCGACATGCTTCTGGCCAACGTCTGCAAGCAGAACGTAACCAGATTCCCCTATGAGATCGTCAGACTGGCCGAAGATATTGCAGGCGGCGTTATGGTAACCATGCCTTCCGAAAAGGACTTCAAGTCCGATCTGAAGGTCGGAAAGAACGGAGAAACAATTGGCGAGATCTGCAATAAGTACTTCAAGGGATCCCCGGTTACATCTACAGAAAACAGAATGCGCATTCTCCGCTTCATCGAGAACGTAGCTCTGGGAACAGCTGCTGTAGGCTACAGAACCGAATCCATGCATGGAGCCGGTTCACCTCAGGCACAGAGAATCATGATTGCAAGACAAGGGAACATCGAAGCAAAGAAAGAGCTTGCCAAGAACATTGCAGGAATCAAATAAGTTATCGTTATTATGTAAGGACGGTTCCTTCAGGAACCGTCCTTCTAAGCATTGGAGCGAGTATTGATGTTATGTGGAGTTAAATTTTGCGGAGGCTGCAATCCGAGATTTGAAAGAGGGAAAGCTCTGGAGGAACTGAAAAAACATTTTGCAGACCGCATAGAATTTGCTCATGCACAGGAAGGAATTATATACGACTTACTGTTAGTTATCGGAGGCTGCACGAATTGCTGCGCATCCTACTGTGACTATGAGACAAGAAGAGGAAACATCAAGCTTTGGGATGGCAGTCATGTAGAACGAATTATCGACGAACTTGAACAAATGCTTGAAAAACACAATAAATGATTGAAAGAGGAGGTATTACTTTGAGCTGGAAGGATGATTACAAGAAGAAGCTATGTACCCCGGAGGAAGCAGTCAAGCACATTAAAAACGGAGATACAGTTGTTTTCGCTCACTGTGTAGGCGAACCTACTGCGTTGGTTGAGGCTATGATCAAAAATGCTGAACAGTATGAAAATGTAGAGATCAAGCACATGGTCAGCTTAGGCAGTGGCGGTTATACGACAGAGGGTATGGAAAAACATTTCCGCGCTAATCCCATGTTTGTCAGCGGCAACGTAAGGGGTTGCATCCAGGAAGGAAGAGGGGATTTTACACCTGCTTTCTTTCATGAAGTACCCAAATTGATCCGGGAAGGAAAGCTGAAATGCGATGTTGCGATGGCTCAGGTTACTCCACCGGATGAAAACGGCTATTGCAGCCTGGGAACCTCAGTGGACTATACATGGCAGGCAATCAAAACGGCAAGAACCGTATTGGTCCAGGTCAACGACCAGATGCCCAGGACCTTTGGAGATCAGGTACACGTGGATGATTTTGACTACATCGTTGAGGCATCCACCCCACTGAGCGAAATCACTCCTCCCAAAATAACCGAAGTAGAAGAGAAAATCGGAAGCTACTGCGCATCACTGATAGAAGATGGTTCGACCCTTCAATTAGGAATTGGCGGTATCCCCGATGCAGTCATGCTTTTCCTGGATGATAAGAAGGACCTTGGGATCCACTCGGAAATGATCTCCGACGGAACGTTGGCTCTTTATGAAAAAGGAGTTATCACGGGTAAATACAAGAACTTCGACCAGGGAAAGATGACGGTAACCTTCCTCATGGGAACCAGAAAACTTTATGATTTTGCAAATGAAAACCCTGCAGTTGAGCTGAGACCTGTAGACTACACAAATCATCCTGCTGTCATCATGAAGCAACACAAAATGGTTTCTATCAATTCTGCGATCCAGGTGGATCTTCAGGGTCAGGTGGTCGCGGAAGCCATGGGGCTTCGTCAGTTCTCCGGAGTCGGCGGCCAGGTAGACTTTGTACGCGGTGTGGCAATGGGTGAGGATGGAAAAGCCATCATCGCTATGCCTTCTGTAACGATCAAGAAGGATGGCACAATGATCTCCAAGATCGTTGCGTTTTTAGATCATGGAGCACCGGTAACCACTTCGAGAAACGACGTGGATTATATCATTACTGAGTACGGCATCGCTCCATTGAAGGGCAAATCCCTTAGAGAGAGAGCAAGGAACCTTATCAACATAGCTCACCCCAGCGTGAGAGACGAGCTGGCTCAAGAGTTTGAACGCCGGTTCTGTGAAAAATATTAAGGAGGTAGAGAGATGCTTGCATTGAGAGTAGTGCCAAAAGTGTACTATTTTGACACATTTAAGGAATTTAACGACGAGTTCCACATCGGTAAGAACGACCTGGTTCTGACCAACGAGTGGCTCTACACGCCGTACATGAAACCTCTTGGTATCGAGACAAATGTAATTTTCCAGGAGAAGTTTGGCGCAGGCGAACCATCGGATGAGATGATCGACGCTATCGCCGTTGAAATGAAGAAATATGATTTTGACCGCATCGTAGCTTTTGGTGGCGGTACTATCGTTGACATCTGCAAAGTGCTTGCTCTGGATGTCCCCGAGAAATCCGTAGACCTCTTTACCGGGGCAGTTGCTCCTGTAAAGAAAAAGCAGCTTGTGGTCGTACCTACAACCTGCGGAACAGGCAGCGAAGTGACAAATGTTGCCATCGCAGAGCTGAAATCTTTACATACAAAGAAAGGTATCGCAGTAGAAGAGACCTATCCCGATATTGCTGTCCTCGTACCCGAGACGATAAACGGACTCCCCTACAAATTCTTTGTCACAAGCTCTGTGGATGCCTTGATCCACGCCATCGAATCCTATCTCTCGCCGAAGGCTTCTCCCTTCACAGAGATGTATTCTTTAGCAGCGATCAAGATGATCATGGACGGTTATAAAGAGATCGTCGCTCATGGTGAGGAAGAGCGCTTCAAGTATCTGAAGGAATTTGTCCTTGCCTCCAACTACGGCGGGATCGCATTCGGTAATGCCGGCTGCGCTGCTGTCCACGCATTGTCCTATTCTATTGGCGGTGCATTCCACGTTCCCCACGGTGAGGCAAACTATCAGTTCTTTACCGAAGTGTTCAAGATGTATATGCGTAAAGATCCCAAGGGCAAGATCGTGCAGGCGACAAAGATCTTTGCCGACGCTCTGGGCTGCGATCCGGAAGGCGATGTTTACGGAGAGCTGGAGACCTTCCTCAACAAGCTCATCGCTAAGAAACCTCTGAGAGAGTATGGCATGGTCGAATCGCAAATCGACGAGTTCACAGATATGACTATTGCCAATCAGCAGAGACTCCTGGCAAACAACTACGTTTTCCTTGACAGAGATGAGATCAGAGAGATCTTTGCAAACCTATACTAATAAGTTGTACCGATACTGATGACTTACATAAAAGCCGGGCAGAGTGATCTTGTCCGGCTTTTTTTATTGACAGAAAGAGAAGGAACGCCTATAATTGTATACAAGAATACAATTACCGAACCAGCAGAAAGGACATTAGAATGAAGGGCACAATCACTTATAAAATACTAAAAGATCACCTGGTCAGCGGAGAACTCAAATCCGGAGAAGAGATCACGATACGCATTGATCAGACTCTCACCCAGGATTCAACGGGGACCATGGTTTATCTTCAGCTTGAAGCAATGGATGTGGATCGCATCAAGACAGAATTGTCTGTTGCATACATCGATCATAATACACTGCAGACAGGTTTTGAGAACGCAGACGATCATGCTTTTATCGAGAGTGTAGCCAAGCGTCACGGTGTTCTGTTTTCCAAGCCCGGAAACGGGATATGCCACCAGCTTCACCTGGAGAATTACGGTGTACCCGGAAAGACTCTATTGGGCTCCGACAGCCATACTCCCACGGGAGGCGGTTTAGGTATGATGGCCATAGGTGCGGGCGGCCTGGATGTAGCAGTGGCCATGGCTCAGGGAACCTATAGCCTTCAGGTGCCTCAGGTCATCGGTGTGAAACTTACGGGAAGCCTTCCCTCCTGGGTATCTGCAAAGGATGTGATTCTGCACGTCCTGCGAGTCCTGACGGTTAAGGGCGGTGTGGGCAAAGTAGTAGAGTATTTCGGTGAAGGCGTCAGCACATTATCGGTCACAGACCGGGC
>DCUA01000041.1:0-3252 GCA_002329675.1 Firmicutes bacterium UBA1426 | reverse complement strand
GCTATGCCCCATAGCCCGGATAATGTTGCCCCTGTAGGGGAGATCGGTCCCATTGTCATTCACCAGGTGGCCATCGGGAGCTGCACCAATTCCTCCTATACGGATCTTATGAAGGTTGCGGAAATTCTAAAGGGTAAGAAGGTCCATCCTGATGTGAGCCTTGTCATTTCTCCCGGATCCAGCAGGATCCTGTCAAAGCTTGCCGAAAACGGTGCCCTGGCACAGATGATCAACGCAGGAGCACGGGTCATTGAATGCGCATGCGGGCCATGCATCGGAATGGGTCAATCTCCAAGATCCGGAGGAGTATCGCTAAGGACTTTTAACCGCAACTTCAAAGGAAGAAGCGGTACTGCTGACGCAGATGTGTATCTGGTCAGCCCTGAAACGGCAGCGATCTCAGCTATTACGGGGGTGTTGACCGACGGCAGAAAAGCCGGGTTTGACCTCCCCAAGGTAGAGGATACTGTATTTGAAAAGAATGACAATTACATGGTTTATCCGGTAGGATGCAATAAGGAGAATACTCCTTTGGATATGGGTCCCAATATTAAACCCTTCCCATTAAACGAGCCCATGAGCGATGAGATAGAAGGCAGCGTAGTCCTGGTAGGCGAGGATAATATTACAACGGATGATATCATGCCCTCAAATGCTAAGCTTCTACCTTACAGATCCAACATTCCTCATCTGTCCAATTACTGTTTCGCTACGATTGATGAAGGTTTCCCGGCTCGGTGTCAGATAGCGGAAGATGGTGTCATTATTGCGGGAGCAAACTACGGACAGGGCAGCAGCAGAGAGCATGCGGCTCTGGCGCCCCTTTATCTGGGCATCCGATTTGTTATTGCAAAATCCTATGCAAGGATCCATAGAGCAAATCTGATAAACAGCGGGATCCTGCCCCTGGTCTTTTCCAATCCCGAGGATTACGACGATTTCTCTTTAGGGCATAAACTGCGCATTGAGAATGCCAAAGAGGAGACAGGCAAGCAGATTGTGACGGTAAAGAACCTGGATACAGGAAAAGTGTATGAGACCATAGGTAACTTCACAGCCGAAGAACATGCTATGCTGTTGGCGGGCGGAAAGATAAACATGATAAAAAAGCAAGAGAATCGAGGAGAAAAATAATGAACTACACCCATGCATTTGAGCAGATAATAGAACAACAGCTGGCCCGTATTGAGAAAATCAAGAAAAGTAGTGAGCCTGTAGACTATGGAAAGCTGGAGAAGATCGTAATAGGTATAATAGGCGGCGATGGCATAGGACCTGTCATTACAGAACAGGCAGGGCGTGTTCTCAAAGAGATATTATCTGAAGAGGTAAGTGCGGGAAAAGTGGAGTTCCGCAGGATCGACGGCTGCACCATTGAAAACCGCGCCGCTTCCGGAAAAGCGATCCCGGATGATGTACTTGAGGAAATCAAGAAATGCAACGTATTATTGAAAGGCCCCACGACTACGCCCAGAAAGGGAGATAAATGGGCTAATGTTGAGAGCGCCAATGTAGCCATGCGGAAGGAACTGGATCTCTTTGCCAATGTAAGACCGGTGAAGGTGCCGGAATTGGGTATCGACTGGACATTCTTCCGTGAAAATACAGAGTGCCTCTATGCTATGGGTAGCCAGGGTATCAATGTAACAGATGACCTGGCTGTAGATTTTCGTATAATCACTACGCCGGGGACTGAGAGAATCGCTCGTCTGGCTTATGAATACGCTAAGAAGAACGGAAAAAAACGGGTCACTATCGTTACCAAGGCTAACGTGGTAAAGGCAACCGATGGCAAGTTCCTCGATATATGCAAAGCGGTGGCAGCGGAATATCCTGAAATCGAAACCGATGACTGGTACATCGATATCATGACAGCTAAGCTCCTGGATGAAAAGAGAAGAAAACAGTTCGAGGTCATGATCCTGCCTAACCTCTATGGCGACATTCTAACGGATGAAGCAGCCGAGCTGCAGGGGGGAGTGGGAACAGCAGGAAGTGCTAACCTTGGAACCCGGTATGCCATGTTTGAAGCGATCCACGGCTCAGCGCCCAGGATGGTTGAAGAGGGAAGGGCAGCTTATGCGGATCCCAGCAGTGTAATACGTGCAGGGGCAATGCTCCTTTCTCACATCGGCTATCAGAGTTATGCAGATAAATTATTCGATGCCATTGAGCAGTGTACTATGAAAGATGGAAAGCATGTGATCACCGGCCGGCCGGATGGTGCTACCGGGGCAGAGTTGGCGGATTCTATCTTGGAGAAAGTGAGAGGATAGGAGGATGAGTAGAGTGGCAAACGGTATTCGCTCCACAGGCCACCCGCTTTCGGGGAATCTTTTTACGGAGCTTCAGAGCGACATACTGCGAGGCAGGCTGAAGCAGGGCGAGAAACTATCGGAACAACAGATCTGTGATCGATATGGTCTTTCCCGTACCCCTGTCAGAGAGGCTTTCCGCCAACTGGAACTGGAAGGTCTGATAGAGACCATCCCCAACAGGGGAGCTTACGTATTGGGACTGTCCGAGAGAGATCTTTCGGACCTCTTTGAGATGCGCAAGGCCTATGAAGTTTTAGCTGTAAAATGGGCAATAGAGCGAATCACTGAGGAAGAACAGGAAAAACTGGAGGAAGCCTATGAATTCATGGAGTTTTATACCATGAAGGGTGAGGCAGATAAGATGCTGAACATCAATATGCAGTTTCACAATCTCATCTATAAGGCGTCACATAATCGCATGCTGGAGCATACCCTTTCTACTTATCAGCTTTATCTCAAGGAAACAGAAAGCAACAGTGCCTATCTGGATGGGCATCTGGAGCAAGTTCTGATGGAGCATAAAAAGATATTTGATGCTTTTGTCAGCAAGGATCCGGAAGCGGGCGCGGTTGCAGTGGCTGCCCATCTGGACAATGCGAAAGCCAGGTCCAAATAGTTGTAGTTTTAACTATGTTTAATCAGGGCCGGCGTACGCACATCTCCGTAGAAACCGTGAACCTATAAAGGATTTTATGCCCGATATTGCAAAGGGCATCAAAAATCCGTCGGTTTCCGAGGAGATGTGCGTGCGCCGGCCTGTCTAACAGGACTTTCTGAGTTCATGGCTTACCTTCACCTTGCTGGTCAGCCAAAATATGAGTTTACAAAAATTATGGCTGACTATTCTCTTGTAAGTCAGCCATAATTATGACTTTCTGCAATTCATGGCTTATCTTCTCCTCGTTTATCAGCCTTGTCAATATGATAAGGAAAA